>JBDTSH010000017.1:0-65891 GCA_039931245.1 Candidatus Saccharimonadota bacterium
AGTTATCGTCCTGCCATCGACGGTAACGCCACTAACAAATACGTCTACTCCCGGCCAGCCGTCGTCGGTTACCTTAAGCCCAACGCCCAGTTCTACAGTTACTGTGGCTGAAGTCAGTACCCCGCAAGTCCTCGGCGCTAGCACGACTACACCAGAAACAAACAGCGGTCAAGTAAAGGGCGCCGAGACGACCTCACCCAGTATTGCCAAATTGGCCACCATCGATGCCAGTACGAAAAAGAACTCTAACTTCCTCGGCCTCGGCTGGTGGTGGTTAGCCGTCCTGGCCGCCATTGTCGGGTTCGGCTTGCTCCTCTCGCGCTTCATTAATAGCGATAAAAAAGCCTAAAAATACAAATAACATCTCTAAAATACCCCGGACCCCCGGGGTATTTTATTTACCAGTCAATCACTTGATCTCTAAGCCGTGACGATTCGGGCAGATAGGCTACCAGTTAGCTCCGGCATATCCTTAATTGAATGGGTCGAAAAACTTGTCTCAGATTGTAATGTGTTGACATATTGTGCTATAAGTTGTATAATGTCGTGATTATGTCATTCGATTCGTATATAAAGTGCGACTCTTCACCGGAAAAACCAATAGAGGGAAGACCATCTTTTCAGGACCTAGAAACGTATGCCGAAGCCGGTATCGTCAAACGCGGTATTGCCCGGTACCTCTTTACGCGCAACCCGGAACGGAGCATTAAAATGCATACCTACTTAGGTGCGCCCCTGCTGCGGAAAGCCATCATGGGAACATATGGGCGATTTATGGCCCGTAATGGCTCAAACAATTACCGCCTCGATGCCACTAAATCAAAAATAGAAGCGGCAACTCGGTTTGCGGTCGGCGGAAGTGTCTTTAACGAGGCAGTCCATACCATGGCGGCTTCTCAGCAAGCTTATTTTCTAGTTAATAACATCGCCGAAGGGCGAAACCCATCCGGGAGTGTTATCGGCATTGGTCTCAATGTCGCCTTAGTCGGGCTCCAACGTTATAACCGCGCCCGGATGGTTTTGCGGGTCGAGGAAGAGTTACAAACCGGTACACAGTTTAGCTCAAGCTATAAGAACTGGCTGGGTATAGATGCCCGAGCGGAGGAAAATTACCGAGCGGCCCAGACCGACATGGCCTCTTCAGCGGCGCTGCCCAGGGACGTAACGGAGAAACTTTTTAGTCGAGCCGGTGCCTGCGATCAGCTACACCCGTCACTCCTAGAAGTGAGTTCCTAACGACACCTAGACAGCCGAGGCGCAGCGATCACCGGGGCAGATCTACCTAAGTAGACCAGCCGCCTATTGCCCTTTAGCTTATACTATTATATAGTAGGTCTATGCAATCATCCCCCTCGGCCGATCACTCACGGGCCAGCGACCAATTTACCCAACCAGAAGACTTGGGCCAACGTTTTAGCACATTTGTTGATCAGCAAATTCGGGCGGGGTACAGTCTAGAGGTTCGAGCCGGGGCCAGTGTCGACGATTATAGCGAGCGCAACTCTGATCCGGAAGTCCACTACCCGGCCCGCCACGGTAACGTGGGGGCACACTACCGCACCGACGGTGAAAGTCGGCGGGTCGACGTCCGTCACTACGTCCAAGATCTCGCCCGGCCCGGCCGGCTCCGCACCTGGCGACATAGTGCCTATCACTCAATCGGGGCGCTGCTGCTGGTAGATGAGTTTTTCGGACAAACCAACCAAAGCGATTCTGACCGTCTTATTCGACGGGAGTTCTCGGGAGGCTCACAAACCCTGGCCAGCCTGTTGGGCGTCGCTCCTTTCGAACGGGGCCACATCGAGACGGACGGGGGCCAGAAAACTCTCGACTACAGCACGGTGGGCCAAGCGGAATTTAGCGCCCTCGGCCAGCTCCTCGTCGGCCATGAACTGTAACAGCAGCTGGCTGAGTACCCTAAATTTATAACCATTATATGTAACAAAAGGTCGCCCCATACGTTTGTATACTTTATGGATCGATCAGCTATGCACCCCTATCCCCTGACTTGGTATGTCGAGCCGCGGCGCGAAGCGCCATTTAACGTGTCGTATCTGGCGCGCAGCCAGACGGTTGTTCAAGACTACCTAGGTACGTATACTAGACGCACCATGCCGAACGATGAGCTGATCCAACAATCGTATGATAGTTACGCCGATCAAATATATCGTTTTTTGTTTTGGCAGACCGGCGATGCCCTGTTGGCCGAAGACCTGACCGGCGAAGTTTTTTTTCGGGCCTGGAAACACCGCGCGAAATTCTCCGATGCCAACCACCGGGCCTGGCTCTACCGCGTCGCCCGCAACTTAATCACCGATAATTGGCGCAAAAAGAAGGATCTCAGTCTGCCGGAAGACTACGAAATCGTCCTCGATTACGACCTGGCCGCCACGGCCGAACAGGACGAAGAGCTGGCCCGCGTCAGAACGCTCGTCCAGGAATTACCCGACAAATTCCGGACAGTCGTGCTGCTCCGATTCTTTGAGCAATTGTCCTGTCGGGAGGTGTCGGTTATTATGGGGACGTCCGAAGGTAACGTGCGCATTTTGCAATACCGGGCCCTCAAAGAACTAAAAGGTAAATTATCATGAGTCATTCAACCGAGCGCCACGAACTCCAGCAGGAGCTGCTCACACAGTCCCAGGCCGACGAAGCGGCCCAATTGTTGGCCGTCGCCGACCAGTTGCTGGCCCTAGCTAAACCGGAGCGCAGCCCGGCCAGCCACCACGCTGGCTGGCAGGGCGTCCACCAGCAAATCGAGAACTACCACCAGCCCCGCTGGCGCTTCCATTGGCAATTCGCTTTGACCCCGGCCCTGCTACTTGTCGTACTCGTCTCGACCATTAGTGTCGCCCAGAGCGCGTTGCCCGGTCAAGCGCTCTACAGCGTCAAAATCCGCAGCGAAAACGCTCAATTAGCCGTCACGCTATCGCCGGCGAAGAAAGCCAACTTGTGTTCGCGGCAAATGTTACGTCGGGCCAATGAATTGGCGACGCTTGCCCCAACGCCAGTCAGCGATCAAACAATTCGCCAACTAGATGCGGCTATTCTGCAAGAAGCGATTGAGTTTAAGAGCTATGCCAACCATTCCAGTGAGTACGGCCGTCTCGATGCTCAGCGCCAACGCGATGCTAGCGACGTCATCGAGACATTAACCCCGGCCCTCCAGACGGTGCACAGCCCTACCCAGGCGAAATCTATTCAATCGACGATCGATACTATGCGGGCGATCACCGACCACGCCTAAAAAAACACCAATCCTGACGAAATTTGTAACAAATCGCCCTGCGGAGCGTTAGCCTAGTAGTAACCAAAATAAGTTCGAGGAGATCATCGTGAAAAGTACCCGCCAAAAAAATCAACAGCGCGCCCTTATCGGCATCACCGTCTTGGTTGGCCTGTTCCTATTGACGAGCATAATTACTCCGGCCCACGTGACCATGCCGACGGTCAGCGTCGCCGCCCAAGGAACGAGTGGGGGGAGTGGCGGCGGGGGCAGCACCAAGCCAACCCTCCCGACCGACTGGCCATTTGACGTGCCGACACCCAGCGGTAAACTGACCGGATCCTTTGGGGCCTACCCTAGTTGGGGTATCGGCGTCACCGTGAACGGCTCATACAGCACGGTCCTCGTCAATACAGACGCCCTCTACATCGCCAACGGCTACCGTGATATCAGTGGCCCGGGAGTAATACCCTACCACTACGATAATGGCGTGTACGATGTCCAGACAGCCGTCGCCGCCCACGATCACTCCAACACCAGCACCGATGTGACGATCCTAGTGCACCATGACTAACTTTCTACCCTAGTGGCGGGAGAGGCGGAGTGGGGCCTGTCAAAGCACTCCACTCCGACTAGTCATCTTCCGCCACGCCCATCAGTCACTGCTCAATGAAAGGAGATTCCCGGGCGGCGTCATGTTGTTGCCGGCCGTCGAGAGTGAAGCGACGAGAGAACTGAACTATTGACATATTAAGCATTAGTGCTGTACTATATTTCGATGATCTTAAGCACTGCCCCCGAACAGCTACGGCGTATCGATGTGCAGCTTCGTACGGCCGGTATGCTCAAGCAAACCGCGCTCATTCATGATAGCTTGACTGACATGGGGGCGCCGATTGCGCCGATTAGTTATTTTGAGATACCGCCCAAGGCTCATGAAATCCCTAAATTAGTCATTCCGTACGTCCACTTATTGTTCAACGGATTTTTGGATGAGGACAAGCCGGCCATCTATGGCGTGACAAAAAACCCCAATGCGTTTACCAATCAGTCGTCCGAGATCAGGTCCCGGGAAGCCCATGTCTACGCCGAACATTTATCACTCCTCCGCGGTATATTTACCCCCTTCGCCCGCGCCAATAGCGAAATGCGGGCCAGCCGACTGATCCCGGCGGACAGCTACCGCGAATCGTACATCGATGACAGAATTATTCATCTCCAAAACCTGTCCCAGGAAATCGAGACGTCGCCCGATCTCCGACGCGCCCAACGGGCCACGGCCGGGCAAGAAATCGCCTATGCACTTCGCGCCCTGCGACCTGCGATCGAACTTGGCTAAAAGTGACCGGCGGATAAGTTGGCCGCGACTGTAATAAATCTCCTAGGCCCTCGGCCGGTCGTTCACCTATACTAGCGTCATCGTCTAAACAGGGGTCATGTCGTGGATATTGAGCTTGGAAAAGGCATTACCATGGCCGTTAATCCGGCCGAACAGTCCGATGAGTGGTTACTGAAAGCCGCGGCCGAATTCGAGGCCGCCGGTCAGGAAATTCAGCGGGCCGCGGCCCAGCGCGGGTTGCGGCTGCCGCACGCGGCTGGCGGGCTGGCTCTGCACAGAGCCCTCCAGGCCGATAGCCAGTTCGCCCCCGCCAGTAAAGAGGCGCTTGATTTTCCGCTGGGCCCGTCCTATCAAGCCTATAAAAGCATCATCGATCGCCTGAATAAGGCACGGGCCCGCCAATATAAAATCAAGCCGGCCTCGCTCGATGGATTGGAAAGCGAGTTTGCCGACTGGTTCAGCGCGCCGCGACAGGCCTATATTCAAGCGACCCAGGAGGCTGATCCCCAGCGGCGCTACACCTTGGTGGCCACCCCTAATGTCCAGGCCCACCGCCATGAAGTCCGCCAGTCGGCCCTTGATTTTGGTAAAAAGCAGCCCCATGAGAGTTTGGTCAATGACGAATTACTCAGTAAATACCAGCACCGACAACTGGCCGGCGGGCGATCGAGCGATAAGCGGGCCTTTTTGTTCAGCTTGATTCCGACCACCTATACCCCCGGGCTGGAAGGCCCAGTCCTGGCCCAACGTAGCAAGTTTGATGAGTTGCAAGCCACCCATCCCCAATTGAGAGTTCCCAGCCCCTTTGAGGCCATTACCTTTTGGGCGACCTTGCGGGCCCAGGGAGACACTCTCGATAACGGTGACGTCTATGCCCGGACTAGTATTGTGCACTTTGACCTGCCGGAACAGCGCAGCGCTGAGTGGCTCTGTGTCCCCCACTCCTACATCGATAATCGAGGCGTTCCCCACCTCGGCTATTTGAGTGTTGACTTCACCAGTAACGGCCGCCTAGCCATAGGCTAACTTATCTTAACTGATCAGGTCGGGAGCACCTTTTGTTATTAGGACGCCGTGGGCCAGTCTGTCCCTTAGTGTCTGTCTTATGGCCCGCCACCAGGCCTCCGTTTCATCACTGCCCGCCTGCTGTCCGCCCCACCGCAGTGTTTTTCAAGCTAGACCAAACTGCCACGTTTGTCGCCTCATCCGGCATGACGGCATTTTATGAATCAACTTTTCCGTTTTATTGCTAGAATGAACGGGTGAGTTCACCTAACCAACCATTCCACAATTCATTCGACCAGTCAGAACGACGACATGACTAAACCTCGCGGATCCACATCCGGTTTCAAAAAGGTTGAAGCCGAAATTATCAAGACCGAACGGGCCGCTCAGGGGTTCGGCAAGACGAGGCTCAGCCGACGACGTTTTAACCGCTTCCTGCGCGTCCTCGGGCCCGGGCTGATTACCGGGGCAGCCGATGACGACCCGTCGGGTATCGCCACCTACTCGCAGGCCGGGGCCGGTTTTGGCTTAGGCCTGCTGTGGGCCTTTCCCCTCATGTTCCCCCTATTGATCGCCGTCCAAGACAGCTGCTCGCGAATAGGGGCCGTCACGGGGAAAGGGTTGGCGGCGGTTATTAAAGAAAATTATAGTCGTAAATTGCTCTACGCCTCCGTCGTACTCGTCGTGGTGGCCAACACCATAAATATCGGCGCCGACCTGGGCGCGATGGCGGCCTCGATGAAACTGATCGCGCCCTTGCCCTTTGCCTTTTGGGCCATATTTTTTGCGGTCGGAGTCGTCCTGCTCGAAGTCTTCGTCAACTATAAATCGTACGCCCGCATTCTGAAATGGTTGGCCATTTCCCTGTTCGCCTACCCGATTACGGCCTTTCTCATCGGCCAACCTTGGGGGCACATCCTGCAGGCGACTTTCTCGCTGCCCAAACACTTCGGTTTTAACAAAGTCTACATATTTGTCGGGATGATCGGCACGACCATTTCACCATATTTATTCTTTTGGGATACTTCCGAAGTCGTGGAAGGTGAAATCGAAAGCCGCCGGCTCACTCAATCCGGGCTGCCACCGACCGTCAATAAACATTTCTTGAAGAGTGTCCGCACCGATAATATCGTCGGCATGACCCTGACTATCGTCATGGCCTGGTTCATCGTCGTCGTCTGCGCCTCGGTCCTCTTTAACGGCGGTGTCACGAATATTGACACGGCGGCCGATGCCGCCCGGGCCTTACAACCGCTGGTGCATAGTTTTCCAAACGCCGGCTTGGTTGCCAAACTCATCTTCTCCTTCGGTATTATCGGCATTGGCCTGTTGGCCGTACCGGTCTTGGCCGGCTCGTCGTCTTACGCTATTTGTGAAGCGGCCGGCTGGAAAGAGGGCCTCCACCGCAAATACAAGCGGGCCCGCATTTTCTACGGGATCATTGCCGGCGCGACCTTGGCCGGACTACTCATAAACTTCTTAGGGATCAACCCGATAAAAGCCCTGATTTTCACCGCCGTCTTCAATAGTATCGCCTCAGTGCCGCTGCTGTGGACGATTGTGCGGATCGGCAACAACCCCACCATAATGGGGGAATACAAGAACAGCCGACTGTCGAACACGTTTGTCCGGCTAGCTTTTGTCATCGTCACTTTATCGGTGTTAGTCCTGGCATTTGCCGTCGTCAGCGGCAAAGCATAAACGAGAATTATGTGAGACGGCCGCCTATTGTTGTAATTATTGCCGTTTGTTGTATAATGTCTGTATTATGAGTTTGGAAGAAGGATTAGCGGACATTAAGAGCGACGAAGCCATCGCCATGGCTAACGCCGTGAATTTTGATGGCACCCGCATGAAAACGACCGAAGAAATGAATGAAATTCTGGGCACTCATCATGAGCTTAAACTTCGTTTCCCGGGCATATTTGATTTGGCGAAGCACCTCGTGAACACCCAAGCGTTGACCAGATACCAAGATCCCAGCCCGCTGGCGGCCAGCGAGAGGCAAGGCTTTGAAAAAGGCGTCAACGCGGCGCTGTCCACCGTTCTCGGCTTGGGCTTGACTGAAGATTTACGGGTGCCGGAATTACCCGACCAGCCCGATCAATCCACGAGTCAGTAGTTTTGCTGCCCATGACGGCTAAGAGGACGCCACTCCCCAGAACAACTATCAGAGCGGGTCAGCTTAGCTTAATTCCCTCCTGCCGGCGGCAACCAGAATAACTGGTAGTGATTTCAGCCCAATCTCTGCTACTATCTACCTACTATCCATAAGGCAATGCAAGGGGTGTATATGCCGTTCGAAGTCAGCGCAATCATTGACAATCCCGGTCCCGATCAACGAGCCGCCGCCCATACTGACGGCCAGGAAATTCAAGCGGTCTATAACCTGGTTGCCGCCCGGGCCGGGGCGATTGTCGCCGAACATACCCTCCAGTTCAAACAGACGACTCACGGCGGGGATAGCGAGCGTCACTATTCGACCCTCCACCTAGTCGCCGAATATCCGCTGACCGCCCCCGACCCGAGTTTCGAGGTGATATCTATTGTCGGTGGTTCGGGACCAGACCTGTTGGCTCTGGCTGAAAAAGGCCGCCTGGAGATTGAGGCCGCCTATCGCCACGTCGCCGCGGCGGCCGGAACGATAGTCGCCGTGCACAGCAGGTTGCCCCGAACGAGACAGAACAATCGGTCGGTGCTCTACCTGGTCGCCGAATACCCCTTAACGCGCCTGACAGCCTTACCGGATCCCCCGGCTTAAGCCCCCGACGAGCCACCGCCCCTATTGTTTTTGAGTAAGTTTGTGGTATAATAATACTAATGAAAGTATTAATTATCGAAGGCGGTAGCAGCGCCTACGGCATGCACGCCCGCGACTACGGTGGCTGGGCGGCCCAACTCCACCGTGATGCCGTCCTGGCCAACGAGCAGCGGGTTCTCGATCCGTTGGTGGTGACTAACCACGCCGTGCCGGGTTTTACCCTGACGGCCATCAACAAACGTTTCCTGGCCACCAACACCCCGGCCCGCTACTGCCAGACCCCCGACGGCACTAGTACCAGAATCCTGTCGGTCGGCATCAACGAGTCGAAGATTATGCCCGATATGACCTCGCCCATCATCACCTTGCAGCGCTTTGCTGCTGGGCTCGCTATGTTTAGTGACCACAGCTCCAGCATCGGTATGAAAGTTCTCTATGTCGGGCCGCAGCCGGTCGATGAGTCGAAGACTCGTCCCAGCAGCGACACGGCTGTCATCCTCCAGAATGATTTGATCGAGCAATACGCTGGCCTGATGCGCGACCAAGCGGCCCAGGCCGCCGAATTATATGTCGATGTAGAGGCAGCCTTTCGACCGTATCCTATCGAGTCAGTGACCGCTTTTGATGGCCGACACCCCAATGCCCGCGGCCACCAACTTATTTATCACGAAGTCCAGGCCGCCCTGGGTGATATTTTTACGGCCTAACGTTCAACTGACCACCCGGCGCCTCATGAACACCTCAGAATGCTATACTTGATGGAATGAAAGTATTACCTTTTGACGCCGGCACCATCACAGAACTCGGCGCCACCTACCCCACTCCCTATCATATTTACGATGAAGCCGGCCTGCGGGCAACGGCCCAGAATCTGAACCGGGTCTTTAACTGGGCGCCGGGTTTTACTAATTATTACGCGGTGAAAGCCCTGCCCAACCCGGCAATACTGGCGCTGCTGAAAGCGGAAGGCATGGGTGCTGACTGTAGCTCGCTGGCCGAACTAGTCCTGGCCGAAAAAGTCGGTTTTCAAGGCCACCAAATCATGTTTAGCAGTAATGACACTCCGGCCGCTGAATTTGTCAAAGCCAACGAACTGGGCGCAATTATTAACCTCGATGATATCAGCCACATCGACCACCTGATAGCTGCCATCGGCCATCTGCCCGATATACTATGTTTTCGCTTTAATCCCGGATCGGAGCGAACCGGCAATGTCATTATCGGTAACCCGGCCGAAGCCAAGTATGGATTAACCCGGGACCAAATATTTGAAGCCTACCGGATGAGTTATGACAAAGGCGTCCGCCGCTTTGGACTGCACACCATGCTGGCCAGTAATGAGCTCGACCCCAGTTACTTTATCGAAACGGCCCGCATGATGTTCGAATTGGCCCGGGAGCTGAAAGACAATTTGGCAATTGAACTCGAATTTATCAATCTGGGCGGCGGCTTCGGCATTCCCTACCTCCCGGATCAAGCCGAGTTAGATGTCGATAAAGTATCCAGTCACATCAAAACTCTTTATGAAACGATGTTTCAGGGGCAGCTCTCACCCAAGCTCTATCTGGAATGTGGTCGCTATGTGACCGGCCCGCACGGCTACTTGGTGAGCACCGTCTTGCACCTCAAGCACACCTACCGCGACTACGTCGGACTCGATGCCAGCATGGCCAATCTCATGCGCCCCGCCTTGTACGGTGCCTATCACCACATTACCGTCCTCGCTAAACAAAACGAGCCCCTCACTCACGTCTACGACGTCACTGGTTTACTATGTGAGAATAATGATAAGTTCGCCATCCAGCGGATGCTGCCTAAGACTGTCGAGGGCGATATCGTCGTCATCCATGATACCGGCGCCCACGGTCACAGTATGGGCTTTAACTACAATGGCACGCTGCGCTCGGCCGAACTTCTTTGGCAGCCGTCGGGTGAAACGAAACTGATTCGACGCGCCGAAACACTCGACGACTACTTCAGTACCCTGACCTTTGACTGAGTCACAGCCCGGCGGGGCCGGCCGTCGACGACCGAGAGAACAAATCTTCTAGTTGTATATTTCTGATATTGTTGTATTATATAGGATACTATGTCAGAGTCATTCAGTAATCTCCCGGAAGTCGCTCCGCCGGAACGACTAGTATCTGATTACACGCTGCGCCTGCTGGTCGGCGTCGGCAACCACGAGGCCAAAGCCTTGACGCTGCTCTACCTAGGACAGGCCGATGCCGCCCTCGATCGTCATCAAATGGGCCTAGGCTTTGGGGCGTGGCTTGGTCCCACCCCGCCGTGGAAACCCGCGCCGGGCATACCATTTGGCTACTGCGAACAAAGTTTCCAGCCCATCGGCCAAGTCGTTCAAAAACCGGCCCGGGGCCCGCGCGACACGGCTGTCGGCTACGAGCTGTCCGAGTCCGGCCGTACCCGGGGCCTTCCTCTGGCCGGTCTGTTACTCGACTGGAGCCTACGTTATCCTGACGTGTCTCTACAGAACGTCTTCGGCCCGACTTTTTCACTCAGTCAAACACGGGCGCCCCAGCACCGGCTGCGCGTTTTGCTTGATTTACTGACCGCTCCTGGCGGCGCTCTGTCGACCGCCGACTTCGCCGGCTCCTTAAACTCCCCGGCCGATGCCATGGTCTACTATGCCCGTCTGTCAAAATTGGATAGGGCGAGTCGCGAGCTGGAGCGAAATAATCTGGTCAGCGCCGAGCGAGTTATCCAACCTTTCAAAACCGACTATGATACATTGCCAGGACCCTACCCCGATAAAAGGAGCGCCGCCGAACTGCGAGCCCAGCTGGCCCGCCCGGTCGGTTCCCAAAGCGTTAAATATAGTGTCGAGTCCCCGGCAGCGGCGAGCGATCGCCGCCGTCAATTCAGCGCCGGCCACTTCACTAAAGTCAGCCTCATTGAGGACTATCGGCCGGCCCTCGAAGACCTATTGAACATTGTCCTGGCCGTCGAATCGCCTGACAGCGAATTGCTGGATCGCGGCCGGGCGCTGGCCAAACGCCTCAGTCACGATGACCTCCTCAAAGCCCGCTTAATAGCCAAAGCCTACCGCTTCTCGCCCGCCGCCAAAAGACACAACCCGGTGCTGACGGCCAGACCGCCGAGCAGACTGCCTATCGGCCGGCAAGAATCACCTCGCCTCGCCCCAATTGTCCCTGCCTTGCCCGAGCTATTTGATAAAAGTATCACGCCCCAATCGCTCAAAAAACTGCTCGGTGATCTGGCAACCAAGCGACTTGGCCCCGCCAAGTAGGCTAATCACTCAACAACCCGGTCCCTTACTGGGTCGCTTGGCGGCGAAACAGCCAAGCCGCCAGCGGAACGGTTACCAGCAGCAGGCCGACCGACCACGCCACCGCCAGCCAGCCGTGTTGACCGATCGGGGCTCCCAGTATTAAGGCCCGGACGGCGTCAACGACTTGCGTAATCGGCTGGTTGACGGCAAAAGCCCGCAGTCCGGCGGGCATGCTTTCGGCCGGCACAAAGGCACTACTGGCAAAAGTCAACGGAAAGATAAAGACGAACGTCAACCACTGCACGGCCTCCACACTTTTTGCCAGGACGCCGACAATCGCCGCCAACCACGAAAAGGCTAAGGTAAACAGCAATAAGATGCCAATAATCTGGAGCCACTCGCCCAGGCTGGCCTGGGACCGAAAGCCAATAAGCAGCCCCGTCAGCAACATGACAGCGGTCGAAAAACTGTTCCGAAACACGTCGGAGACGACATGGCCGTTGAGGACGGCTAAGTTAGACATCGGCAGCGACCGGAAACGATCCATGATGCCTTTGCGCAGGTCACTGCACACCGAAACGGCCGTCGTCGTCGAGCCAAACGCCACCGTCTGGACGATAATACCGGCCATCAGGAAGTTTAAGTAGGTGACTCCCGGCGGCAAGGCTTTGGAAATGGCGCCGCCAAAAACAGCCGCAAATAGCACCAGGAACATGATCGGTTGGAAGAATGTCCCGAGTAGCTGGTCTTGATTACGTAAAATATGCAGACTACTGCGCTTAATCATTATCAGCGAATCAAGTACCGCCAAGACGTACTTGGGTTTCGTTTGAAACTGGAGCTGACTGGCCATCAGGCGGCCTCCGCCATAGTGTTTTTAGACTGCTTGCCGGTCAAGGCTAAAAAGACGTCATCGAGACTCGGTTTATGGACGGCCAGCGACACGACCACGATACCCGCAGCCGCCAAATCGTCGAGCACCTGGGTGACGTCACGGCTGACGTTATTAATAACCAGGGTGGCCGACGCCTCCCGCTGATTGGTATCGACGACGGCTGACCCGAGAGTTTTCACGGCCGCCGCCAGGGAGTCACCATTTGTAAAGGTAAGCTCCAGGCGGTCCTTCCCGACTTTGGCTTTCAGCTGGCTGGCCGTCCCGGCGGCAATCACCTTCCCGCCGTCGATGACGACGATTTGATCGGCCAGCTGATCGGCTTCATCGAGGTACTGGGTCGTCAGCAATATCGTCGTGCCGTCGGCCAATAACTTTTTAATGATGGCCCACATCGCCAGACGCGAGCGCGGATCGAGACCGGTCGTCGGCTCGTCGAGGAAAATGACCGGCGGCGTCGCAATTAAGCTAACGGCCAGGTCGAGTTTGCGGCGCATACCACCGGAATAGGTTTTAGTCGGGCGATTAGCCGCCGCCTGAAGGTCGAACTCAGTCAGTAGCTCCTCGGCCCGGGCTGTCGCACTGGCTTTGGTCAGTCGGTACAATCGGCCCATCATCACCAAATTCTCCCGACCCGTCAATAATTCATCAACGGCCGCCGATTGGCCAGTTAGACCGATGACGCCCCGCACTTTATCGGCCTCGGTTCGGACGTCAAAGCCCTCGACGCTCAAGTGGCCGGCGTCGGCTTGCAGCAGTGTACTCAATATGCGGACGGCAGTCGTTTTGCCGGCGCCGTTCGGCCCGAGCAGCGCTAGCATCGTGCCGCGCTGGACGCGCAGGTCAATGCCTTTGAGCACGTGATTATCGCCAAATGATTTGGTTAAATTAGTCGCTTCAATTACGTAGTCGGTCGTTGTCATAGTGTCCTCAATAGGTCTCATAATTATAGCCATACTAGTATATCACCACCGACAATCCCTCCGCTATAACCTGATAAACCGGCCAATTGCCGACAGTCAGGCCCGGGTCATTTGGTCAGCCAATACACCCAGCCGCCGAAAACTAGCAGCGCCATCAAAAAAACGAGAGTCAACCAGCGATTCAAATATTTTTCAAAGACAATCGATAAAATGAACAGTAGTCCGAGCACTAAGACGTCGAGCCGGGCATAGGCCGGGAAACCTTGGTAGAGCGCCGCAACGACCATAATGACGACAGCCAGGGCGATCTGTTCAAAATTGCCGGCGTAGGTACGCCCATAGTTATCGTCGGCCGATTGCAATTGACGTATCGTTTTTAGGATTCGTCCGGGCTGTTTTGTCGCTTTCATTTCAAACTTTCGAGTTAGCGGTCCTTTAGTATCGCTAGTTCGGTGGGCCGCTGCCGTTATTATGGCACGTTTTTTGAGTGTCCGGGGCCGCGCGAGCCCCCCAGTGTCCGAATTGGCTGGCCAACAGAAGCCCATCGAAAAGCGCTGACGGTCCGGCTAGTGGTTGGCTTGGCTATCAATCCAGGCGTCCAGATAGGTCCGCGAATTACCGTCATCAATAAAGCTGGCTTGCTGCTTTGTACTCAACAAGGCCGCTTTAGAGGAATCGGTCAGACTTAAGTACATCAAGGCGTAGTCCCCCAGCGGCGCATTGTAGTTATCGTCGTGAATAGAGGCGCTAATCGCTTGGCCAATATGTAGGTTATCGTTAGAGAAATTCACCATGACCGGGTTGAGCGGAATCAGTTGGATGCCGAGCTTTGTCACGGCATCGTCGCTAAAGAAAGTAGCGTAGGTGCGCTTACCGCCCCAATTAATATCAACGAGGGGGCTCGTGTACTGATCGAACCCCTGCGGCGTGGTATCAACGGAGCGCCAGCTGCGGGCGGCACTGGCCGTTTCATTCGACAGCAGCCAGCTGCCGGCCGCTTCCAGCGTGGCATTATGGGTCACCTGGGCCCAGAGGGTGGTGGCGTTCCAGGCTTGAATAGCTTCGGAACTTGACTCTTGGTTATTGCCGTCGGCAAACGGGGCCAACCCAGACGCCCAAGAATGTCCGGCGTATGGATCAAAGTAGCGCTGCACGGGAAAATCAGCCGACGCTTGATAGCTGGCAATGTCGGCCACCAGCAAATTAACTTCTTTGCCATGGCGATCGACGAAACTGGGGTCATACTTGCCGAGAATACTGGCGGCGTAGATAAAGTAGCCATAATGGAAGTGGTGGTCGTTGAAATCTTCCGAACCAAACGAATTGACAGTGGGGGCCACGCCGCGTAGGCTGATGTCGTAATAAAAGTAATCCGCCCCGAGGCGACTGTCGAAAGCGGTATTTAGTTTTTGCTGCAAACTATGGGCGATGGCCGGTTGGCTCAATTTCTGGGCGATATCGAGCAGATTGGCGGCGCGGGCCAACTGTTTGCCGGCAAAATAACTATCCCGCTTATCGATGACCGTCGTGGCGGCGTCGGCTTTCAGGGAGGTCGTCAGCTGGTCGATTTGGGCGCCACTGAGCTTCGACAGGTCGAGCTGGTTCGAGGCACTGATGACGGGCGCGCTGGCCGTGAAACCGCTGGCTCTGTGGGCCGCCATCGAACCGTAGATGGTGTCGTAGCTCGTCAGGGCCGGACCTTTGATACTAACTGTCTCATACGGCAAAGCCGCCACGAGAGTCGGCTGATTATTTTGGGTATGGTAGGACAGAGTCGTGGTGCTGTCATTGCCCCGCCGGCCAGCCTTGACGTCGGCCCCGATGAGCACATTGCCGGCCATGGAGCGCAGTTGGTCGGACGGGCTACCGCCGAGGGCGTAAAAGGTCACCAGTTCTCCCGTCAAAGCGCTTATCGTCACCGCATCACCTTGTTGTCTCATGCCAGCGCCGACGATGGCATAGTCTTGACCATTACTGGTAAAACGTAGGTAATTGTCGCTATGACTTTTGACAGCCGCGGCCGGAATAGTCAGCGTTAAGTTTGTGTCGGTCGCCGCCTGGAAGTACACGTAGGGTGAGCCTTGCGCCAAGGTGACTTGCCCAAGCGACCGGCCGGCGGCGGTTTGATACATCAGGCTGGCGGTTACTTTGTCGTAATGAATAAGCTGAAACGTCTGAGCATCGCTGATAGTGATATGCGCCGCGGGGGTATGTCCGCCGGCGATGGTCGTCGCTGACGCCGTAATGATCGGTAGGCCGAACTCAAAGCCCGACTCGGTGGCCAAAAAACTCAACGGATAGGGATAGACGGCCTGCGGCGTCGCTTGCAGAACCATCCCGCTGAGCCAGGAATTGGTCGGTGGCCTCACTCCGGGCCCCAGGTGCCGCAAGCTCACCGACGAGGCGTTTTTAGTCACCAGCGTCTGCAGGGTGGCGTGATCGACCAGCGTCTGGCGGCGCGGGGCGGTCGACGGATTGATAAAGGCGACGTAGACGGCCAACGAAATCAACAGTATCGCCACGGCTATCAGACTCACGATGCGCTGCCGGGTCTTCATTAAGTCGCCTTCGGCTTCAAAAGTTGGCGGCCCAGGTCGAGCAGTCCCTGATACCAGGTTTTATTGGTTAACTTCAGGCTGGCCTCGACGGGCGTGCCGACCGAAAAGCGAAACTCATTAATGTCGGCGTGCGCCAAGCGGCCCTTAATAATAGTGTCGACCGAATTGCCGTTGCTGGCGACGGAAATGTTGTAGACCTGGGCGAGAACTTTACTGTTGTCGGGGAAGGTCACCGCCAAAGCGTTGCCCTTGGCAATGCGGGCGTAGTCCGGGGGTGTCAGCCGGTAGTGGCCGGCGACGTAGAGCGATCCAACGGTATTAATGGTCGCCAGTACCCCTCCGACCGGCGCGTAGGAGCCGGCCCGATAATTAATTTTTTGGATGACGCCATCATCACTCGCTTTAAAAACGATGTCGCCCGTCGTTTTATCGAGCGTGAAGGGCAGCGCCGCCGCCGTGGTGGTGTGGTCGGCGAGCGACGCCGTTAATTGGGGGCTCCGAATTTCAAACAAAACTTGTCCCTTAGACACGCGGTCCCCCTCTTCGACCGGTTGCTTGACGACCAAGCCAGGATAGTCAGTGCCGACCGTCACGGCGTCGGCCCGCAATTCGGCTTTATAGGAATGGACCGTCGACATAGTGTTATTGAGGTACAGCAGCAGACCGCCCACCAGCAGCAGCACGAAGACCAAACCCATCAAAAATTTCAAGCGACTCCACAAAGTCACGCCGCTGGCCCCGTCCCATTAGACACGAGCCGGGCGGCCCGACGATTGACTTTGCGCTGGGCGCGAAGCAGGTGGCCTTCGCGCCAGGCGACCACCGTAAAATAGCCAAAAACGACCGTGTTCAAGGCATTCCAGGCCACCGACACCGAATAGGAATCGGTATAGAGAGCCTTCCAGACGCCCACGGCCGTCGTCAATAATAAAAATAAGAAGATATAGACCTGCATGCGTACGTAATTAAAGGGCGAGTCATACGACACTTTATTAGTCGCCTGCCACGTCAAGTCTTTGCCGCGCAGGGCATTAAAAAAAGCTTTGACATAAATCGGAAATGAAGCGTTGGCCAGCATGAGGGTTTTGAGCTTTAAGCCCCCCATGGTGTAGAAAGCCAGTAGCAACTGGAGGACATAAAAACCGCTATACATAAGGGCCCATTGCCAAAACGGAATGGCCACGTTGATGGGCGATAGGTTGAAGTAAATCTGCAGTGGGGGCAACAAGAGCAGCAACAAGACTGAAAAACCGACAAAATAGTAGGAGGTGGTGGCAAAGTATTGCAGGCGCTGGTCAATCGTCAGTTTTTTGGCGAATAACGGGTTGTGCCGCAAAAATATCTCAAAACTGCCGGTCGCCCAGCGCAGCTGCTGTTTGGAGTAAGCCTTGAGAGTTTCCGGGGTTTTACCGATGGCCAGCACCGTCGGGATATAGATCGACTCATAGCCGTGTTCGTGCAATGTCAGCGACGTCCAGATGTCTTCGGACTTTGATTTATCGTACATGCCGCCGATCGCTTCGATGGCGGAGCGCCGAAAAACAACGTTAGTCCCGACGCAAAAAGCCGAATTAAAACGGTTCTTGCCGGCTTGAATCAAGGAGTAAAAAACGTGTTGCATGAAACTGGCGGCCGTCGAAACAAAGTTATTCTGATTATCGTAGTACTGCGGCGTCTGGACGAACGCCAGCTTGTCGTTCTCAAAAAATGGCATCGTTTCGTACAGTATCGTCGGCTTGGCCACGAAATCGGCGTCCAGTATCAAAAAGAACTGGCCGTGACTTTGTTTGAGGGCGTAGTTGATGTTGCCGGCTTTGGCGCTTTCATTGAGGGGCCGACGCACATATTGGACACCCAGCTTGGCGGCCAGGGCCTGCACCTCGTCGGATTTGCCGTCATCGAGAATATACGTCGTGTGCAACCCGTAGGCGTCGCGGGCCGCCCGGGCCGTGGCGGAAATCTCGTCGATTGGTTCACCGTAGACGGGGATAAAGATATCAACATCGACCGGCTGGTGATGGACGAACATTTGGACACTGCGGGCCACTTTGGCGTCCTTTTTCTTGAGGATTTTGATGGCCGATTTGCCGAGGGGGGCATTGTACAGTCGATCTTGAGCGCGGTGATACTCATAATTACGCGGATTAAAGCGCCCGCTCAGTATCGTCCAGAAGGATAACAGTCCCTGCATGATGACAAACAGTTCGGCGCTCAGCGCTAAGCTATAGGGTAAAGGGTCACCGCGGTAAGCTGGCCGCAACAGAAAACTCATATAGACGAAGGCCCCCACGGTCGCGCAAGCCAGAATGAGCGTAACGGTGGGCGAAGTGAGCTGTTGTTCGATGCGGTTGGCCGCTGTTTGGACATCATCAGCGGCCATTAGGACATATTCTGGCTATAATTCACCCTTCATTTACCTTTTCTTAATCCTATTATACACGACGGCGGCGACCGGTGTTACTCATTTGTGACCCCCTGGGGCTATCCCCGCAGCCAGCGGGCTGTCGAGGTGACCAGGCCGCAGCGCACCACCGCACTGTGAGCCCGGTCACAGTCGGATGGTTACCTCCGCCTAAAGTGTTGTAATTAAGATTGACAGCCCCGCCAGGCGTGCTATGATTAAGAAGTTAATATGGTTGTGCTTTGGGGTAACGGGCGTTATACTAAGCATAAGAAAAATCAAATATAGGGCGACTAAAAAGAGGATGATGAAAGTATTGATGTTAGGATGGGAATTACCACCCCATAACAGTGGTGGCCTGGGGATTGCCTGCTACCAGATGTGTAAATCGCTCTCCAAAAAAGATATCGATATTGAGTTCGTCGTCCCCTATTCGGCCGATCACGGCATCGACTTTATGAAAATTACCGCCGCCCAACCGCAAGGCGTGGCTAGCGTGACCCGCTCGGGTATCGCCTATGACAGTTATAAATACACCCTGACCGACGGTTCGGAAAAGTGGCTCAACATCTATGACCAGCAGGAACTCTACGAGCACGCCGTCGCCCAGCTCGTCCAAACGACCGAATTCGATATTATCCACGCCCACGATTGGTTGACCTTTCGAGCCGCCCTCCGCGCCAAAGAGATCTCCCAATGCCCCATTGTCTTGCACGTCCACTCCGTCGAATCAGATCGCTCCGGCAGCCGGATCGGCAATCCCCTGGTCCACGACATCGAAGAAATCGCCCTGTTGGCCGCCGATCGAGTCATCGCTGTTAGCCAACACACCAAGAACTCGATTATGCGCGACTATGGCGTCCCGGCTGACAAAATTGAAGTCGTTCATAACAGCATCGAACCCGGTGATATTACACCGCTCTGTCCGGACAATAGCTATCACTACCTGGAGAGCCTGAAAGCCCAAGGGTGGCGGGTGGTGAGTAATATTGGCCGCTTGACCGTCCAAAAAGGCCTGCCCAACTTATTGAAAGCTGCCAAAATCGTCGTCGCCAAGCATCCCAAGACCATGTTCTTAATTGTCGGCAGCGGCGAGCAGTACTACGAGCTCCTCACTATGTCGGCCGCCTTGGGGATCGGTAAGAATGTCCTGTTCGCCGATTTCCAACGGGGCAAGCGCTGGCGCGACGCCTACGCCATCGCCGATCTGTTCGTCATGCCCAGCGTATCAGAGCCGTTTGGGCTGACGCCGCTCGAGGCCATCGGCTACGGCACGCCGGCGCTAGTGACCTACCAGTCGGGCATCAGTGAAATCTTGAAGAACTGTTTGAAAGTCGACTTCTGGGATATCAACGAAATGGCCAACCAGATCACGTCGGTTGTCCAAAACGATGCCCTGCGTGACGTGCTGCACGCCAACGCCTACCAGGAATTTGCCCGCATGAGCTGGGATAATGCCAGCCACAAGATTGAAAAAATATACCAAGACCACCTAGTCGGAGCTACCTCATGAGCAAAGCCATCGTTCTCTACCTGCACGTCCACCAACCCTACCGCATCCGGCACTACACGATTTTCGACAGCGGTGTCGACCATAATTACTTCGATGCCAACTTCGATGACAAGACCAGTAACGAACGGATCCTGAAGAAAGTCGCCGAAAAATCATACCTGCCGACCAATGCCCGCCTGCTCGAGTTGCTCAAAGCTAACCCCGAGTTCAAAGTCAGCCTGAGTATCACCGGGACCGTCCTGGAGCAGTTAGAACGCTGGAGTCCCGAAGCCCTCGATTCCTTTAAAGCTCTTTGCGCCACCGGCCAAGTTGAAATTGTCGCCGAGACCTATCACCACAGCCTGGCTTTCTTCTACTCACGGGCCGAATTTGAGATGCAAGTCGACATGCACAAACGTAAAGTCCAAGAGTTATTTGGGCAAACCCCCAAGGTTTTCCGTAACACCGAGCTCGCCTACAATAATGACGTCGCCAATTGGGCCGATAAAGCCGGCTACAAGGGTATTTTAGCCGAAGGTTGGGATCCAATCCTCGATTGGCGCAGCCCGAACTACGTCTACCGCCCGACCTACACCAACAACATCCGCCTGCTGATGAAGAACTACAAGTTGAGCGACGATATCGCTTTCCGTTTTGGCGATCAAAGCTGGTCCGAGTGGCCGCTGACGGCTGACAAGTTCGCCCACTGGCTGAGTGAAGATACCAAGGCCACCAATTTCAATCTATTCATGGACTACGAAACGTTTGGCGAGCACCAATGGAGTGAATCGGGCATCTTTGACTTCCTGTCGCACCTGCCGGCCGAGTGGCTCAAGACCAAGGGTCACACCTTCATGACCGTCAGCGAGGTCATTGACGCCTATCAGCCGGTTGACCAAGTCGACGTCCCCCAGACGACCACCTGGGCCGATACCGAGCGGGACCTGAGCGCCTGGCTGGGCAACGCCCTCCAAACGACGGCCATCCACGCTCTCTATGACTTGCAGGATGACATCATCAAAACCGGTGATTTTAACCTGATCGAAGATTGGCGCCGGCTGCAGACCAGTGACCACTTCTACTACATGTGCACCAAGTACTTCAACGACGGTGATATCCACGCCTACTTTAGTCCCTACGACACCCCCTACGAAGCCTACATTAACTTCATGAACGCCTATCACGACCTGAAATATCGGCTCAGCAAAACGGGAATCTTAGTCTAAACATGACGGCGGCGGTGGGGAGTACGACTTAAATGGGACGGCCAGTCGTCTTAAGTAATGGTCAAATGTTTGTCGGCCTCGACGAGACCGGTTTGGTTCATGATTTCTATTACCCTTACGTCGGGCTCGAGAATCTGACCACTGCCCGCAGCAGTAAACACAAAATCGGTATTTGGGTCGCCGGTCAGTTTAGCTGGACCGACGACGGTAACTGGGATATTGCCCTGGACTTCGAAGCCGACGCCCTGATTAGCCGTATTACCATGCATTCCGCCGCCCTGAGTATCAGCCTGTTACTGCAAGATTACATCGACCCGACGACTAACGCTTTTATCCGCCACATTACCCTGACCAACGACGTCGAAGGCGACCGCGACATCCGGCTCTTTATGCATCAAGTATTCGAGATCTCCCGCTCCGGACGGGCCGATACCGCCATGTATGTCCCCGACGACCACTACTTGCTCGACTACAAAGGCCGCTACTGTCTGTCGATTGCCGGCAAATTCGCCAACGGGAAAGATTTTGACCAGTACGCCGTCGGCAACTACGCCATCGAAGGCAAAGCCGGCACCTTTATCGACGCCGAAGATGGTGAATTGTCTGAGAATGCCGTCGAACACGGCGGCGTCGATTCCGTTATCCGCTTTCAGGAGACGCTCGGTGGCCACCAGAGCACCGTCATCGACTACTGGGTGATCGCCACTAACAACCAGGCCGACGCCCAAAAAACTCACCTCAAATTCAAAGGTCAGGATATGGCACTGCGACTGGAACAGGCCCGGACCTTTTGGCAAGATTGGTTAGGGGAAACTGACGTCGATGTGCCGGTCGCCAATCAACGTACCCTGCAACACAGCCTGCTAGTCGTCAAAGCCCACTGCGATGAGCGCGGTTCGGTACTGGCCAGCGGCGATTCGAGCATCTTTAACTACGGCCGCGATTACTACTGTTACTGTTGGCCGCGCGACGCTGCCTACGCCATCTGGCCTCTTATCCGGCTCGGTCACTTTGAAGAAGCCAAGAACTTCTTCGGTTTTGCCCGCGACACCGTCCATAAAGATGGCTACCTCATGCACAAGTATCAGCCCGACCGGGCAATCGGCAGCACCTGGCACCCCCTGGTCCACGGCCGGCGGAGTGAGCTGGCCATTCAAGAAGACGAGACGGCCAGCGTCATCTTTATGCTCGGCGAATATTACCAGGCCAGCCA
The DNA here is from genome assembly GCA_039931245.1 of Candidatus Saccharimonadota bacterium. Lineage (GTDB taxonomy): Bacteria > Patescibacteriota > Saccharimonadia > Saccharimonadales > UBA4665 > UBA4729. The sequence continues at coordinate 22,287 of JBDTSH010000017.1, forward strand.
GGATAAAATCCTGATTGATTCGATGTATCATAGCTTTGTCGTGCCCGCCGCCAACTTTATGACGACCTTTATCGACGACGCCACCGGCCTGCCGCACGCCAGCTACGACTTGTGGGAAGAAAAGTTCCTAACCAGCACCTATAGTGTCAGTGTCACTATCGCCGGTTTGATGGCCGCCGCCAAACTCGCCCTATTAATGGAAGCCCCGGAAGATGCCGCCCGCTGGAAACGAGCCGCCGATGACATGCGGGCCAACTTAGGCCGCCTCTACCACGCCGATGGCTACTTCGTTAAAGGCTTTCTACTGCAAGATGATGGTTCGCTGGTCTACGACAATACCCTGGACATCTCCAGCCTCTACGGGCCGTATATGTACGCCGGCCTCAGTTTGGACGACGAACGGCTGGTCAGCACCGCCCGGCGCGTCGAGGAACGTCTCCTCAATAGCAGCCCGAGTGGCGGCGTCCTGCGTTATGAGCACGATAATTACTTCCAGAGCAAGCCCGAGTACCTGGGTAACCCGTGGATCGTCACGACTCTGTGGCTGGCCCAGTACTACGCCAGCACCCACCGTGACGCCGATGCCCAAGCGCTTTTGCAGTGGGCCCTCGACCGCCAGTTGCCCAGTGGCATCTTAAGCGAACAATTCGACCCGGAAAGCGCCGCTCCGCTGGGCGTCACGCCGCTGGTATGGAGCCACGCCGAGATGATTAACACCATCCTCGACCTCAACAGCAAACAATAAACAATCAGACGATTTCGGACACACTAAAAAAGGCACCTAGAAAGGTGCCTTAGCTATATTGGCAAGTCAGCTATTTTTTAGGTTTGACTTCGTTGCGGCCGAGACTCTTCTTGGTCTCGGTAAAAACGACGACCTTACGAAGCTTCGGGCTATACTTGCGTAAGCTTAGTTTTTCAGGGGTATTCATAGTATTTTTCGTCGTGTAGTAGCGCCGTTCGCCGCTTTCTTCACTGATCATTCCGATAATTTTGCGCTTTTCGCCTTTTTTGGCCATAGAATACAAACCTTTTTCACTTAATCTTTAACTATCCTAACAGATATGATCCTTGATGTAAACAGCTGCGCCGTGGTAATCCACCGCCAGCCCGGGTTGTCCGACTGACACGGGCTGACCGAGGACATGGCCCAACGGGATTACCAAACAAAAATACCGACTGATCAGGCCGGTATTTAAGTTTTTCCTCTTGCAAGAAAAGAATTTTTAAGTGTATTTCTTTTGGATTTACGCTTAATACTGTAATAGTATGCTGCTTACGTTTACTTGTCAAGTACTTTTTTTCATATCGGTATGCGGAGCTACCGGCACCACAAACCACAGGATAAGGTACGGCACAAACCCCGGCAGTCCTCCCGGTAATAACAGGATAAGAAAGCCGATCCGGACAATCACTGGGTCAATGTCAAAATAGGCCGCCAGACCGCCGCAAACGCCGGCAATCAGCTTGTCGCTGGGAGATCGATACAGCTTTTGGTCATACTAATTCCCTTTTAAAGTCTACGTGTGAGTCTTATCATCAGTTTATAATAAAGCCGCTGCTTAAAAGTTAGCCCTTATACATCATAGAATTTATGCAATAAATAATATAAAAATCTCTGCAGTGTCCTCTAGAGCTTGTTCCGATGAGCATATGGAGCCACGATTGGGATTCGAACCCAAGACCTACGCCTTACCATGGCGTCGCTCTACCACTGAGCTATCGCGGCATATCTACTAATCTCTTCCATAAGCCAGATTTTTAAGCGCTTATTACTGACGTATATCTGCAAAACCCCGTATCTATTCTTCTTTCGATAGGTACCTTTACCTTGGGGTGGAATTATAGATATTTTTTTGTGAAAGGACTCTCTGGTACATTTTAGCATCTTCATCCAATACTCGATGGCTTCGTATTCGTCGGAGTCATTAAAGATCTGTAGACCGAATCTTATTTCAGATTTATCTACTCCACATATGATATTCAAAAACTTGACGAAAGTTAGTATCAAGTCTGGGTTGGTGTTACCTAGCCGAACGCTGTACTCGTCCGCCTTATTACCCTCACCCCAGTATAGGCCAATGCCGACACCGTACAAAATAGATTCATCTATGGATAAATCTGTTTTAATCCTAAAGGATTTTCCATGTTGCAAATATGCTGTTTCGCTTTTGCTCCTCTGAGGAATATCAAACTCTTGGAGTGCCTTTCTTACTAATGCCTGGGTGACGCCAAGTTCGGTCGCAACACTATATACTGGCATTTTTTTATATAGGTATAGCTCTTCTAACATCGCTTTCGTGAGCATAGCAGCCTCCCGGAGGGGTAGTGCCTAATTGGTGCGGGGTGTAGGATTCGAACCTACGAACTCGAGGAGGGCAGATTTACAGTCTGCTGTGTTTGACCGCTTCACTAACCCCGCATATTATTGAGCAATTAACTCTACTACATCTTACGTGAACATCCCTTTTAAAAGAAGTAGAATATTTGGAGCCACCTGTCGGGATTGAACCGACGACCTTCACTTTACAAAAGTGTTGCTCTACCGCTGAGCTAAGGTGGCATGTAGTCCGTTGATTTGAGGTACTTTAGTCTTCTCTAATCACGACCTTTGCCCTTATTCAAGTTCCGAAAACTCGGTGTCAGTGAATGACAGTTTGGGCATATTAAAGGCGGATTGATCTCTTGATTGTTGTCGGAGTTTCCATCAATATGATCTATTTCAAGAGGCATTTTCCCCGTGACCGGGTTTTTTATACTCCAGCCAGATTGGCTGCACTTGCTCCCATACTTTTCATCTATCTAGCGCTTGACATGACCTGAAATATTTCTGGCAAAACCGCCCGACTGCTGGTGACTTTGTTTTGCTTCCAATCTTTAATGTACTGCTGATAACTGCAATCCCGCTGACATTGGTTAGAACAATACAAATACGATGATTTCGCAGTTTCTTTACCACATTGTCTGCATAAAGCCATGCCAAAATTATACATCGTAAGTGTTTGTATTAACTATGTAAGTGTCCGTAGGAAAGACTTGTAAATGTGCAGGCAGGACTTAATCCTACTTAACTAACAACAGATGATAGTGTAACAAAACAGGGGTTAAACTACAACCCGCCGGGGGCGCAGAATCCGCTTGGCCCGACCGGCCGGGACAACCATCTTTTTGAGCTGATCGGCGATAATGTCAGCTTCGGCTTGCATCCCGTTATTCATGTAGGCTTTATGAAGCAACGTGAAGGTTTCCTTATTAGGTTCGAGGTCAGCCGCCTTTTCAAGTTCAACGAACATCAGTTTGACGTTGCCGAGCTTTTCTTGGACTTTGGCGTAGGCGACGTGGCGGGCGGCCAGGTTGTCTTCTAACTTGAGCGACTGCTCGAAGGCGACGGCGGCTTTTTCGTAGTTTTCGGTTTCGAAGTAAATCAGACCGAGGTTGTGTAAGCTGGAAGGAGTTGATTCGATACTGGAGGCGATCTCGAAACAATCGATGGCGTCACGGAATTCTTTTTGCTTGGCGTATAAAATACCCAACCGGTTGTAGGCAGCGGCATTCTTTTCGTCAATTTTAAGGATCGTTAACAAAGCTTTTTCAGCCCGCAAAAAACGGTTTTCGCGCATTCCCTGATGGGCAATATCCCACAACTTACCCAGGCGGTCACCGACTTTTCGAGAGACGTTGGCAAACTCATCATCATGGACGTGAGCGTTGGTGTACGCCAGCAAACCAAAACTTGCCACAATCAGGAGCTCATACATATACTCTTAGTATAGCAAATTTAACCGAGCTGCAACATAAGATGAGTTAATGCCAGTTTGGGCTGAGCATTACGCTCGAGAGCTTCGTCACAGGCGTAACTAGCCCGCAGGATAGCCGCCCAATGGGCAAAGTCCCGGCCAGACGTTCGTTTGAGCTGCAGTTCGGACATTTGCCCGAGTATGAACAAGACATCCCGACAAAGTGTTTTTTGTTTGGCCAACTCATCGACACTGGCCAGCCGCTCAAAGGTTGATTGTTGCAGCAATTGGCGGGCTCGCTGCGTCGCCGGCAGCAATGGGTGATCGGTTTGTTCCAGCAAGGCGCTCATCAATCCCGGTAAACCGCCGCTAATAGCTTGCACTTGGGCAATCCGGGGGGAGCTATGGCCGGCCGCCGTAAAATACTCCGTCAGTTCGGTCAGTGCTGGCCGTTTGACGTTGATCGTTTGCATGCGCGACCGAATCGTCGGCAGGAGGGCCGCCTCGTTCTGGGCAGTGAATATAAGTACACTGGCCAGGGGCGGTTCTTCCAGAGTTTTGAGCAGGGCGTTTTGGGCTTCGATCGACAGCAAGTGGCTGTCCTCAATAATCACCAGACGATTAATGGCTTGCGGGCTCGGCACCCGCAAACTCAGAAAATGTTCGAGCTCGCGGACCATCTCGATGCCAATGGCTTTGCCGTCGTCAGGCGTGATATAGCGCACGTAGGGGTAGGCTGGCAGGCCGCCGGGTGCCAAGTGGAGGACTTGTTCGGCTACCGACTTCGCCAGGCTGGCTTTGCCCATACCGGGCCGACCAGCCAATAATAAGGCGTGGCTCGGCTGCGCCGTAAACGCGGCGACGAGCCGCGCCGTGTCGGCGTGGACGATCAGTTCGCTCATGAGGGGTCAATAAGCTGCCCGAAAGCCGCCGGCAAGTCGGCCGTAAAGGTGTGGCGTTGTTTGTTGGGCAAAGTAATTTCGAGCGCCAAAGCGTGCAAAAATAAGCGGGCGGCCGGTCGGCCTTCGTAAAAGGTATCACCGACAATAGGGTGTTCTAACTGGTGCAAGTGAACCCGGAGCTGGTGAGTTCGACCGGTCGTTGGCATGAGTTTCAGGAGACTATAGGTTTCATTAGTGCTGATGACTTTGTAGTGGGTGGTAGCAATTTTGCCATTACTGCCGACCCGAAAGGTTTGCGGCTTTTTCGGGTTTCGCTCAATCGGCATGTCGATGATGGCTTCGGGATTTTTCATGACGCCTAAAACCAGCGCCATATAGGTTTTCTTCACCAAACGCTCCGAGAACTGCTTTTGCAGCCAACTCAAGGCGGCCGGATTCTTAGCGACGATCATCACCCCGTCGGTGGCCCGGTCCAGCCGGTGGACGATACCGGCCCGATCACCCGTCATTGCCGGGCAGCGTTGGGCCAGCCAGGTGGCGACGGTCGGTTCGGGGTTAAAAGTCCCTTTAGAGTGTGTCAGCAGGCCGATAGGCTTATCGATCACCACGCAATCGTCGTCTTCATAGAGAATGGGCAACTCAATCGTCGGGATGTCAGCCAGCTCCGTTAAAGCAAAGTCGACATCGACTTTATCACCAAACTTCACCCGATACGCCGGTTTAAGCACAGCAACACCGTTGACTTTCACCCGACCGCTACTCACCAACTTAGCCGCCGAGGCCCGACTGATGCCGGTGACTTGTTCGGCGACGTATTGGTCGAGCCGCTCGTTGGGGGCTTCCAGGACAAGCATTACGGTCGCAAACCGACGGCGCGCTGCACGGCATGCAAACGCTGCCCGGCGACTTCCCGCATCAGGTATTCGCTGGCTTCGAGCTTATGTAAAATGGCGGCATCATCGACGGCGGCTAGTTTCGTCTGAAAGTCTGTCAAGAAATCACTGACGGTTTGGGCGACGGCCGTTTTCAACGGCCCGTACTGAACCTGACCGATAAACTCATCGACGCTGCCACCAAGCAAGCGAAAGATATCCAGCAGGTTGGACACTCCTGGTTGGGCGTTGTAGTCGACCTGAACCTGACCCACGCTATCGGTGACGGCTTCCATAATCTTCTTGGTGGCGGTGGCCGGTGTATCGCTGAGAAAAATGTTGCCGCGAGCCGACTCATCACTCTTACTCATTTTCTTCGTCGGATCTTGCAGATTACGGATACGCAGCCCTTGGTCTTTGCCAAAAAACGAGTTTTGCTCGGTGACGGGCTTGGGCACGACAAATAAGTCGTCGTCAAACTTCTTATTCAGCCGTTGGGCGATATCACGCGTAAACTCGAGGTGCTGAGTTTGGTCATCGCCGACCGGGACGTAGCTGGCCCCATAGAGCAGAATATCCGCTGCCATCAGCACGGGATAATTAAACATACCGACTGACGTACTTCCCTGGCCCGGATCGCTGGCCTCGGACGGCGCCGGCTTGGCAGCGCGCTCCTTGAATTGAGTCATGCGACTCATCTCACCAAAACCGGTAAAGCAATCAAGGATCCAGGTCAGCTCACTATGGGCCGCAATATAGCTCTGGCGGTAAATAAAAACGTTTTCATGGAGCAGAGGCACACCGGCCGCCACAAAGAAGCGCAAGTTCTGCATCACTTGAGTCGGCAGTTGCCGGTGATCGATGGGCGTCGTAAAACTATGGAGGTCCGGCACAAACAGGTTAATTTGATAGTCGTCGGCTTTGTCCCGGGCCATATCGGCCGTCGGCAAAAGAGCACCGAGATAGTTGCCGATGTGCAGGTCATTGTTGGCGCGCAGGCCGGTCAGAATTACAGGTTTAGTCATCTGTCCTCATTATACCTGTTATTCCGATTTCCTGCAGCTTTGTGAGTTGAGTGGGGCTGAACAGTGGCGGCTGTAAGTTGGCCAATCGGCGGGCAATCGTCTCGACGGTGTCGGTGACGCCGTCGCGCACGTAGCTGGTATCGATATCTACTTGGGCCGCCCGCAGCACCAGCCGGATGGCGAAATCGCGCTCCGGTCGTCTGAGCGGTAATTTCATATTTTGGGCTATTTCCATGGCATCGTCTCCTCTATTAATTGTGAATTGAAAATTCTGCCGGCACTGAGGCCAACAAGCGCGGCACGACCAGCTGCAGCGGATCCAGGCAACCCGCCAATTGGCCGGCCACGACAGATAGCTCGGTGCACCCCAGCAGGACCCGCTCACAGCCGGCCGCCCGCAATCGTTCGACTAACACCCGCAAACGAACGGTTTGGCCGGCCTGGCCGCCGATGGTAGCGCGAATAATAGACTCAAGCTCCGTCACCTCATGGGCAGCGGGGAGTATAAGCTGCACTCCGGCAGTGCTGAGTTGCCGGGCGTACAGACCACTGCGCAGAGTCGTCGGCGAGGCCAAGAGTCCAATTCGCTGGAACTGATGGGCGACAATCCAGTTGGTGGTCTCGTCAGTCAACGAGACTAGCTGCTGTCCGGCGTGAAAGTTCAGGCGGGGAATGAGTATGTGGGCGGTATTGCAGGCCATCACCACGCGCTGGCTGCCCCCATTCCAAAATCGCTCGAGGGCCCTATTTATCGTCGCGGCGGCCGGCGCCAACTCTTCGGCATTAATAAAGTCCCGGATAGGCAGGCTGGCGTGGATTATCTCCGGAAAGTCGTCACCGTTGACAGCCCCCTGGTCGGCGGCCGCGGCAATAATTCGCCGGTGCAGCTCGATGCTGGCTTGCGGCCCCATCCCGCCAATAATAAGTATTTGTTGATTCATCGTCTATTCTCCATAAAATTTTGTCGTAGTAAAAAACCGCCGGGTCGTGGCGGTTTTTTCAATATTTTCGAGAGTTACAACTACACAGAACAGACCGCCACAAAAGTGTCGGTATACCAAGCCTGGTTGTTCTGACGTCGTACCATAAACATGACATTAGCATGACAACTCATTGTTGTCAAATCATCGGCCAAAAAAAACAGCCCGACGGCGGGCTGTTTTAATGTTCCTGGCGACTTAGCGCTTAGTAAACTGGCGTTGCTTGCGGGCACCTTTGAGGCCGAACTTTTTGCGTTCTTTCTCGCGGGGGTCACGGCTGAGCAAGTCAGCCCGCTTGAGGGTACTTTTGACGTCTTCGTTCATCAGGGTCAATGCCTTGGCGATGCCATAACGAATTGCCTCAACTTGACCGTCGTGGCCACCACCGGACACGACGACACTCACGTCGTACTTGTCGGTTAGGTCGAGAACGGCAAACGGTTGCTGGAGCTTGCCCAGCAAGTAGGTGCTGTCGGCAAAATATTCGGCAGCGGTTTTGCCATTGATGGTAATGACACCCTTGCCACCTTGCAAACGAACGCGGGCAGTCGCACTTTTGCGACGACCGAGAGCGTAGAAGTAGTGATCTTTAGCGATAGCCATTTAAGTAACATCCTTTACTGAGATAGTCTTTGGTTGCTGGGGAGCGTGTTTGTGGTCAGCCCCGGCGTAGATCTTTAAGCGGTTTAAACGTTCGTCGCGCAGCTTGTTGACGGGCAACATGCCGCGGACGGCGTGGTGTAACACCTTCGTGGCATCCTTGGCGAGTTGGTCCTCGAGGCTAATTTCCTTGAGTCCTCCCGGAAAGTGGCTGTGGTGATAGTACATTTTATCGGTCAGCTTCTTGCCGGTGACCTTGATCTTGTCGGCATTGATGACGACTACAAAGTCGCCACAGTCGATGTGGTGGGAGAATTGAGTCTTCCCTTTGCCGGTCAGCAAGGTGGCAATCTTGGTCGAAACCCGACCGAGGGTTGTTTCACTGGCATCAATCAAGAACCATTCACGGGTGATATCGGTTGGTTTTACGCTGTAGGTCTTCATTATTTCGTCTCCTTTGCTGTGCTGGCGGGCTTCTTGGTTACCGTCTTGGCGACGGGCTTGGTGGCAACCGCTTTGGCGACGGGGGCATCCGACAGATCGTCGACAAAACTGACGCGGGCCAACTGGGCATTGTCTCCGCGACGTAAACTAGTGCGCACGATGCGCAGGTGTCCACTGACGCGGCCCATTAGTTTCGGGGCGATCTGGTCGACCAACTTGTGACCGCTGGCGACAGTTTGCAGGCCAGAAATGACCATCCGGCGGTTGTGCAAATCGCCTTTTTTCGCTTTAGTAATCAACTTCTCAAGGTAGGGTAGGACTTCCTTGGCCTTCGGGAGAGTTGTTTCGATAGATTCGTACTTGACGAGCGAATCGGCCAAGCCCTTAACGAGGGCTCGGCGGGCATCGCGTTCGCGGTGTAGCTTTCTACCTTGGTATCCGTGTCGATGCATGTTACAGCTCCAGCTCCGCTAATTTCTCCTTGACTTCATCAAGGGCTTTGCTGCCAAAACCTTTGAGGTCACGAAGTTCAGCATCATTTAAGGCGAACAAATCACGTATGGTGTGAATATCGTTGTTAATGAGGGCGTTGGTCGTGCGAGCCGACAGGTTTAAGTCTTCAATCGAGGTGTTGAGGGCCGTTGGCTCATCGCCGAGCAGGTCGCTCTTGGCTTCGCCTTCGACAGCGTCGTCGTCAGCGGCTTGTTCAACGTGGGCAATCCGGGTTTTACCGGCCAGAGTGGTGTACTGGTTCACGAGGATAGCGGCTGATTCTTCAAAAGCGTCCTGCGGAGAGATTGAACCATCGGTATCAATCGTCAGGAGTAATTTATCGAGGTCAGTCGCTTGGCCGACGCGGGTTTTCTCCACTTTGTAGCGGCAGCGCAGGACCGGGCTGAAAATGGCGTCAATGGCAATCATGTCACTGGCTTTCTTAGCGGTGCCTTCTTCGATGGTGCGGTAACCGCGGCCAATTTCGACGGTCAAGTCAATGATGACATCACCTTTGGCGTCGTCAACAGTGGCGATGACGTGGTCGGGATTGACGACTTCGACATCAGCGTTTGTCTGAATATCTTTGGCGGTGATCGGACCTTTACCTTGTTTGACGATGCGCAAGGTTTGGGCTTCCTCGCCATAGACGCGGAAACGGACACCTTTCAAGTTGATCATAATGTCAACGACGTCTTCTTTGACGCCGGGAACACTGGTGAACTCGTGGGTAACACCCTCGATTTTAAAGGCGGTAACGGCCGCTCCGGAAATGCTGGATAGCAAAACGCGGCGCAAGGAGTTACCGAGGGTCATGCCGTAGCCACTGTGCAGTGGCTCGATCGTAAATGTGGCGCTCTGCGCGTTGTGCTCATCAATGTTGACGAGTCCTGGGGTGTGAATCAAATTTGACATACTGCTGTCTTCCTCCCTACCGTGAGTAGTATTCTACAATTAGTTGCTCTTTAATATCGGGTTCGGCATCGTCGCGGGCCGGTAATCCAGTAACTGCGACTTGCACTTTCTTACGGTTAACTTTCATCCAACTAGGGGTATCGGCCGGAGCGGGGCTGGTTTCATCGTGACGCTTGAAATACTCGGTTTGAGTACTGTGGGCGCGCAATGTCAACGTGTCACCGGCTTTCATGCGAATAGAGGGGATGTCAACGCGGACGTCGTTGAGCAAAAAGTGACCATGAGTCACCAGTTGGCGGGCGGCCCGGCGGCTCGGCGCGAAGCCAGCGCGGTAGACGACGTTATCGGCGCGCTGTTCCAGCAATTGCAGCAAGACAGAGCCCGACTGGCCTTCGCGGCGGGTAGCTTCTTTCATCAAGTTGCTAAACTGTTTTTCGAGTAAGCCATAGAGGCGTTTGACTTTTTGCTTCTCGCGCAACTGAATCGAGTATTGACTGGCTTTGTTGCGTGAGCCGCGGCCGTTTTGAGCCTGGCCAGGGGGAGTCGAGCGCTTGACGAGGGCTTTGTGCGCCTTGGGGTGCAAGGCATAACCTTCGCGGCGGCTCATCTTAACAATTGAACGTAAATCTCTTGCCATAGTAGTTCCTAAACCCGACGAGCTTTCTTGGGCCGCACACCACCGTGTGGTACTCCAGTAACGTCTTTAATATTCTCAACCATGATATCGAGTCCAGCCAAAGCCCGGACAGCGGCGTCACGACCAAGGCCGATGCCTTTAATGAACACTTCGGCGCGAGTCAGACCGTACTGTTGTTTGACAGTTTGGCCGGCGCGTTCGGCAGCGACTTGGGCGGCGTAGGCCGTGCCCTTTTTAGAACCGCGGAAACCGCAGGCGCCGGCACTCGAAGCGGCTAAAACATTGCCGCTACTATCACTGAACGTAATGATCGTGTTATTGAAAGTAGCCTGGACGTGGACCTGTCCCGACGGGACTGATCGCTTGGCTTTTTTGCGTTTGGGTGCAGTTGCTTCTGCCATAATCTATTCCTTCATCCTAAGTCTTTGAGGCGACTTTCTTAGCGGTACCACTGACAGTTGACTTCTTCCCACGACGGGTACGGGCATTGGTTTTGGTCCGTTGGCCGCGTGACGGCAGATTGGCTGAGTGACGTAGTCCACGATAAGACTTAATGTCCTTGAGACGTTTAATATTTCCACTGACGATACGTTGCAACTCACCCTCGACGAGGTAGTCGGCATTGATGATATCTTGGATGCGCGCAATCTCGGCATCCGTCAGATTTTTAACTCGTTCAGTCGATTCAACTTTAGCGAGCGCTAAAATATCTTGACTGCTCTTAGGACCGACCCCGAAAACATATGTCAGGGCGACCCAGACTTGTTTTTCGGCGGGAATGGTCACACCGGAAATTCTTGCCATAGTTAGCCCTGCCTTTGCTTGTGCTTAGGTTTAAGTTTGTTAATGACGTACAAGCGGCCCTTGCGGCGCACAATCTTGTCGTCAGGACTGATTTTTTTGACACTGGCACGTACTTTCATACGGATCATTCTCCTTCTCGAGTGATGACACACTGCTCAAATTAATATAAACCGGCCCGAGAGCCTTTACAGAGTAGTACAGCTAAAGATCTCGATCGACCGGGGGCCGAACAGTTTTTCTTAGTGAGCTGCTCTGTAAAGGTTCGCCTTATGATTTGCGATAGGTGATTCTACCCTTAGTAAGATCGTAAGGGGTTAACTCAACCGTCACGCTGTCGCCGGGTACAATACGGATAAAATGTTTCCGCATCTTGCCAGCAACGTGAGCTATGATCTTATGGCCATTTTCAAGTTCTACACGAAACTGAGTCCCTGGTAGGGTCTCAACGATTGTTCCCGTTAACTCGATTACTTCCTTGTTTGCAGCCATAAATATAACAACTTTCAATTATAGCAGCCTTCACAACAGTTTGCAAAGGGTAATCTCGCGGATTAACACCTTAGCGAAACGGCGGCAGACGGGCGGCCGGTTTTAGTACTTCAGCACGGACTAACTTACTTCGACTTACGACCCGGCAAGCGGGGCAAAAAGCGCAGGCGGCGGGCGCCGGTGGCGGCGTCCAATGGCGTCGAGACGTCGTAGAAGAAGTCTGGTTGCGAATATTGGTCGTACGTGACCATCAGGGCTCGTGATTCGACTGAGCGCAGCGTCTGGAGGGCGACCGACACTAAGATCAGCACGCTGGTCCCGCCGATCGTAATATTGGCCGTCACAAAGAACTGGGCAATAATCGGTAACATCGCCAGTAGCCCCAGGCTGACGGCGCCGAAGAACGTCAAGCGATTGACGATTTTGGACAAATACTTTTCAGTTTGCAGTCCGGAACGGATGCCTTCGATAAAGCCGCCCTGTTTGTGCAGGTTCTCGGCGATCTCTTTGGAGTTGAAGGTAATGCTGGTGTAGAAGAACGTGAAGACGAAGACCAATAGGAAATAGGTCACCGGGTAGATGTAGGCTTTCATGCCCTCGGTGGCGAGCGTCGTGGCCGAGGGAGTTTGGAATAAGCTCACCAGATTAGTCCCCAGGTGGGCCAATCGCGTACTGGCCGAGCTGGTCAGTAACTGACCGACAAAACTTGGGACACTCAAGAAAGCCACGGCAAAAATAATCGGCACGACGCCGGCGGTAATGAGCTTGACCGGCAAGACCGTCGTGACGCCGCCGTAGGCCCGGTTGCCCTGCACCCGTTTGGCGTAATTGACAGTCAGGTTGCGCGAGGCTTCGTTCAGCATCACCACCATCCAGGTCACGAGCAGCACGGCGAATAACATCACTACGCCGTAGATCAAAGCCCCTTTATTAAGAGGCAGAGTGTGCCCGAACACCACCCAGTGGTCTTTCTTATTGAGGACCGAGCCTATGATATTACCGATGGTCGACGGTAGACGGCTGACAATACCGACGGTAATAATCAACGAGATACCGTTCCCGATACTCATCTCGGTGATGAGCTCACCGAGCCACATCAGCAGCATTGAGCCCCCGGTCAAGGCCGTCACCATCAGCACCCACTGCAAGAGCGTCGCGTTGGCGGTAATGTCACCGACCCCGCCGATACTCTGGGCGGCTTGGCGAATCAAATAGATCGAGCCGATGGCCTGGATAATCGCCAGCGGGAAGGTCAATAGACGGGTGTACTGGTTGATCTTTTTCTGACCGAACTCACCCTCTTTGTGGAGGGCTTCGAGCTGCGGAATGGCCTTCGTCAACAGCTGCATAATAATCGAGGCGTTAATGTAGGGCCCGAGACCGGCGATCATAATCGACAGGTTGGCCAGTGCTCCCCCGCTCAGGACGTTAATAAAGCTCAGTAATTGCGGGGTGTTTTCGGAGTTAAACAAGTTCTGGAGGACCTGGTGCAGGGTCTGGGGGTCACCGAACGGGACGGGAATGTGCGCCAAAATCCGGAAGACCAACAAGATGCCGAGCACGGCGAACACACGCTTGCGCATATCGGCTTGACCAAACGAACGCCATATAATTTTCCAGTTCATAATATGATGATTACCCTCTTAGATCAGTAGTTGCTTACAGTATACAGGATGAGCGCCCAGACGGGCGCTTTTACTAATCTTTTTTCTTGCTGGCCGGCCGTGGCAAACGCTCAGCTCGCTCAAATGTACCGCCGGCGGCTTCAATAGCCGCAATGGCGCTGACGCTGGCGCGGGGTAGTTTGACGGTCACTTTTTTGGTCACGTCACCCTTGACGATCAACTTCACAACGACATAGGCATTGCTAATTAGTTTCGCGTCGGCCAGAGCCGTCGAATCGATGACGGCGCTACTCAGAGCGTCGAGCTGTCCGGTATAGACATTCTCAGCCGGTACCTTGTGTGACGTAAAGCCAGGCAATTTCGGCAAAGCCTGCATCAAGGGGTTCTGCCCACCGGCAAAGCCAGGCTTGGCGGATGAACCGGTACGAGACTTTTGCCCCTTGGTACCGCGACCGGCAGTTTTACCTTTACCGGCGGCTATGCCACGGCCCACGCGCTTCCCAACTTTTTGTTTGGTAACTTGTAATTCGTGATACTTCATTATTTATCCTCTGTCTTCTTCTTAGCGGCCGGCTTGGCGGCGGCTGTCTTGCTAGCGGCTTTGAGTGGTGCCTTTTCTGCTTTTTCTACCTTTTCAGTTTTCTCCACTTTTTCGGTCTTGGCAGGCTGAGCAGTTTCGGCGGTCACCGACTTGACAGTCTTGGCGGCTTTAGTAGCCGGCCGAGCGATCGTCGTGACCCATTTGCTGGCGGGCGCCAGGAGACCAAAAGCAGCTATCGTGGCGTAGGCCGTGTTAGTTTTATTCGATGAGCCGAGTGACTTGCTGAGGGCGTCTTTAATGCCGGCGACTTCCAAAATGGTCCGAACAACACCGCCGGCGATCAGGCCGGTACCGGCACTGGCTGGCTTCAGCAAAATGTGGGCGCCGCTGACTTTGGTTTCAACTTCATGGGGTAAGGTGCCTTTATAGATAGGAACCGTCACGAAGTGCTTCTTGGCAACATCGGTGGCTTTGGCGACAGCGGCGGTGACATCGGCGCCTTTGGCGGTGCCGATACCGACGCGGTTTTTGCGGTCACCGACGACGACGAGGGCCCGGAAACGGAAACGACGACCACCTTTGACGACCCGCGCGACGCGGTCGATGTGTAAGGTTCGTTCGTCAAATTGCTTTTCTTCCTGAACCATATCCGGGCGACGGCCGCGCCGTTCCCGATTTTGGGGACGCGACTGGGCTGGCGCTTGGGCTGGGGCTTGGGGTTGCGGTTGATCTGCCATGTTAGAACTCCAATCCTGATTTACGGGCAGCAGTGGCGAGGGCAGCGACTCGGCCGTGGTATAATTTTCCGCCTCGATCGAATACAACGGTAGTTACTTTGGCAGTCTTGGCTTTGGCGCCAATTTGCTCACCGACCCAGACGGCCTTGGCGGTCATCGTGCCGGTAGCAGCTTTGGCACCAACTGTCGTGACGTAGGCAATCGTTTTGTGGGCCGTGTCGTCGATTAACTGCGCCGTGATGTGCTGGTTACTAATATAAACGCTCAAACGGGGGCGCCCGGTGGTGCCGCTGACGATGGAACGAATCCGCTTCTTGCGAAGAGTTCGGTTGAGTAATTTGTGTGCTAATTTATTCATAATGGCCTACTTTTCCTTACCGCTCTTACCGCTCTTGCGGATAATGCGTTCACCTTCGTATTTGATTCCCTTGCCCTTGTAAGGCTCGGGCTTCTTCAGCGCCCGAATCTCGGCGGCGACCTGGCCGACCTGCTGTTTACTGATACCGCTGACGGTAATAGTGTTCTGTTCGATGACGGCGGTCACACCGAGCGGCATCTTAAAGATGACGTCGTGCGAAAAGCCCAAGTTTAACTTGAGGTTGGCGCCTTGGGCGGCCACCCGATAACCAACACCGTTGATTTCGAGTTTTTTACTAAAGCCATGACTGACTCCTTCGACCATGTTGTTGATGAGAGCCCGCATCAAACCGTGCTTGGCGCGGAGTTTGGGTTCATCATTGGCACGCGCGACAACCAGTTCGCCGTCAGCCTGAGAAACACTTATGTCGGGCATTGTGAACTGCTTGAGAGTTCCTTTGCTACCGGCCACGGTAATTTCATCAGGGTCGACAGTGATTGTCACACCGCTTGGGATTGCAATCGGCAGTTTTCCTATTCGACTCATATTATTCCTTTATTCCTTAGTAAACTTTACAAATTAATTCACCGCCGAGTTTGGCGACTTTGGCGGCTTTGCCGGTCATCAGTCCTTGGCTCGTCGAGATAATCACGATCCCACGACCGCGCATGACGACGGGGATTTCCTTGGCATTGACATAGTAACGGCGACCGGGCTTACTCAGGCGTTTGATCTCAGTGATCCGCGAACTAGTGTTTTCGGGGTTCAAGCGCAGCGTCATGCTTTTGCCGACTTCGGCGTCGACGACGCGCACGTCATCGATAAAGTTACTGGCCTTAAGCATGCGGGCAACGGCTTCCTTAATCTTGGAATGTGGCAAACTGATTTCGGCCTTGTTGACCGCAATGGCGTTCCGGATACGGCTGAGCATGTCAGCGATGGGGTCTGTAGATGTTGTACTCATATTCCTCCTACCAACTCGACTTTGTTACACCAGGGATTTCACCCTTGGCGGCGTGTTCACGAAAACTTAAACGACTTAATCCGAACTGACGCATAAAACTACGCGAGCGGCCGGTTTCGACACAGCGGTTTGTCCAACGGGTGCGGGACGAGTTGCGGGGCAACTTCGCCAAACCTTCTTGGTCACCGAGGGCTTTCAGTTCAGCTCGCTTGGCGGCGTACTGCGCGATCATGCGCTTGCGCTTTTCGTCGCGAACGACAATTGATTTCTTAGCCATTATTTGTACTCCTTTTCAAATGGCATGCCAAATTTCTCTAGCAGCGCCCGGGCCTGCACCTTGTCAGCGCTCTTAATCACGAACACGGCTTGGAGGCCATGGGGCGTGGTGGTTTCTTCAAATGTAAGTTCGGGGAAGACGGATTGATCGGTCAAGCCGAGCGAGAAGTTACCTTGGTTATCAAACGCCTTGGCGCTGACACCGTGGAAGTCACGCAGCCGCGGCAGAACGATCGTGATGATACGGTCCATAAACTCATACATCCGCTCACCGCGCAGGGTGACTTTGAGGCCCACCTTGTTGCCTTCGCGCAGCTTAAAGCCGGCGATGGAGTTCTTGGCGATGGTTTCGACTGGCTGTTGACCGGTGATTTTACGGAGCGTATTGGTGGCGATTTCCATTAAACGCTTATCGTCTTTGGCGCGACCGAGGCCGATGTTGACGACGATTTTCTCGAGCTTCGGCACTTGGTGGGTGTTGGTCAAAGATAGTTCAGCCATCAGCTCGGCGCTGTACTGCTTTGTATAGAGATCGCGCAGCCGGGCGGATGTGGCCACAGGAGTCGTCGCTTTGGTTTTCACGGTTTTGGCAGGCTGAGCTGACTTAGCTGTCTTGGCGGTGGTAGTAGCCATTACTTGATCTCCTTCCCGGTTGATTTAAATAGGCGAGTTTTGGTGCCGTCGGCCTTGAGCTGGTAGCCAATCCGTGATGCTTTCTTGGTGGTGGGTTCGACAATGCCGACTTTGCTGACCCAGATAGGCTTCGTCAAATCGACGATGGCCCCTTGGGGGTGAGCCTGGTTAGGTTTGACGTGCTTCTTGACGATATTGATGCCTTCGACGGTGACCTTGTTTTCACTAGGGTGCGTCGCGGTAATCTTACCGGTTTGGCCTTTGTACTTGCCGGCGCGGACGATCACGGTATCACCCTTTTTAAGGCGAATCTTGTAAACGGCTTTGCTTTCGGCTTTAAAATTAACGCTCATTATAGTACCTCCGGGGCCAAAGAAATAATCTTGGCATAGCCTTGTTCGCGTAACTCGCGCGGCACGGGGCCGAAGATACGAGTGCCGCGCGGCAGTTTATCTTCACCGATGATAACGGCGGCGTTGTCGTCGAAACGAATGGTCGAACCGTCTTTGCGGCGGATCATATCACGGGTCCGGACGATAACGGCTTTGACAATGGTCTTCTTCTTGACGTTACCACTCGGGTTGGCAACCTTGACGGTGGCGACAATAACGTCACCGACCCGGGCATAGCGGCGGCGGGTGCCACCGAGGACACGGATACAGAGGATTTCTTTGGCACCGCTGTTATCGCAGACGCCTAGGCGGGTTTCTTGTTGAATCATGCTGGCGCCTCCGTTTTGGGGACGACTTTTTCAGCTTTGTCGGCTTTGTCGGCTTTGACTTTGACGGCTTCCACCGTTTTGGTCAGTTCCAGTGAGTCGGCGCGCAGGGCGGGTTTCTCAATAATCCGGCTTAAACGGTGGTGTTTACGGGCGCTGATGGGACGAGTCTCGACGATCTCAACCTTGTCACCGGTCAGGGCTTCGTTCTTCTCGTCGTGGGCCATGAACTTAGTACTCACCGAGTATTGTTTGCGGTACAAGGGGTGAGTTTTACGGGTAATCACAGTGACGACAATAGTCTTATCGCCCTTACTGGACGATACAGTGCCGATTAGTGTCCGGGCCATTAGATGTTCTCCTTTGTGAGTTGCTCGCCTAGCACCGTTAACATACGGGCTAGATCTTTGCGCTTATTGCGAATGGTGCGCACGTTTTGCAGTTCACCCATGTGCAAGCGGCGCTTCAGCTCGGTTATTTCTTCACGTAACTTCGTGCTATCGGTCGCCAGTTCGGCAGTTGGTAATTTACGGATGTCAGCAATTTTCATGATTATGCCTCCTCGCGTATCAAAAACTTGGTCTTGACGGGTAGCTTGTGGGCGGCCAGGCGCATCGCTTCGCGGGCGATTTCTTCGGTGACGCCTTGCATCTCGAACAGGATGGTACCCGGCCGAACCTTGGCGACGAAGAATTCAGGACTACCCTTACCGCTGCCCATTTTGACGTCGAGTGGTTTACGGGTGACGGGGGTGTGCGGGAAGATGCGGATCCAGATTTTACCGCCGCGCTTGATGTGTCGGGTCATCGCTTGACGCGAGGCCTCGATTTGACGGCTGGTAATTCGCTCTTGGCCTTGGGCCTGGAGGGCGTAATCACCGAAAGCGATGTAGTTTCCGCTAGTGGCCACGCCGCGAATCTTACCTTTGCGGACCTTTCGGAATTTAGTGCGTTTTGGCATCAACATGTTACTTCACCTCACCCTTGTAGATCCAAACCTTGACACCGATAATACCGGCGGGGGTTTTAGCGATGACTTGGGCGTAATCGATATCAGCGCGCAAGGTGTGCAAGGGGACGCTGCCGGCGACTTCTTTTTCGCGGCGACTCATCTCGGCTCCGTTCAAGCGCCCGGCCACTTCGATACGAATACCGAGGGCACCGGCCCGCATTGTGGCGGCGGAGGTTGACTTGATGGCCCGGCGGAAACTCATGCGGCGCTCTAATTGGTGGGCGATGTTTTCGGCCACCAGCTTAGCGAACAAATCAGGTTTTTTCACTTCTTCGATATTGACGCGGGTGGGCGTCTCGTAGATCTTTTCGATCTGGGCTTTCAATTCGGTCGCACCGACGCCACCGCGGCCAATCACCACACCGGCTTTGGCGGTATTGATCGTGACAGTCACGAGGTTCGGGGTACGGTTGATTTCAACCCGGTTAATAGCGGCCCGACTACCCAGCTTATTATGGATTAAGCGGCGGACTTCGAGGTCGGCTTTGAGGAAGCGAGCGTAATCGCGCTTGTCGACAAACCATTTGCTGCGCCAGTCCTTATTGACCTGGAGACGCATAGAAATTGGATTTACTTTTTGGCCCATTACTTGGTCTCCTTCTCGGTTAGCGCTTTCGCGGGTTTTTTGACTTCACGGATTTCACCATCAACAATGACGCGGATGTGGGAAGTTTTGCGTTGGAATGGCAGGGCCCGGCCGTGGGCGGCGGGGCGGAAACGCTTCAGGCGTGGTCCGGGCGTGACACCGATTTCGGTAATTTGTAACGTACCCGGCTTGAGACCGTGGTTGTGCTCGGCGTTTGCCTTGGCACTGTTGATGACCTTAATAACGGCCAGCGCGGAACGGCGCGGCGTGTGTTCGAGAATAATCAGCGCGTCGGCGACGGAGCGACCGCGCACCAGGGCAGCGACGACAGCGACTTTACGAGGACTAATGGCGACGCCTTTGGCGACAGCTTTCACCGGCATCTTATTTCCCCTTCGCTAACTTACCGCCGTGGCTGCGGAACTTACGAGTTGGACTGAATTCACCGAGCTTGTGGCCAACCATGTTTTCAGTCACAAAGACGGGCACGTGGACTTTGCCGTTGTGAACGGCGATTGTCCGACCGACAAACTCGGGGGGAATCGTCGAAGCCCGGGCCCACGTTTTGATGATCGTGCGATCGTCACTACCGAGAGCCTCAACCTTTTTGGCGAGCTTGAAGTCTATAAATGGTCCTTTTTTAAGTGATCTACTCATGGTTATTTCCTCTTAGCCGCATGACGGCTCCTTACAATAAACTGACTTGTGCTCTTGCGGCGGCGGGTCTTAAAACCAAGTGTCTTTTGACCCCATGGAGTTTTTGGTGCTGAACCGTGGTTCTTACCACCACCGATACCGTGACGACCACCGTCACCACCACCATGCGGGTGATCGGCTGCGTTCATCACGACACCGCGGACACCGGGGCGTTTACCGAGGTGACGGTTACGGCCGGCTTTACCGATTTTGACGTTCTGGTGCTGTTCGTTGCCGATGACACCCATGCTAGCGGTACAGGTCTCGAGGATCAAACGGACTTCATTGCTGGGCAAGCGGACTTGGGCATAGCCGTTGTCGCGACCCATCAGCTGGGCAGAGTTGCCGGCCGAACGGACCAGCTGGGCACCTTTACCGGGCTGGAGCTCGATGGCATGGATGGTAGAGCCGATGGGGATGTTCTTCAGTGGCAAACGGTTGCCGGTTTCAATGGCGGCTTCGGGACCGCTGACAATCACTTGGCCAATGTGCATACCTTGGGCAGCCAGGATGTAGTGATAGACACCGTTAGGTTCTTTAATACGGGCGATACGGGCCGCACGGTTCGGATCGTACTCAATATGTTCGATCGTGGCGGTCGTGTTAGAAGCTAAGTTGAAGTTTACCAAGCGGTAGAACTTGCGGGCGCCCCCACCTTTGTGCCGGGTGGTGATGCGACCTTGGTTGTTACGGCCGCTGCCGCGCTTTTGGGCGACGAGCAGTGAGCGCAGTGGTTTACGAGTCGTAATACCGTCGAAGTCCTGAGAGGACATACCGCGGCGGCCAGGCGTCGTTGGGTTGTAGGTTTTAATAGCCATTACTTGGCCTCGGCTTTCTTGGCGGTTTTACCGGCTTGTTTAGCGACAGCTTTTTCAACTTTGACTTGGGTGGCCTTCTCTTGTTCAGCGGCTTCTTCCACGGCGGCAAAGAATGGCAGGCTAAAACCTTCCAGTAATGTCACGTAGGCTTTACGAATATTGTTGCGCTTGCCGCTGGTGTTCTTAGAACGTTTGCCGGTAATGCTGACGACGCGCTTGGCTTTGCCGGGGATGTTGGCGATATTAACGGTGCCGACTTTGACGTCGAACTGGGCTTCAACGGCCTGGGCAACGCTGTGCTTGTTGACGCCGACGGGGATGTCAAAGACGTAGACCCGAGCCGCGCTTAAGCTGTAGGACTTCTCGCTGAGTCGGGGACGTAGGCTAATGGTTTTACTCATTATGCATTCTCCTGACCGAGCCATTGGCTGACGATGGTGAGGGCGGCTTGACTAATGACAATCGTGTCGGCGTTCAAGGCGTCAAAAGTGTTGACGTAGGTCGCGGTGACGAGTTTGACGTCGCCGAGGTTACGGGAAGCGCGCAGCAGCTCTGGTGTTTTCGAGTCAACCACGATAAGGATGTTGCGACTGGCCCCGACTTTGTTGAGCAAGGCAACGAGTTCAGCCGTTTTACCGATCTTAAGAACGATATCTTCCATGATTACTACGTGGTTAGCTTCGGCCGCCAGGCTGAGGGCTTGGCGAATCGCCAGACGCTTGGCTTTGACATTGATCTGCTTGGTGTAGTTTTCCAGTCCGGTCGGACCGAAAGCAATACCACCACCGCGCCAGATAGGGTTACGGGATGAACCGAAACGAGCGCGGCCAGTACCTTTCTGCTTCCACGGTTTGCGCCCACCACCCCGGACGAGTCCGCGGGTTTTAGTCACTGCCAGGTTTTCCCGGCCGTTTGAGAGGTAGGCATGATAGGCTTCTTTGAGTAACTGGTGATTCTTCGGGACAACGCCAAAGACGCTGGCGTCGAGAGTGGCCGCCGTAGTGGCTTTGCTGCCGGTTTTAGTATAGGTAGCGATCGACATTACTTGGCCCCTTTCACGATAACAATACTTTTACGCGGACCAGGTACGGCTCCGGTCACACCGATGACATTGTGTTCCATGTCAACGAGAGCAACTTTCAGGTTACTGACAGTCACTTGCTCAGCGCCCATATGGCCGGCCATTTTTTTACCTTTAAAAATGTGTTGGGGATACATCGAACCGATAGAGCCGGGCTTCCGGGTGTTCCCTTTACCACCGTGCGTTTTGCGCTGGCGGTGGAAGTTATGACGCTTAATCGTACCGGCCCACCCCTTGCCCTTGCTGGTTCCGGTGACGTCGACGGTGTCGCCGACACTAAAAACGTCGGCGGTTAGTTTGGCGCCGACGGTTAAATCCTCAGTAATTTCTTCCAAGCGGAATTCCCGAATAATCTTCGGCATGGCCTTAGAATTTTTGACGTGACCGGTAATCGCTTTCGTCAATTTCTTGGCGATTTCCGCGCCGACCTGGACAGCGGTGTAGCCGTCTTTGTCAGCTGTTTTGTGGTGGATAACGGTGTGTTCGCCCACCGAAAGCAAAGTGACAGCCTGCATGACGCCATCTTCGGCGATCGTGCTGGTCATGCCAAGTTTTCGAGTTATAAGTGCTTTCAAAGGTTGTCCTTTATGTTATTACCGTACATAAGTTTTACATAAAAATTCCTGGCAACTACCGGTTTCGACCCTTGTTACGGGTGGACCTGTCAGCTAAACCAAGTGCGAGTCTCAAAAAGATACTTCTCTAGATTACCACGCTATGGTTACTCCTGTCAATGTGTTGCAAAAACTACATCTAAACTGGCCGGGGCGGTCAGGCGCGCTCATGAACAGGCCTGGGCCGGGCGGCGTCGGGCGGTCTCAGCCGCCAAATCACTTTTTTTTCTTGGGGTCGGCGCGTTTGGCGGCGTCGTCTGATTCCGGCTCCGGATCATGGGGTTTACCGATGACTGTCGAATCGGGCACTTCTTGATCGGGACTACCGGGGGGAGTCGGTTTAATATTATCCGATTGAGAACTGAGTGGACGGCGCAGGCGATCCCACAGCGCCGCTGCCTGACGGGTCAGGCGATGCCCAACGACTTGTCGGCTGCTCCCGGCGGAGCGCGGCGTCGTGACGAGCACGGCCGCGAGAGCGCCCACGGCGGCCGACAATACGGCGATACCGGCAACTTGACCGGGTTGATCGAGAGTTTGTGAATGTGAATGGACATGATTACCCATAGAGATAGCCTCCTATGTTAGGTTATCTACTCTATGGTAGAGACCTGCCTCGGCGCTGTATATGAAATTGTTCACAACGCCTCACCTACTCGCGGCGCGACGGGGCTAAAAAAAGGACCCCTATCCAGGGGCCCTTACCGTGCAGTGCCGTGCAGTGCTACATTTTAATTTCGACGTCACAACCGGCCGGTAGCGAAAGATTCATCAGCGAATCGATCGTTTTGGGGGTCGGCTCAAAAACATCGATCAAACGCTTGTGGACGCGCATTTCAAACTGTTCGCGACCTTTTTTGAAAACGTGCGGGCTTTTAATGACCGTGAAACTACTGCGCCGAGTAGGCAATGGAATCGGACCGGCTAGAGTGGCACCGGTGCGCAGGGCCGTGTCGACGATCTGCTTGGCGGCTTGATCGATCACTTTGTGGTCATAAGCCTTCAGGCGAATTCTAATTTTTTGTTTTGCGTCGGCACTGGGTGCATCAGCCATAATGGTTTCTCCTGCCAACGTCATTTGGCGTGGTGCTGTAACATCTCGGTAATCCTTAAGTCGGAATACAGTGACTTTTAGTCAGCACAATTAGTTAATGCTAGTATTGTACAATATTTCTTTGGCATTTAACAGCCGCCGGTGCGTCCGCAATAATAGAAAAGCCCCCGGGTTATCCCGGGGGCAATGCCGACATCAGTAACGAGTGTTACTTGATGACTTTAGTGACGACACCCGCACCAACGGTCCGGCCGCCTTCGCGAATAGCGAAGCGCAGACCTTGTTCCATGGCGATGGGCGCCAGCAACTTGACCTTAAAGGTGATGGTATCACCAGGCATGACCATTTCTTTGTCAGCTGGTAGTTCGACTTCACCAGTTACGTCCGTCGTGCGGAAGTAAAACTGGGGCTTGTAACCCTTGAAGAATGGGGTGTGTCGGCCGCCTTCTTCCTTGGTCAGGATGTAGACTTCCGAATCAAACTCGGTGTGTGGCGTCACTGAACCGGGCTTCGCCAAAACTTGGCCGCGTTCGATGTCATCACGCTCAATACCGCGCAGTAGCAAACCGGCGTTGTCGCCCGCTTGGCCCTGGTCGAGAGCTTTTTTGAAGGCTTCGATACCGGTGACAACGGTTTGCTTGGTGGGGTGAATACCGACGATTTCAACGGGTTCGTTGATTTTAACGATACCGGTTTCGATACGGCCGGTGGCAACGGTGCCCCGACCCTTAATTGAGAAGACGTCTTCAATCGGCATCAGGAAAGGCTTGTCGAGTTCGCGCTTTGGCTGGGGGACGTAGTCGTCCATCGCCGTGACGAGGGCCATGACAGCGTCTTCGTTGGCGGCATCGCCCTCGAGGGCCTTGGTAGCGGAACCGCGGATGATCGGACAGTCTTTGTCAAAACCATTCTTCTCCAGTAGTTCGCGAATTTCTTCTTCGACCAGTTCGACGAGTTCTTCGTCGGCCAGGTCCATCTTGTTGAGGAAGACCAAGATTTTCGGCACGCCGACTTGGCGGGCCAATAGGACGTGTTCGCGGGTCTGCGGCATGGGGCCGTCAGCGGCGGAGACAACCAAAATGGCGCCATCAATCTGAGCGGCACCGGTAATCATGTTCTTGACGTAATCGGCGTGACCAGGCATGTCGACGTGGGCGTAGTGACGCGCCGCGCTTTCGTATTCCTGGTGGGAGGTCGCGATGGTAATACCACGAGCGCGCTCTTCGGGAGCGTTATCGATCATGGCATAGTCAACCTTCTTGTTGACGGCGCTGGGCAGCTTTTTGGCCAAGACGGCCGTAATTGCTGCGGTTAGAGTTGTTTTACCGTGGTCGACGTGGCCCATTGTGCCAACGTTAACGTGAGGCTTGGTGCGGTCGAACTGTGCTGCTGCTGCCATAGAGTTATTGCTCCTTGTTATAATTTACTGAATCGTTTGCATGAGAGTACTAGAAACCACACAAAGTGACCTGTCAAAGTATAGAGAACCGAGAGGTGTTTGTAAAGGGTTTTACCCTAAACGCCCGTCTCTGGCTAGCCGACGCGACAATCACTTTGCCCCCGCCATATTTGGCGGGGCCCGGGCGGTGAATATTTACTTGGCGTTTTTGGCAATGATCGCTTCGGCGACGTGGTTTGGCACGTCGGCGTAGTGGGCCAATTCCATGCTCGAGCTGGCGCGGCCTTTGGTCGAGCTGCGCAGTTCGGTCGTATAGCCAAACATTTCACCTAAAGGCACGTAGGCGGTGATCTCTTTGACGCCGGAACTTAAGTCTTCCATGCTTTCAATCCGACCACGCTTGGCGTTGAGTCCGCCGATGACGTCACCCATATTTTCTTCCGGCGTGACGACGACGACTTTCATGACTGGTTCGAGCAACACCGGACCGGCTTTCTTGACACCCTCCTTGAGGGCGATCGAACCGGCAATCTTGAAGGCCATTTCGTTGGAGTCGACGTCGTGGTAACTGCCGTCGTAGAGCTCAGCTTTAACATCGACAACGGGGTAGCCGGCGATTACACCATTGGCCATCGCTTCGATGATGCCTTGTTCGATTGGCTTGATGTATTCAGCCGGCACGACACCGCCGCGAATAGAGTTGATGAACTCAAAGCCTTTGCCTTCTTCATTCATACTGAGGCGCAACCAAACGTCACCATACTGACCACGACCACCGGATTGGCGGACGAACTTACCTTGGACTTCGATGCCAGTTTTACGGATGGTTTCGCGGTAGGCGACCTGCGGCTGGCCGATATTGGCTTCCACCGTAAATTCGCGCTTCATGCGGTCGACCAGGATTTCCAGGTGAAGTTCACCCATACCGCTGATGATCGTTTGTCCGGTCTCATCGTCAACTTTGACGCGGAAGGTCGGATCTTCCTCAGCCAAACGCTGGAGGGCGATACCCATTTTTTCTTGGTCGGCCTTAGTCTTGGGCTCGATGGCGATGGAGACGGGAGGATCGGGAAAAGTAATATTCTCCAGGATGATCGGATTGGCCATATCGCAGAGCGTGTTGCCGGTGGTGGTGCCTTTCAGCCCAACAATGGCGGCGATATCGCCGGCCAGGACTTCGGTGACGTCCTCGCGCTTGTCGGCCTGCAGGCGGACGATCCGGCCGATGCGTTCGCGTTCGCCGGTGGAACTGTTAAAAACGTAGGAACCAGCCGTAATCTTGCCGGAGTAGACGCGGAAGTAGGCCAGTTTTCCGACAAAGGGGTCAGAAGTAATTTTGAAGGCCAAAGCGGCAAACGGGTCATCGAGGGAGTTTTTACGCTCAATTTCGTCACCCGTCTTGGGGTGAACACCCCATTGGCTGCCCCGGTCATCAGGCGACGGCAGGACGTCGACGACGAGGTCAAGCAGCTTTTCGACCATGACACCACGGCCATCGCCACCGGTAACGACAAAGAATTTGCCGGTCAGTGTGGCCGTCCGTACCGCTTGGCGGATTTCGGCTTCAGTCAAGCCGTCTTCGCCGACTTCAAAGTATTTCTCAAGGATAGTTTCGTCTTCGGCGACGGCGTTTTCAATCAGTAAGCTGCGGTATTTATGGGCTTTTTCAACCATGTCGGCCGGGACAGGAATTTCCACCATTTCGTGGTCGGTAAAGTCTTTGTACTCGTAGGCTTTCATAGCTATCAAGTCGACAATGCCGTTGATGCTCTGTTCAAAACCGATCGGCAGGTGGATGGGGAATGCCAGCTTCGTCAGGCGGGCATGGATAGAATCGAGGGACTTGTAGAAGTCACCCCCGGTTTGGTTGATCTTGTTGATGAAACACAACCGCGGTGTGCCGTAACGGTCGGCTTGACGCCAGACAGTCTCACTTTGGCTCTCGACACCCATCTTGCCATCAAAGACGACGACGGCGCCGTCGAGGACGCGCAAGGAGCGCTCGACTTCGGCGGTAAAGTCAATGTGACCGGGCGTATCAATAATATTAATCTGAAACTGTTGGCCGGCGTAGTTATTCTTGCCTTTCCAGTAGCAGGTGACGGCGGCAGCCACGATCGTAATGCCGCGCTCGCGTTCTTGGGCCATCCAGTCAGTCGTCGTGCCACCTTCGTGGACGGCGCCAATTTTGTGCTTCAGGCCGGTGCGGTACAGGATACCCTCGGTCGTGGTGGTTTTACCGGCGTCGATGTGGGCGATAATCCCAATATTACGAAGGCTTTCCATTGCGGTTATCTTAGCTGCCATGTTGAGTATTCCTTACTGGTTTAAGTTTGTTGGGCGCCGGACGGCTGGGTTGCTAAATCGGTCACGTGGACGACCCTAAAAATAGCTTTGGAGAT
Organism: Candidatus Saccharimonadota bacterium; assembly: GCA_039931245.1. Lineage (GTDB taxonomy): Bacteria > Patescibacteriota > Saccharimonadia > Saccharimonadales > UBA4665 > UBA4729. The sequence continues at coordinate 49,697 of JBDTSH010000017.1, forward strand.
GGCTGTTTTACAAAAATCATCATAATTTAACAGGCCCGGCTTTTCACGTAGCTCGTTTATCTGCGTCGTCACATCGGCATGGACGATGTAGTCTTTGGTTCGACCAAAGAAAGATCCGAAAGGCCCTTTGCCCCGGCCGCGGGCGGGGACAGTGACGGCCGACGTAATGACGGTCAGATCGGATTCAGCGGAGCGATGCTCAACGAGGGCCAGCTGACCGAGCCGACTGTCAGATACGACGCGGCTTTCTCCGGCAATTCTCCGTTCAGCGCTGTAGGCGGCCCGTCGGGTAATGATCGGGTTTAACCACGCCGCCACCCCTAATTCGGCCTTGGTAGCCGGCCGGTAATAGTCCCATAAATTATCGAGTTCTTTTGGTTGATCGCCAACTGGATATAGCAGGACGTGACTGGACACATCGGCGACCTGGTTAGCATGGACAGTTAAAAATTCCATGGCTATTATGTCCGGGCAAAGTGAGCAAACGCTCGGTTGGCTTCGGCCATCTTGTGCGTATCTTCCCGCTTCTTCACGGCAGAACCTTGGCTGTTGTAGGCATCCTGCAACTCGGCGGCGATCCGATCGGCCATGCCAATACCTTTGCGGGCGCGGCAGGCGGCGACGAACCACATCGTCGTTAAGTGATTTTGGCGTTGGCCTTTGACTTCAAACGGAATCTGGTAGTTGGCACCACCGACGCGGCGCGAGCGGGTTTCGACTTGCGGGGTAATGTTTTTGAATGCTTGCTCAAAAACTTCGAGGGGGTTCTCGACTTTCAGACGGTCAGCCGCCTTTTGCATACCGGTGTAGACGAGACGTTCAGCAATTTGCTTCTTGCCGTCGAGCATGACGCGGTTGATGAGACGCTGCAGCGGGACACTCTGATAGAGACGGTCGGGTTGGATATCGCGCACTAACGCTTTGGTTTTTTTACGTGGCATTACTTGCTCGCTTTCTTGGTACCGTACTTGGAGCGGCCTTGCTTACGGTTAGTGACGCCTTGCAGGTCGAGTGAACCGCGCACGATGTGGTAACGGACACCAGGCAAATCTTTGACACGGCCACCACGAATTAAGACCACGGCGTGTTCTTGCAGGTTGTGGCCTTCACCGCCTATGTAGGCCCAAACTTCGTAACCGTTGGTCAGACGCACGCGGGCGACTTTCCGCAGGGCCGAGTTCGGCTTCTTTGGTGTCTTGGTGGTAACTTTGACACAGACTCCGCGCTTAAACGGGGCGGGCTTTTCATAATTTTTAGTCTTGAGACTGTTGACAACGCGCTGCATGGCCGGAGACTTACTCTTAGTAGTCGCCTTGACCCGCGGTTTGCGAATCAGTTGGTTGATTGTTGGCACGGGAACTCCTTATTAGATGCACTCTACTGCCAAGAGGTGGGATCAATCTGCGCCAACATGGTTGACCCGTGTGCTCCTCAGCTCGGAATGCTTATTTTGACTTACTTACTTTACCAGATGTGATGCTTCTAGGCAACAGGGTAGCCCACCGACCAGCCGCTGGCGGACCATCGGTCCTCCGGCGGCAGGTTATTTCCGGCGTCTTTAGGCTTCGTTGCTGGCGCCGATGATTTGATCGACCTCGTCGAGGTCATCATCGGTCAACTCGTCGTCGTCTTCTTTCCAGCCGGTACCGACGGGGATCTTGCGACCCAAGATGACGTTCTCTTTCAAACCGTACAATTTGTCGACCTTACCGCTGGTAGCGGCGGCGATCAAAACGCGGGTCGTGTCCTGGAACGAGGCCGCACTCAGGAATGAGTCAGTGCTCAGGGACGCCTTGGTGATGCCGAGCAGCAGCTGGGTAAACTCAGCCGGTTCTTTGCCGACAGCCACCAGGGCTTCGTTGGCTTCCACGACGGCCAACTTACTGACAATATCGCCCGTCACGAATTCGGTGTCGCTGGCGTCTTCGATCTGGACGCGGCTAAACATCTGACGCACAATGATTTCCAAGTGCTTGTCGGCGATGTTTTGACCTTGACCGGCGAAGATGCGCAGGATCTCGTTCATGATGTAGCGCTGGGTCGATTCGACACCTTTCAGGCGCATCAGATCGTGCAAGTTGATGGAACCGTTGGTCAAGCGCTGACCGGCGGCCACCTTTTCACCATCGATGACTTGCATCTGCTTGAAGCCCGGAATCTCGTAACGCAGGACGCTTTGTTTGGTCGGCGTAATGATGACCGCTTTATCGGTCACTTCGGCCTTGCCAGCCATCGGGGCAACGAGAGGTTCGGAGTTGTCTTCCAGAGCAGCGACGACGTCACCAATGGCGACATCCGAACCGCTGGCCAAGTGAGTCTTGCGCTCACCGAGCTCCAGGCGAACAACTTCGGCGTCATCGGCCGTGACTTGAACGACGTAGTGATCGCCTTCTTCCCAGGTATTGAGAATACCGGAGATGTCGGTCAGGTAGGCTTGGCCCTTCGGCATGCGGACCTCAAACAGTTCCTCGATACGGGACAGGCCCTGGGCGCTATCATCAATGACAGCGACACCGGAGCGGTGCTTGGAGTCCAGACTCAGCTGGGTACCGGGTTCGCCGATACTCTGAGCGGCGATGACACCGATGGGGTGGTGGTCGGCGACGAGTTTACCGGTGGCGGGGTCGACACCGTAAGACTTCTGCGAGACACCGCGCACATTGGTGCTACTGAGGGCGCTCATGATTTTGACACCGTCCAACGTGGTGTCGGCATCAATCCGGTCGGCCAGTTCAGCCGTGAAAGCCTCACCGGTTTTCAGGTAACCCTTGACGTCGGCAGCGGCGTAACGACCTTTCAGACGAGAGGCATAGGTGACACCAATTTCTTCAGCATCGGCGCGCAGCAGGGCAAAGCCCGGATCGGCGTTGTCGTTGGACAACGTGAAGACGTCTTGGGAGACGTCGACTAAACGACGCGTCAAGTAGCCGGCATCGGCCGTTTTCAGGGCGATGTCGATGAGCGCCTTACGGGTCCCACGGGTACCAGTAAAGTATTCGAGCGGATCGAGTCCGGCGACATAGCCCGACTTAATAGGCAGCTCGATGGCGTTTCCCCCGGCGTCCTGGAGAACACCCAACATACCGACGGCGTTGTTGAGCTGGGAAATGTTACCGCGGGCTCCCGAGTTAATGGCAATGGCCATCGACGAATCCTGGTCGACCATTTGCTTACTTAAGCGGTCTTGGACGCTGGCTTCAACCTTGGTCCAGTTATCGACGGTCAAACGGTGACGCTCGTCGTCGGTAATGAAACCTTGCTCGTACTGCTCAGAAATAGCGGCGGCTTTGACTTCCCCGCCCTTGATGAGGACGTCCATATCTTTGACGGGACGGAAATCACCCATGCCCATACTGAGGCCGGAAATGGTGGCGTACTTGAAACCGAGGTCTTTAAGGTCATCGGCAATTTCGGCGGTCTTTTCTTGGCCGTATTGGGCGTAGACAGCCGCCATAACACGCTGTAAGCGCTTCTTGGTCATCGCTTCGTCTTGGAATTCGAAGTCGTCGGGGAAGGTTTCGTTGAACAGGAAGGAACCGAGAGTACTCTCGCGTTTTTCGCCACGGAACGGCAACTTGACGTGAGTTTGCAAAGTGACGACACCGGCTTCGTAGGCCATGAGGGCTTCTTCCAGACTGGAATAGGGGTGGACATCGGCCGAGTCGATGCTGGGGCGTTCGTAAGTCAAGTAGTAACAACCGAGGACAATATCTTGCTCAATGTGCAAAATTGGCGAACCGTCGGCTGGTTTTAACAAGTTACGGTTAGCGGCCATGATCGTCTTGGCTTCGTACTGGGCGGCGTCGGACAGCGGTAAGTGCACCGCCATCTGGTCACCATCGAAGTCGGCGTTAAAGCCTTTACAGACGAGGGGGTGCAGTTGGATAGCCCGGCCTTCGATGAGGACCGGTTGGAAAGCTTGAATACTCAATCGGTGGAGGGACGGCGCCCGGTTCAGCAGGACATACTTGCCCTTAATGACTTCATCGAGGGCATCCCAGACGACTGTCTCACCCATCTCAATCAGGCGACTGGCTGAACGGATGTTGTGGGCGTGTTCATTGGCAATCAGCTCGCCGATGACGAACGGCTTGAACAATTCCAAGGCCATCATCTTGGGCAGACCACACTGGTGAATCTTGAGCTCAGGACCAGCCACAATGACCGATCGTCCGGAATAGTCAACGCGCTTGCCGAGGAGGTTCTGACGGAAACGACCCTGCTTACCTTTGAGCATGTCGCTCAAAGATTTCAGGCGGCGGCGCTGGCCGGTAGCGGCCACGGCGCGGCCACTGCGGGCGTTGTTGTTGTCGATCAGGGCATCAACGGCTTCCTGGAGCATCCGTTGCTCGTTGCGGCGGATAACTTCCGGGGCATTGAGGTCCATCAGCTTCTTCAAGCGGTTGTTGCGGTTAATGACTCGACGGTAGAGATCGTTTAAATCGGAGGTCGCAAAGCGGCCACCGGTTAATTGGACCATCGGGCGCAGATCCGGGGGAATGACGGGCAGAACGCTCAGGCACATGCTACCCGGGCGGATGCCGGCGCGGTCCATACTTTCCAGTAGGCGGAGGCGCTTCATCAGTTTCTTTTTGCGTTGACCCTTGGCTTCTTCGGCTTCGGCCGACAATTCGGCGATCAGCTCTTTGAGGTCAATGGCGTCGAGCATTTCTTTGAGGGCACCACCGCCCATGCCGACTTTGACGAGTGACCGGACGTCGTCCGGTAAGTTGCGGAAATCAGTTTCGTTGATGAGACGGAGTTTTTCCAGGGCCGTCAGCTGTTCTTTGACGAGATCAAAGTCCTTGGTGACTTCTTCCAGTTCTTTGGTCTGCAGTTCGGCCAGGGCTTTGACGTTGGCTTCTTCAGCTTTGGCTTCACTTTCGTAGCGCAGCTTAATGGCTTCTTTGGCGGCGTTAAATTGGGCTTCCTTGTCGGCTAGGAGCTGGTCGCGCTTGGCGGTATCGACTTCTTTGATGGCATAGGCTGCAAAGTAGGCGATGCGTTCCAGGTTCTTGACGGTGACGCCGAGCAAGAGTCCCATAGCACTGGGTGTGCCGCGCAAGAACCAAATGTGGGCCACCGGGACGGCGAGGGTGATGTGACCCATGCGTTCGCGCCGAACGATGCTGCGGGTCACCAGCTCGCCGTTTTTATCGACGGCGGCTTCGCGGGAACGCACACCCTTGTATTTGGCGTCGTGGGGGTTGATGTCCTTGACCGGACCAAAGATCCGCTCACAGAACAAACCGTCGCGCTCGGGCTTCTGGGTTCGGTAGTTAATAGTTTCTGGCTTGGTGACTTCGCCGTAGCTCCAGTCCAAAATATCATTTGGGCTGGCAACTGCTAAACGAACAGCATCAAAGTCAGCAATATCGGCGCTCATGGCGTGGCGTGGAGGTATCATTACGCAGTCTCCTCTTCTTTGTCAGTTTGATTGTCAGTAGCGGTGACCGTGATCGCGTCATCTTCATTTGGTTCCTGGGGAGCACTAGTATCGACTTCAGCGGCAATTTCGATGTCATCGGCCAAATCAACCACGGAAAATTCGCCGGTGGCGGCTTCTTCGGTCACGTCGACGTCAGAAATAGCGGGTTCCGGCACTATCACAACCGAGGGGTGAATGGCTTCTTCCTTGATGTTCGTCGCCAGGACGCTTTCGGCGTCGACTAAGTTGTCGGAATGGACGAGGTCGACCTTGAGGCCGAGACCCTGTAACTCCTTGACGAGGACGTTAAAGCTTTCTGGAACTTTCGGACCGACGATTTCGGTGCGCTTAATGATTGACTCATAAGCTTTAGATCGACCATAGACGTCATCGGACTTAATGGTCAGCATTTCTTGCAGCGTCGTGGCGGCGCCGTAGGCTTCGAGAGCCCAGACTTCCATTTCGCCAAAGCGCTGGCCGCCGTTTTGGGCTTTGCCGCCGAGGGGCTGCTGGGTAACCATAGTATAGGGTCCAGTAGAACGGGCGTGAATCTTATCAGCCACCATGTGGTTGAGTTTAATCATGTACATACTACCGACGGTGGTGCGTTCCTTAAAGGCTTCACCGGTCCGACCGTCGTAGAGATACTGCTTGCCGTCTTCCGGCAGACCAGCTTCTTTGAGGAGCTCTTGGATTTTGCTTACCGGTACCCCATTAAATGAGGGACTGGCCACTTTTATGCCGAGGGTGCGGGCAGCCATACCGAGGTGAGTTTCAAACAACTGACCGACGTTCATACGGGACGGCACACCGAGCGGGTTCAGAATGATGTCGACGGGTGTCCCGTCAGCGGTGAAGGGCATGTCTTCGGCGGGCAGAATGCGGGAGATGACACCCTTGTTACCGTGGCGACCACCGAGTTTGTCACCGACGGCGATTTTGCGCATCTGGGCCACGAAGACCTGGATTTGCATAATGACACCGGCTTTCAGTTCGTGGCCGTTTTCGCGGCTGAAGACTTTGACGCCGACAACTTTACCGTGCTTGCCATTACTCATACGCTGCGAGGTATCGCGAACTTCCTTGGCTTTTTCACCAAAGATAGCCCGGAGCAAACGCTCTTCACTACTTAGTTCCTGTTCACCCTTCGGGGTAATTTTACCGACCAGGATGTCACCGGGGTGGACTTCGGCGCCGATGCGGACAATCCCGTCATCGTCGAGGTGACGCAATGTTTCTTCGGAGACGTTGGGGATATCACGGGTGACAACTTCCGGTCCGAGCTTGGTTTCGCGGACTTCAATCATGAAGTCGACGATGTGGACGCTGGTCAGAACGTCGTCTTCAACGAGACGGCGCGAAATGATGATGGCGTCTTCGAAGTTGTAACCGGCCCACGGCATAAAGGCCACGATCAAGTCTTTCCCGAGGGCGAGTTCGCCGCCTTCGATCGACATGCCTTCAATCAGGACATCGCCGGTTTTGACTTTATCACCAGACGAGACGACAACCTTTTGGTTGACGCTAGTGCCTTCGTTGGAACGAATAAAGCGTTGCGGCTCATAGGTGCCAGTGGCGTCTTTGTACTTGACGACAACCGCTTGGGCGGTGGCCGAAATAACTTCACCGTCGGCTTCGGCCAGAACAACCTGCCCGGTATTACGGGCGGCGACGGCTTCCAGGCCAGTCCCCACAATCGGCGAGTGTGGCTGAATCAGCGGGACAGCCTGACGTTGCTGGTTACTACCCATCAGGGAGCGGTAGACGTAGTTCTTTTCAATGAAAGGAATCAAACCGGCGCTGGAACCAATAATCTGATTGCGGGCGGCGTCCATGTAGTTGACGTCGTCGGCATCGACTTCACCGGATGACAAGTGGGTCCGGGCACTGACCCGCTCGGAGATAAAGTGACCGTCATCGTCGAGGGCGTTACCACCACCGGCGACAATGGCACTTTCTTCTTCGTAGGCGTCGAGGTAGACGATGTCACGGGTGACTTTCGCCTTGACGGGCCAGGTGACGCGACCGGTGACCTTGGCGAGCTTGAGGGCGTCGGCGGCCGTAATGGTAGCGCCCTTCTTGACAAGTACCTTACCGTCGGCCGTTTCGAGGTTCACCGAGGCGATGTGGCCGGCAGCATCGGCCGCCGTGACGGCAATGATGACTTTACGATACGGAGTTTCGACGAAACCATAATCATTGACTCGGGCGTAGTTGGCGAGGTTCAGCACCAGACCAATGTTGGCGCCTTCCGGAGTTTCCACGGCACAAATACGGCCGTAGTGGGTGGCGTGGGCGTCGCGGACTTCAAAGCCGGCGCGTTCGCGGGACAGGCCACCGGGACCCATGGAACTCAAGCGACGCTTGTGGGCGAGCTCCGACAACGGGTTAATCTGGTCCATGAACTGGGACAGCTGCGAGCTGGCAAAAAATTCACGGACAGCGGCCACGATGGGGCGGGCGTTGATCAACTGACCAGGGGTGACAGTCTCGATCTCGCTCATGCTCATGCGGTCTTTGGTGTTGCGTTCCATGCGCAGCAAACCGATCCGGAACTGACGCTGGACGAGTTCACCGACTAATTTGACGCGGCGATTAGCCAGTGAGTCGATGTCATCGGCCGGTTCTTGGGTGTTATTAAGACGAATAATTTCGGCGACAATCGCTTGGATGTCCTGCAGGCGCATGACGCGGTTTTCGGTCGTGTTGGGGACATCGAGGTCGAGGCGCTTATTTAACTTGTAGCGGCCGACGCGGCTGAAGTCGAAACGCTTAAAGTTGTAGAACATGTTCTCGATCAAGTTGCGGGCGTTATCGACGGTGGCGAGGTCACCGGGGCGCAAGCGGCGGTAGACTTCGATTAAGGCGTCGTTTTGACCCCGAGCGGGATCTTTTTCGAGAGTAATTTCAATGTGGGACACTTTACCGGTGTCAACGTGCTTGAAGGCTTGGCGCATGGCCGCTTCGTTCATGCCGAGGGCCCGCAGGAGGGTGGTGACGGGCATCTTGCGCTTGCGGTCGATCTTGACGTAAAGGGTGCCGTTGGCGGCCGTCTCAAATTCCAGCCAGGCACCGCGGCCAGGAATAATCTTAGCGCCGTAGAGGCTCGACGTACCGTGGAGTTCACTGGTAAAGAACACCCCGGCTGAGCGAATCAGCTGGCTGACGACGACGCGTTCGGCGCCGTTAATCACGAAAGTACCGCGGCTGGTCATCCAAGGATAATCACCCAGGTAGATTTCCTGCTCTTTGACTTCACCGGTGACTTTGTTGATGAGTTCGACGTTCGCGAGCAATGGGGCTTCATAGCTGACATTGTTCTCGCGAGCGACGGCTTCGGTCAGCTTGGGGTCACCAAAGTGGTAGTTTTTAAAACTAAGTGATAATTTTCCGCCCGTGTAATCATCAATCGGGCTGATTTCGGCGAGGAGTTCCCCGAGTCCTTCGGCGACAAACCATTGAAACGATTTATTCTGGTGATCTACCAAGCTTGGTAGGTCGAGTACATTGGTATCTTTCGTGTAAAACACGCGCTTACTAGCTTGTGAAATTGCAGCTTTCGCCATATTGACTATCAACGCCCCCTGTTTAAATTATTGCAACTAAAAATCAAAAAGCTCTGAAGTATGCGGCCCAGCAGGCCGGCTCCAGTTCTTGATAACTTTCTATCCGTGAACTTAATACTTTTATATTGATATCGCGCGAAGATTCTAAGAGAGGGGTATCTGGCGGATGAACTGATCAAAATCCATGCGCTGCCCAACTTACACTACTTCTTGATAACTAGTATGACGAGCATCGCCCCTATTGTCAAGACTCGCTCAGGGGGCGAGCCCGGGCGAGCCACGGGGCGGCCTGTTCCAAGGCGGCGACGTGATCGCGCAGAACCAGTCCGGGCTGGCTGACGTAGCGAACCGTCGGCAAACTGACCGCGGCTGAAGCGACCCAGCTCCCCGGCTCAGCGGTGTCCGCCATGAGGCCGAGCCGGCCAAACCAGGCGTTGGCGTCGCTCCCCACAAAACTGTCGACGGCGACTTTGGCGCTGGGGTCATAGTCGTCGTACGCCAGAGCGGCGTGGAGTAGCATACTGCCAAGTCGATGGGGCTTGTCGATGAGGACGTCGTTTGGCAGCGGCGCTTCGACGACGAATGCCGACACCTGGCAGTCCGGCGGCCGCAGGTGTAACTGTTGGCCTAGATTGGGGCGCGCGGGCGTCGCTTTGAGCAAACCGGCGATGTCGGACAGCTCGGGGTTGGCCAAGTCAGCGGCGGTCGGATGACCGTCAATCTGGCCGATTTGCCAGTAGCGACTGCCCCTCACAAGGGCGCGGTTCATATGGTACATCTGGCGAATATTGGCGAGCTCGGGCCCTAAAAACCGGGTCCGCATCGTGCCGGGCTGGATAGTAGCCAGTCCTTGTTGCATAGCGGGATCTTCAAATTGGTGGGCGTAGCTAGCGGCCGTCAGTTCGAGAATTTTTCGGGCCACATGCAAATTGACAGTCGGCCGCTGCAGACGATGCACGCTATAGTCCCGCTTGGTATCGGGATTATGGTAGATAATCGTCGCGGGGGCCTGGGGCATAGCCGTTACTTAACGAGGGCTCGGGGGCTATTGATGATCGCGTCGACGATGCCATATTTTTTGGCTTGGTCGGCCGTCAACCACTTGTCGCGTTCCATGTCGGCATGGATAATTTCGGGCTTCTGACCGGTATTCTTGGCCATGATACTCTCCAGCAGTTGCTTGATACGCAAGCTCTCGCGCAGTTCAATCTCTTGATCGGTCACTTTACCGCGCGTGCCGCTCGATGGCTGATGGATCATAATTGTCGAATTCGGCAAGGCAAAGCGTTTGCCTTTGCTGCCACTACTAAGTAAAAAAGCGGCGGCCGAAGCCTGGACACCGATGCCGACAGTTTGGACATCGTTGGTGATATATTGCATGGTGTCGTAAATAGCCAAGGCGTCATAGACGCTGCCGCCGGGGCTATTAATGTAGAAATAAATATCTTTTTTGGCGTCTTCGGCTTGGAGAAACAATAGTTGGGCGACCACCACGTTGGCCGTGGCATCGTTGACATCGCTGCCCAGAAAAATTATGCGGTCTTTGAGGAGCCGTGAATAAATGTCATAGGCCCGCTCAAAGCGGCCTTCGTTTTCCACCACGGTTGGAATCAGTACTGACATGGGCCCTCCTTAAATGCGGTTACATATGAGCTATATTTAGCTGCTGTCATGTGACAGTCGGCGAACCGAACTGTCTGCCCTTAATTATAAATAATTAGCACTCTGCAGTCAAGAGTGCTAATTAATGCGGCCGCTCTTATTTTTGAGCGATTTGTAGTTTGACGGCGGCGATAGTCTTTTCACTCAATAGGCGAGAGGCGATTTCACGGCGGTTGGCCGGCTGGTCGATCTCAGCCTGCATGCTGGGGTCGGTGTACTGGTTTTTGAGGAGTTGGACGTGCATATCGAGTTCTTCGGGGGGGACGGTGATGTGCTGCTGCTCAGCGATCTCGGCCAGGACTAGTCCGGCCCGGACCCGTAAGTCGGCGCCGACGCGATTCTTCTCACGGTGCTCGTCTTCGCTGACCCCTTCGGCGGCCAAATGTTCGGCCCACGTCTGGCCACGGTAGACCAGGTTCCGTTTCTCTTCGGCTTCGATACGATCAATTTCATCGTCCACCAGGACTTTGGGGATGGTCACTGTTGTCTTCTTGGCCATCGCCTCTAATAGTTCATTATCATAGTCGCGCTCGGCCTGGGCTGTTTTCTCGGCGAGCAACTGCTTCTCAATATCAGCCCGCAGTTCCGCGAAGGTCGTGAACGGCCCGACGCTGGCGGCGAAAGCGTCGTCGACTTTGGCGAGGACGACTTTTAAGACTTTATGGACTTTGATCGTAAACACTACGACCTTGCTCTGGAGTTCGACCGAGCCGTAATCGGCCGGAAAAGTAATTGTAAAGTCCTTGCTGTCACCGGCTTTCAGGCCGACGACTTCAGCTTCAAAGCCGGGGATAAAGCTATTGCTGCCGAGCACCAGGGGGTAGTCTGTGCCCTCGGCGCCGGCGATCGGCGCGTGGCTGGACGCATCGACACCACTAAAGTCCAGGACGACTTCATCGCCGTCTTTGGCGGCTCGGGTCACCGTTTCTTTGGCGGCGCCGCGGCTCCGCAGATTATCAATGACGTCATCAATATCCTTGGCGACAACTTTGACAGGCGGTTTGGTGATTTTTATCTTGGTGTAATCGGGCAGTTTAATGTCCCCGATAGCTTCGACTTGATACTGAATTTCCAGCTCGCCGTACGGTACGAACTTGAGAATACTGACTTCTGGTTGGGTGACCGGACGAACTTTTTGAGCTTGCAGGGCCAGCAGGTAAACGTGGTTGACGATAATATCGAGAAACTCCGATTGGAGCACGTTGGGGTCGAGGTTTTTCTCAATTAGTGCGATCGGGGCTTTACCCGGTCGGAAGCCCTGGAGCTTGAGATTCTTACCTAAACGCTGGACGGCTTCGTGTTTGCCGGCCATAATTTGAGCCTGGTTAGGATTGACGGTTAATGTGACGGTGGTTCCGGTGGTGGCTTGTTTTACTTGCATAGTGAGCTATTCTAACAGATTAGCTGGCCGCAGGCTAGCCCCGCAGCAGCGTCACGAAGATTGTCCCGACGCCCAGACACCAGGCGACCTCCACCCAGGCCCCGCTGGGGCGCTCGAACCACTGTATAGCGGCATGGAGGCGCATCACCCGCCAGCGGAGCGCCTGGCGTGGCTGGTGACGGCGGGCCCGCACATACCCCTTGAGCCACATAAAATCTGGCGCCGTTGCCCCAAAAGCGCAGAAGCTGGCCAACAGCCAGTGCGGGGGTTGGGCCAGAGCCAGGGCCAGAACGATGCCGCCACAGAGCGTAGCATCGATCAGCAGTATCTTGCTGAGAAGCGGTAAGCCGGTCGTCAACGAATCTTTAACACCATAGTGCGGCAGCCCGTCGCAGACAAAATGTGACAGCAGAGCCGCCGGTAAGGCAACCCACGGGTTCCCGACCAGCAGGCCGATGGTGGCCCCCGTCACGGCGTGATTGGTCGCCGTCATTATGAAGCGCGGTAATCTTTGACGATACTGACGATGCGCGGCAGACTGTGCAAGGCCGATTCGGTGGTCTGAAGATTTTTCAGCGTGTACTGCTCGCTGGCCAACTCCTGCTCGCCGACGATGACGACGTAGTGGATGTGTTTTTTCTCGGCCAGCTTAAAGTGATCGGCCAGCTTCCGTCCGGTCGCCCCGACGGCCACATTCACTCCCATCTCGCGCAGTTGAGCGACCGCCAACTGGGCACCGGCGGCGACATCCCCAATCGTGGCCAGGTAGACATCACTTTCCGACCGGAGTTTAGGCAAGAGATCGTGGAGTTCAATAAAATTCTGCAGGGTGACGTCGCCCAAGCCGAAACCTACCGTCGGCACCGGGTCGACGCCGAACAGGCCCACTAGCCCGTCGTAGCGGCCGCCGCCCATCATCGAGCGGTTATTGTCAGGGTGCAGATCGACGACTTCAAAAACGATATCGGTATAGTAATCAAAGCCGCGCATGATCGTCGGGTCGAAGCGGACGTTGCTAATTTGACTGGTTGTCAAAGAATCCAACAATTTTTGCAGGGCGACGACCGATTCATGGGCAACCAACAGCGCCGGCAAATCGGACAGCCGACGGGCGTCGAGTACTTTTAGCAGTTTCTCGACGGCACCGGCTTCTCGTTCGCTCGGACTAAGCACGGCGTCGGCCAGGCCAATAAATTCCGTCCGGTCAATTTTGTGCATGCGATCAATCAGTTTGGCCATACTGTAGGCTTCGACTTCGGTCAGTCCGAGGTAATTGTGCAGGGCAAAGTCCATTAGTTTCCGGCTATTGAGACGAATCTCATACATAGCGGGTGTCGCGCCAAAGCTCTTGAAAATGGCACTGGATAATTGGATTAACTCAACTTCGGCCTCAATGCCGGGCAAGCCAAAGACATCGACGTTCAATTGCCAGTGCTCGCGCAACCGGCCCCGTTGCGGGCGTTCATAGCGCCACAAGTTAGGAATACTGTACCAGCGAAGTGGGTAGCCGAGTTCTTGGCGGCGGCCGGCGACCATCCGGCTGGCACTGGGCGTCATCTCGGGGCGGATGACCACTTCCCGATCAGCGCGGTCTTTAAACACATAGGTCTGTTCATTGACGATTTCGCTGCCCGACTTGGCTAAATATAGGTCGATCGACTCCAAAATGGGGGCGTCGTACTCTTCATAGCCGAAGCGTTCGGCGACCTGCCGGAGCTTGCCGAACATATATTTCTGGAAACGCTTATCTTCCGGGTAGAAATCACGGGCGCCTTTATAGGGTTGGGTGGAGAGTGCCATACTACTTCCAGTATACGATAGATGTCCCAAAGCCCTAGGGCGTAATTTAGGCCCCGGGCCTGAAAATAGCCCAGCTATCCGCTCCATTACTTGTCGGGGTGGGCCGACAGGCTAAATTTCTGGACTACCCAATATTTCGGGGCGCGCACTTCAACAGATTCGATCGCCGACGTCTCGTGGCCCGGTTTGATCACGAAGCGGTTGCCGAGTAAGTGGAGCTTTGTGTAGGTCGCGACAGTGAGCCGGACTTTTTCTAGGCAGGTCGCCTGAGAACATTCACAGTTAAAGTAAACCGACGAAATAATCGTCGACATGGCGGCGAGCGCCTGCCCGGCCTTGATATTGTTGGTGCGGGTGAGCATTTCATTTTCGACGAGCCGACGGGTGGAAGATTGCTTATTCATGGGCGTAGTATAGCGTCGCCCTCGACAGCGGTCTGTACGTTATTCGTCGAAGCATAACCATACTCCACTCAAATCGTCGCCTAGGCTTGGCTAAAGTGTCGCCTGAGGCGACCACAAGGCGGGCTCAATCACGCTCGTTTCGGCGGGAATTGAGTCGTAGATCTGCCCCTGTCCGAAAGCCGCTTCCCGGATAAAGTGAGCGAAACGCGGAGCAATTTGCTCCTGCCATTTGCGACCGCTGAAGACTCCAAAGTGGCCCGCATCGGCTTGAAGATAGTGTTTCTTTTGGCGTGGCTCGAGGCCGGTCAGCCAGCCGTGGGCAACGATGGCCTGCCCGGGAGCGCAAATATCGTCCTTGGCGCCTTCGACGGTCATCAGGGCCGTTTTGGTAATCGCGGCCACCCGGATGGGCCGGCCATGGTACTCCAGCGTGCCATCGGCCAGTTGCTGTGATTTAAAGACCTTCTCGACTGTCTCGAGGTAAAATGGACCGTCGAGATCAAGCACCGCTAAGTACTCATCGTAAAAAGTTTTTATTTTATCGGCTTCGGCGTCATTGCCCCGCGCCACGTGTCTAAAAAGGTCCATCTGCTTGTTGGTGTGCTGGTCGAGGTTCATACCCAAAAAACTGGCTAGTTGCATGAAACCGGGGTAGACGAGCCGGCCGGCCCCGGGATAACCAGCCGGAACTTTCGCCATGACGTTGTCGCGGAACCACTGCATAGTGTGCTCGGGCTTATTGGCAAAATCATTGACAGCGGTGGGGGCTATCCGCGTATCGAGCGGACCGGCCATCAAGGTCATACTATTCGGTTGGCTGCCGGGATCCTGGCGGGCCAGATCGGCAATGGCTGCCAGTACCGGTACGGTCGATTGGCAGATAGCCAGGACGTTGCAGTCGGGTCCGAGCTTTTGAATAAAGCCCTGGACGTACTCGATATAATCATCCAGCCCAAAATCCCCTTCGTCGAGGGGAACGTCGCGGGCGTTTTTCCAGTCTGTTATGTAGACATTATGGTGCGGTAGTAGTTGTCGGACTGTGTCGCGGATGAGTGTCGCGTAGTGGCCGGACAGCGGCGCGACGATCAGCACCGGTGGGTCATGGCGATCCGTCTCGCGCTCAAAGTGCAGCAGCCGGCCAAAGGCGTGGTCTTGGCGGGCCACGACTTCTTCGTGGACAGAAATCTTGCGGCCATCGATGAGCGTGTCGGTCAGCCCAAATTCTGGTTTCTGATAATCCCGGGCCGACCGCTCGGATGAGGTAGTCAGGGCGTTAATGAGCCGCCGTGAGCCCTCGGTAAAGGCGGTCGGGACGCCCAAGGCGCGAGACCCATCGAGCATCGCGAGCCCCATATTGGCCCACCCCTGCACCATCATATCGCCCATTTTGGCGGCCGATCTGGCCTGTTCGGCGAAAGGATATAACTGATGGTTATAGCTGACAGGCAGAGTTGTTTCGGCCGACTGCATGACGGGCAAACGCCGGTCATCAAAGCTTTCAGGCAGACGGGCGGATTCGAGTCGATTGGGGGAAACACTCATTGCGGTAGTGCTATGTTACCACCAATTTGTTAATTCATATCACTCAAAATGAGTGAGATTAATCACATTGATCGGCCGCCCAAAACTCCCCAGAGTAGAGCCGCTTTTCTGACTTGTCGCGGGGAGCCAACTGTCCCCATGGTAGTAGAGGCGGCCAGCGCCTGTGCCTGGTGACTTCATGTCTGGCGGCCATCCTCTCGGCAGGACTGGCCGGCCCGTCAGGGCTGATTTCTGCCCGGGTTTCGGCGTGAGTCATGACGGACTTATGAATAATTTGAACGGACAAATCTCAGCAATTTAGGAAAACCAAGCGTCAGACTAAAGAGGATAGACAAGGCGTGGCCCGGAGTGGGCAGCCTGTCCTCCTGCACGCCGAATATGAAGCTGTCACGGTGCGGCACATAGCTGTCCC
>JBDTSH010000018.1:0-6518 GCA_039931245.1 Candidatus Saccharimonadota bacterium
GTCAGCTCGTGTCGTGAGATGTTTGGTTAAGTCCATCAACGAGCGCAACCCTTGTAGTCAGTTGTATTTTTCTGGCTAGACTGCCCTGGTAACAGGGAGGAAGGAGGGGATGATGTCAGGTCAGTATTTCCCTTACGTCTGGGGCTACAAACACGCTACAATGGCCAGTACAAAGGGCAGCCAAGTCGCGAGACGGAGCAAATCCCATCAAAGCTGGTCTCAGTTCGGATAGCAGGCTGAAACTCGCCTGCTTGAAGTTGGAATCGCTAGTAACGGTAGGTCAGCACACTACCGTGAATACGTTCCCGGGTCTTGTACACACCGCCCGTCAAACCATGAAAGTCACCAATACCTGACGTGCCAACTTGCTTGGTCCTAAGGTAGGGGGGATGATTGGGGTTAAGTCGTAACAAGGTATCCGTACGGGAACGTGCGGATGGATTACCTCCTTTCTAGGGAGAAACTAGCAATCAGCGGAGCAATCCCTGGTGAGCTAGGTCGGTCTTGGTAAATCGTAATATCAGATCTGACGATTTACATTTTCCTATCTCAGTCTTTTAGACTGAACGGACAAGATATCAGTTTCTGTACCCGAACTCGACGTTGCATTTGCACTACTCAGTTTTTAACCAATGCTCAAGAGCTCCGTGCGAGAGAGCTTTTGGCAAGGGAGCCCATTAGGGCTCTTTTTGATATGCTCCTAGTTCCACTCGCGGGGGGTTTGACTGATGACAGAAAGCGGTTATTGACTTGTTTTATATCTGTTTATTAGGTAGAATACTTCGGTAGATGAAAACGTGGGGACATAGCTCAGTTGGCTAGAGCACCTGCTTTGCAAGCAGGGGGTCCAGGGTTCGAGTCCCTGTGTCTCCACCATATTTTGAATACGGGCGATTAGCTCAGTTGGTTAGAGCGCGTCACTGATAATGACGAGGTCGGAGGTTCGAGTCCCTCATCGCCCACCAAACTAAAAATCCACCATTTGGTGGATTTTTAGTTTGGTCACTCAGCGGTTTTTTAGGAAGGGTTTGCTTGGAAGAGAAGGCTGTCATAGTTACAGTTCTGTTCTAGCAAGAGGGCGGCCGCTTCAATAAATTCTTCTCGATGGAGATCGAATAATGCCTGGGCGTTTTGGGTAACCTCGGTGGCCGCCTCTTTCCACTCGGTGGTGACTTGGCCGACTCGTGGTCCCTCCGCCGGCATAGCCCATGCTCCGCTCAGCTCAGCTTGTAGCTGGGTCTCTAGCAGCGCCTCATCGATTGCCCCGACGGCTCGAATCAGCGTACCGTCCGCTTCCTCACCCTCATTGGCGGCGAAATCTAGGAAATAAGCGCCTTGTTTGTAAATTAATTCGTGAGCAGATACTTTTTTATCACCTTTAAGGACGCGGTTAAAGCGATATGAATCACCGCGTTCCAAGGCGGCTTCCTCCCCAATACCAGTTAAACGGAGAATCACTCGATGTTGGGAAACCGGTGATAAAGTGCGCGTTGCCACAGCTTGATCAAATTCAAGTCCTTTTTCTGAATTGGTCATTTGTTTTCCTTCATTTTGTTATGAATTGATATGTTTATTATAACTTACGTCAAAAGTGATATTTAATACACGGATGAAATTTTCTGGCGGCACCGCTGGCAGCAAAGAACGACTATGAGTGGTGGCTGCGTCGGTAACTATAGACGGCATCAGCGGCGATGTAGAAAATAGTCAGACTACCGATGATTGCGGCCGTTCGCCAGATGCTGTGGCTGCTTTGGCCCTGACTAGTCGGTGGCTGCTGGGCGGCAGTCTTACTTATTGAAGCGGCCAGCACGCTGGCATCGGCGGGTGTCGCGACGTCGGCCGGATTGATTGATCCGTTTGTATTGACCGAGTTGGTACGCGTGCTGCTAGACGAGTCAGCGGCGTGCGGTACGAAACGGAAAACGTGAGCGCTGACTCGAGCCGGCGGACCGGAATTACTGTTGCCGTTGCTGGTGTATCCGCCAAGAACTGGTACCGGGTCGCCGGCGGCGGTGTTAATGCCGAAGCTACCGTTCCAGGTACCAAAGACGTTGATGAACAGGATGCCGAACCAATTGGCGAGCGACAAGCTGCTGTTTTGAATGTTGAGGAGGTTAACGGCGGTATTGGCGTTGCCGGTAGTGGCGTTACCCGCTTTGGTATTTTGGGTTACTGTGGCATTGCCCGATTGGGCGGCAAGGTTAATATTGTTAGTAATCTTCTGGTTGGTGGTGTTCGTGACGTTCGTCGTGTTGTTGCCAGCGGCATTTGATGTGTTGGTGGTTATGCCGCTGCCCAATTCGGCGGCCGTCGCTCCGGGGGCATTGACGATCATTCCGACCCATTTACCCATGACGTTTACAAACACGAGGAGGTCATTCGAGCCAATTACATTACTGCCAGTCAGGTTGAACGCCGTGATACTGGTCGCGGCGCTGCCAGTGGAGGCATTGCCGGCTGAGGTGTTTTGGGAAACGTTGGCATTGCCGCTCGCGGCCGTCGTTTGGATATTATTGGTAATGCCCTGGTTGTTGGTATTAGTGACATTTGTATTGTTTGAGCCTGTCGAATTAATCGTGTTGTTGGAACTAGGGCCGGTGTTACCGATGTTGACGTTCACGGTCGGCACATTACTGGCGATGAGTTGGTCGATGAAGTTAGGCGGCAATAGAATGTCGCCGTTCAAGTTTCCGTTAATGTTGATGACGCCGAGGAACGACTGGCCGCCGGTAATGGCGGAGTTAATAAGGTTTACGACGTTGGCGATGGCGCTGGCGCTGCCACTATTGGCATCCCCGGCACTGGTGTTCTGAGCGACTGTCGCGTCACCAGTCGTGGCATTCAAGTTAACGCCGTTCGTAAGCGTTGCATTAGTTGTATTGTTGACGTTGAGATTATTGTTGCTGGTCGTACCGCTGCCCGCTGGCTGAATGGCACCGAGTGTCGCCGGATCGAGTAGCAGATCGCCGTTGACATTGCCGTTAATGTTTTGAACAAACGTCAGGGTATTACCGCCGAGGGCATTACTGGCCGATTGCAGCATGTTGACAATAGTGGCGAGGTCCTGGGCATTGCCGGTGGTGGCGCTACCCCCCGTCGTGTTGCCAAGTACCGAGGCACTACCGGTGGTAGCTTGACCGCTTATAAGGTTGGCGACAGTGACATTATTGAGATTATTTAGGTTGAGATTGTTCGACCCGGCGCCGCTAATCGTATTCGTGGAATTGGGACCGGTTTGATTAATGCTGCCAGTTCCCCCGGCGCCGCTGTTATTTATGGAGTTATCAGAGCCCGGTCCGGTGTTGGTGATGGAGCTAGCGCCAGGGGTCGGATTGCCGTTGGCGGGAGCCGCCGGCAGGGGAGCGCCGATGACGGTAAAGCCAGCTGGTGGCTGATTGACTGAGATAGTCACCGGTTCGTATTGAGCGTGGGGCGCGCTGTACAGCCAAGTGATGGTGTCGTATTTGCCGGTGGCGGGGTCATAGGTGTATATAACTGGGTCTTTGGCGGCGTATATGCCGGTGGCTGGATTAAATGAGTAGTGGGCATTCTCCCAGAGATTGGAGCCGCAATTATAAGTATAAGTGCCTGAATCGGCACCGACTGGTCGGACTACGCCGGGGGTACTGGCGGCTGGCGCGGTGCAGACAGGAGCGGCATCCCCGGCCGTCCCTGGGGCGACGTCGGCAAACGCCGCGAGCGGCATGAATGATAAAAAGACTGCAGTTAAGCCAAGAGACGTGCGGGTTATAAGTAAACTAAGTCGTTTCGGCATAATTGGCTGCCTCCCCATTCAGATAAATTGAAGTTGATAAGTATAAGTAAGTTAAACCAATAAACACGGCGGGGAAGAGCCGGAGCTCTCCCCCCAATAGCTGTGCTGGCTACAATTAGTTAGTAACGCTGAGGTCAAAGCTGCTGCTGTTGCTGTTGGAAGCATCTCCAGTAGTAGCCGATCCGCCGCTGGTGTTACCCGAAACTTCCGCATTCCCAGAAGTTGCGGTCTGGTGATTGCTGTTGCTAACCGTCAGGTTGTTAGTGTTCGTAACGGTCAAAGTGTTTCGGACACTTGAGTCAACAGTGTTGCGAGAGTTAGGCCCGGTCGTATCGATCGACGCGCTCGAGCTGCCGCCTGAACCCATGCCTCCGAGCATGCCAGTGGTGCTGCTGTTATCGATGGATACGCTAGCGTCTAGGCTGTTGTCGTTCATAGCACTTCCGCTCGTCGCGTCTCCGCCAGTCGTATTGTGCTCAACTTCTGCTGAGCCAGTCTTACTGGTTTGGTAATTGGTATTCGTTGCTTTTACGGTGTTGCGATTAGTAACCGTCGCCTTGTTCGTTAACGATGAGTGAATCTTGTTTGACGAGCTTGGGCCAGTGTTGCTGATGTCGCCCGTGGCAGCGGCCGCAAAACCAGTCGTCAGGCTGAGGCCCAGAACGGTCGTTGCTGCAGCTCGTAATAGTTGCTTTTTCATATTATTACCTCCCATTGGTGGTAGTTAATTAGTATTACCGGGCCGTGTGTCCACCCGATCTGAGAGAGCTAAATCTATGACCTCTCTCAAATCGGCTGGCCACGCGGTCGTGTCTCTACGGCGTCTTGCTCACTGACTCACTGACTGAGTCGTTACTAAGCGTGGTCGTAGAGACGTGTAAATGAGTAGAAATGTGGCTGCTGCCCCGAGCTTCGCCGGAGGTGGCTTGATTGTTGGATATCGTCACCGTAGTATTGCCACCGTCACCAGTCGTGACAGTCTGTTGGGAAGTGCCGTTAACAGGGACAGCCAGGTCCACACCATTAACGGTCACATGCGTGTCGACAGTATTATCGTTGGATGATGATTGCGTCATAGAACTATCCTCCTGGGCGTTTGCTGGGCTATTAGGAACTACCCCAGCTGCTTGTTTATTGGTAGGGGTAGCTGGCGTCTGGGTTATCGTGGTGGCATGAGTGGCCGATGATTGGGCTTGAGAGCCCTGTGAACTTGCCCCGTGATCGTAACTGTTAAAAGCGACGATTGCCGCGATGAACAGCAAAGCACCCAGCAGCTCAACCCCGTAGCGCCGACGTAACGGCGCCTGACCGAGTTTGCCAGAGGTTGGCCCGGTAGTAACCAGGTGCGGTCGGTCTGTAAGTCTGCGGTCCTTCTGTCTACGGATCCAATTCATGTTACCCCCTCTGCGAACCTCTTGGCTTGCTCGCTAGTAACATCATAGGAAGCACTTGTAAGGGAGACTGTCAGAAATCTTACTTATATGTCATAATGTGACAACAATCACAGTACTACCCCTGGAGGCTGTTTTTTAACTGCCTAAATTCGACAACACGTGGCATGAAATAGTCAGGTATTTATCAGCCGGAGACCCTCGTTAAAGGCGGGCAATGTTTGTTAATGAAAATTTAATGTTCCCGTCATTGGGGAGATTGATCCCCTAATAGGTATAAAACTGTAGTAAGTTTGACTCTAAAGGGGGGTTGACCACCACTGTTAAAATTGGTATGATTGTCAGGTTGACTTGAGTTTAGGTAGAGGCATCAGCCAGAAGAACCGAAAGCTTCGATCGTAAACTCAAGTCTCAGGGATCCATATACTTGGTATATGTACATCGAAATGGTGCCTTGAGTTTCGTAACTTAACAATTTAGTAAATATATGAGAAAAGCAATTTTAAAGACAAACGGCTATTGGAATTAACTACGTTGAAAGTATGTTGAGTTCAAGAGTGAAGGGTTCCTAGAACTTTAATCTCGATGACTTAATACCTTCCAACTGGTAATCACCAATAACTAGTCAATTGCACTTGAGACAAGTCTTCGGATTTGTCTCATAGACGTAAAAAGTTACTCAAGCGCACACAAAGAATGCCTTGACGTTAGATACCGATGAAGGACGCGAGGAGCTGCGATAAGCTCCGGGGAGCAGCCTACTATGCTTTGATCC
The DNA here is from genome assembly GCA_039931245.1 of Candidatus Saccharimonadota bacterium. Taxonomy (GTDB): domain Bacteria; phylum Patescibacteriota; class Saccharimonadia; order Saccharimonadales; family UBA4665; genus UBA4729. The sequence goes on from JBDTSH010000018.1 coordinate 5,945, forward strand.
GGAGATGTCCGAATGGGGAAACCTTACCAGAGTTATGTCTGGTAGCACTAGCCTGAATATATAGGGCTTGGTAGCGGTAAGTGGGGGAACTGAAACATCTTAGTACCCCGAGGAATATAAAGTAAACAACGATTCCGTTAGTAGTGGCGAGCGAACGCGGAACAGCCCAAACCTTTTAGGTTTTTGCCTACGAACTTATCTATTTATAGATGGGGGAGTGGCAAATAAGTTGGTAGACGAATATCTAAAAGGGGTTGTGACATTTCAAAGACCAGTAGAGAACGCTGATTTATCAGCTTTCTCTATTGGAAGCACGGGCTACCACGACCGTGCATAAGGTAAGAAATTAGCGAGCCGAGTAGAATCATTTGGAAAGATGAGCCAAAGACAGTGATAGCCTGGTATACAAAAGATCGCTAACCTTATATTTGTTTTGTCGAGTAGGTCGGGACACGTGAAACCCTGATTGAATCTGGGGGGGCCACCCTCCAAGGCTAAATATATCTGACGATCGATAGAGAACAAGTACCGTGAGGGAAAGGTTAAAAGAACCCCGGAAGGGGAGTGAAATAGA
>JBDTSH010000019.1:0-93539 GCA_039931245.1 Candidatus Saccharimonadota bacterium
TAACCGTAGAGCCGGCGACTGTGACCGGGCTCGCGAAGGTCACAATCATTTGATGACTATCGAAGTTGATGCCGGAGCCTTGCCGACATTCGATACCGACATTGCCAGTGAGCGGTAGCGGCACATCGAACGCCCCCGGCTAATCGACAATTCGGCGTCACTGGCAACCCGCTTCTTTTTGGGCTTGCTCAGCTCGTGCAAGCGCCACACTAAGGCATTGTCAAAGCTACCAAAACAGAGGCCAAGTACAAGTAAAGCGGCGATAATCATTACCAGTATAGTAGCACATTAAAAACAGACTCCGCGAGCGGAGTCTGTTTTATAGTTTCGTCTAGTTTTAGCTTATTACTATGACGATGTGCACTGCGTAATGTTCTGGCCACCAGCCGATTCAACCGAGTAGATTGCAACGATTGAGCGGAGTGAACCCGATAGAATTACTTCTTGCTGAAAGTTTGCGGCGGTCGGTGCGACTGCCGTCACGTGTACAGCTGCCGGGTTGCAGATCAAGCCGGTGCCGATCTCGACCTCGGAAGAAGCCGGCGCAACGACGGTGGCTACCGTTGTCGGTATCAATGCATTGATCGTCGTGGCACTGCTCAGGTTTGCCAAGGTCGCAATTGAGGCGATATCGGCTGTCTTTGGTACTTTACCGTCATTGTTTGAGCTAAACTCGGCAGCTGCGCCGAGAGCCTTACTGATATCACTGCGCTTACTGGTAGTACGGGCGTTGCGTTGCAATGCCGGAACGGCCAGGAAAACGACTAGCAGAATTAACCCGGCAATAGCTAAAACGATTAGAACTTCGATAATCGTAAAGCCTTTATTGTCTTTTTTGAAATTTTTCATTAAGCAAGTGCCCCTTTACTTATTATTTATGCTTATGGTTTGATGATACGCAGATTTTTTTTAAAAAGCAAGCACAATTAACTTCTTAAGTGCCGAGGTTTTGTCCGGCCAACCCGTAGATCGGCAATAGCACCGCCGCAACGATGATGAAGGCGGCAACGCCCATCACAACCATCAGCACCGGCTCAATGATTGTCGAGATCGCTTTCACTTGATTATCGAGCTCTTTTTCATAGTAATCGGCTGCTTTGGCCATCATTTGCTCCATCGATCCTGACTGTTCACCGATACGCAGCATGTTGGGAACCAGCGGTAGGAAATTGCCATCGCCTTCCAGCGAATCGGCCAACGATTTGCCCCCGCGCACTTTTTCGATAGCTCGGTCAATCGAGGCTTCGATGTGGACATTGTTGATGGCCTCGGCAGTAATCTCGAGCATTTGTAGTAACGGCACACCACTCGATACCAGCGTCGTGCCCATACGAGTAAAACGCGCCATGTATAGCTCCATGAACAGCGGCTTGATTGGCCAGGCGTGCATTTTCGCGTGGTCAATAAGCCGCTTACCCGGTGAGGTTTTTATGAAGCGTGCAAAAGTTACACCGCCACCGACGACAATCACGATTACAATCCACCAATAGTTAATAACGAAATGCGCAATGGCGAGCATAATTACCGTTATTAACGGCAGTTTCGCACCAGGAATACCATCGTAGAGTACCTGCACTTGGGGCAGCACTTTGACGATCATAAAGGCCAGGACGATGAACATGACGACCATGACGATTGCCGGATAGATTAACGCCCCCCGAATCTTGCTGAGGACTTCGGCGTCCTTTTCCTGTTGATTAGCAACTCGCTCAAGAGACGAATCAAGCGTTCCGGAAGCTTCCCCGGCCGCCACCAAGCTCAAATATATCCGGTTAAAAGTCTCCGGGTGTTTGGCAAGCGAAACTGAAAACGACGCCCCGCCCTCGATATCACTAATGACGTGATTAATCAGGATTTGGAACGGCTTGCTCGTCGTCTGGTCGTTGACGTTGCGCAGAGCTTGCAGCAATGGCAGCCCGGCATTAATCAATGTCGAAAGTTGACGAGAGAACAAAATTTTATCCTTGGTCTTGATCCGGTTCGCAAATTTGCTGAGCGGATTTTTCGAACTTTCGTTGACGACCGCAATGCTCAGTGGCGACAAGCCATTCGCCCGAATCAAGTGCGAGGCGGCTTGCTCGCTTTCGGCCTGCACTTCGGCTTTGATCTTCTCGCCAGTGGTAGCGTTGCGGGCCTCGTATTTAAACGTCAGCATGGCGATCCTGCGAGGCGTGAGCAGCAAGTAGAAAGTTGTCTGTAGAAAATGGCGCGCACACCCGATTTTTCAACTGTATAACTTAATGAACCCATATTAACCTCTCATCAGTCTGTCGAGCTCATCGATATCAACGGCTAACATGCGGGCTTCATCGTAGGTAATACTACCGGCATGGACCAGGTTGACCAGTGTTTTATCCATGCTCTGCATACCGAATTCCGCACCGGTTTGGATGACAGCTTCCAGTTGGTGGGTTTTGCCTTCACGGATAATATTGCGAACGGCCGGCGTCGCGATCAATATTTCGGCGGCCGCAATTCGTCCGCCGCCAATGGCCGGTGCCAAACGCTGTGAACAGATCGCCATCAAAATATTCGCCAGTTGTGAGCGAATCTGTGGCTGTTGGTGTGGCGGAAAAACATCGACCATTCGGTCGATACTCTGCGAAGCACTGTTGGTGTGCAACGTCGCGAACACCAAGTGCCCTGTCTCGGCGATTGTAATAGCGCTGGCGATAGTTTCGAGGTCCCGCATCTCGCCGAGCAGCACGACATCCGGATCTTCGCGCAGAGCACTCCGGAGGGCGGCCGAGAAGGAATAGGTGTCATAATGAACTTCGCGCTGAACGATGACTGATTTTAAGGATTTGTGGGTGAATTCAATCGGATCTTCGATAGTAATGATGTGTTTGCTCTGCTCAACATTGATTCGGTGGATCAGCGCCGCGAGAGAGGTTGATTTGCCGGAACCTGTCGGGCCGGTCACGAGCACCAGGCCACGGGGGTATTCAGCGAATTTAGCGACGATGGGCGGCAGGCCAAGCTGCTCAATCGTCAAGATTTCATTGGGAATCAGCCGCAACGCGGCGGCTAAGTTGCCGCGTTCGTGGAAGGCGTTCACCCGGAATCGCCCGAGGTCACCGAAGGCAAAGCTAAAGTCAAATTCTTTGTCTTTGAGGAGTATTTGCTTTTGATCTTCGTCGAGAATGGCAAAAATCAACGCTTCGATAGATTCTTCATCGAGGATATCAGCACCGGTTATTGGCGCCAATGCACCGTCTACCCGCAACATTGGCGGTAAGCCAACTTGGATGTGTAAGTCTGAAGCCTTTTTTTTGATAACTTCATCAAGCAATATTTCAATCCTAGGTTTGCCCTGCATTATTTCTCTCCCACCTTTTTCATATTACAAACTTGCCTCGGCGGCTACCCGGTTAATCTCAGCCAAAGTCGTTGCCCCTTGCAATGCTTTGAGATAGCCATCTTGCCGCATCGTTACCATACCCTGCTCTTCGGCTTTTCTTTGGATTTCAGCGCTGGTCGATCGTTTCATAATTAATTCCTGAATCTCTTCGCTAATCTCAAACACTTCGTATAGACCCATTCGCCCTTTATAGCCATGTGGCGTATCGGGGCTATCTTTGCCTTTGTGTAAAGTATAAGCGTTTTCGGTAGCTAGAGGCAAGTTTTCGTAGCCGAAGTCCTCTGAGGCGGCTGCTCGTTCGCCATCTAACTTCGGTAGGAGGTTACCCAAAACATCATGAACTGCTTGGGTTTCAAATTTATCCGAGGTATATTCCTCGTTATCGCTGGAAATGCGGCGGACCAGGCGCTGCCCGATGACCGTGTGGACGGTTGACGCGATTAAGAAAGGTTCGATGCCCATGTCCAACAAGCGCGGTAAGATACCGGCCGCACTGTTGGTGTGGAGTGTACTAAATACCAAGTGCCCGGTCAACGCCGCCTGCACCGCCAACTGAGCAGTTTCTTTGTCACGAATTTCTCCGACCATGACGACGTCGGGGTCCTGACGCAAGATGGAGCGCAGACCTGTTGCAAAGGTCAAACCCACTTCGGCATTGACCTGAATTTGATTAATCCCATCCATCTTATACTCGACGGGGTCCTCGAGGGTCACAATGTTGATGGTGTCATTTTTAATCTCTTGAATGAGCGCATAGAGTGATGTCGACTTACCCGAACCGGTTGGGCCAGATGTCAAAATCATGCCGTTGGGGCGACCCAGCCCGCGGCGGATAGTTCGTAGGGCGCGGCCATGATAGCCCATATCTTCGAGTCGCAGCGTCGTACCGGACTTATCGAGTAGCCGAATCACCACTTGCTCACCCCAGACGACGGGTGAAATCGCAATACGCAGGTCGATACCTTTATCACCGACCATGACCGTAAACTGGCCATCTTGCGGAATACGGTGCTCGTCAATCTTCAGATTAGATAAAATCTTGATACGCGAGACCAAAGGCGGCTCAGTTGACTTGGGCAGCCGCATAATTTCACGCAGGACGCCGTCAATCCGGCAGCGTATTTTAAACTCTTTTTCCATAGGTTCCATATGAATATCACTAGCCCTATTCTTGGCGGCATACTCTAATATAGCGGACAGCGCTTTGCTGATCGGTGAATCTTGCACGATCGTTTTTATGCTTTTGTCTTCGGCTTTGGCGACCCCGCTTGCGGCCGTACCCCCCGCGGTTTTGCTGTCAGCCTGCATCACACCGGCCACATCGCCCTCAATATCCTGCTGGTACTGACGAATAACGTTGCGGATACCGGCCTCGCTGGCCGAGTACACCTTGAGGGCCCGCCCAGTTTTGTTTGCTAAAAAGTCTACCGCCTGCACGTTCCCCGCGTCGAGCATCGCTACTACCAAGCGGTGATTCATCTCACCCAAGGGGACGGCCATATAGCGCTCAGCGACGTCTTCAGAGAGTAAGCGCAGTATATTTTTATCAATCAGCGCACTCGTCAGGTTTACATACGGTACTTTATTCACGACGGCGGCGCTTTTTGTTAATTCCTCATCGGAAACCTTGCCCTCACTAAGGAGCAGCGGGACAAACGGTGTTTTGGTTTCTTCGGCCTTGTGCTTGAGTATTGCCATGGCGTCAGCACTAATCACGCCGCGCGCTATAAGATCGGCTTCGACTAACTTCTGAGTTGTGGCTGAGAGTACGCTCATACGAGGTGCCCCATACTACTTATTAAATGGCTGCGAGTTAGTAGTATTACCAATTTGAACAGTTTGAGTTGGGTCAATTGAAGTCGAATTGTAGTAGCGCTTGTCGGCGGTCGGGAAAGTGCTCGAGATGCTATCAAGGACTTTGACCTCAGCCTGACGATTTTTTGGGCTGGCCAGCAAAATATTGGCAAGTACAAACGCTATGACTGTGCTAAAACCAGCGACGGCGATAATAATAGCGATATCTTTTTGTTTCATACTACTTGACGACCTTCGTTGTTACGGTCAACACCTTACCGGGCTGATAGTAGGCCTTCGCGCTCACCACCAACGATATTGCCTTATCATTGCCCGAAAGCTGGAGTGTGTCAATCGAGATTGGCCGAACTGACCGGTCGAATACACTTATTAAGTCTTTAACTGAGTCATAACTCCCGGTCACGCCAAGTTGAAACGGCATCGGTATTGCCGCGGGAGCAGCGACTGCCGCCGTGCCATCGGTCTGCGTCGCATCATCGACGCCAGATAAACTGTCGATTTTGAAACCCCGGGCAACGAGTAACCCATCCAGTGAAGTTATGAGAGCCGGAAAATCATATTGGCCAGGTAGTGAATCGAGTACAATCTTAGAGTTAGAACCGTCTTGCGGACCGGTTCCCTTGGTCAGACCACCAATTATATTAGTGGGTGCGTCGTCGAAGGCTCGATAGCTCGCGGCCAGGGTTTTTGCTACCTTAATGTCCGCTCTGGCAACTTTGAGCGCAGAAGTCTGTTGGCTGATCACCCGCGATTGGTACGCCCGTTGCGACAGTAAGTCTTTAATCGCCACCATCGAGAAGGCCGTGATAACCGCCGCTAATGAAACCAGTAGGACAATGGCGGCATTCGTCTTATCAATCTGAATATGCTTGGCGGATTTAACTACTGATGCCATCACTGGGCTCCTTGCTTGGCGGGACTCTGCTGAAAGAGAGCGTTTGGTTGATCGAGTTGCGACCTTGTCGTGACCGTTTTAGGCACAGTTAGATCAATGATGTGCTGGTTGTCGAAAATGATCGGGTCAAACGACAGGCCAATCTGGTAGGTAGCCCCCTTGTCCGATGTGGCGAAGCCACTCAGAATCACCTTGGAAAAGGCTTTGACTGGTGAAGTAGAGGTGGTGGTGTCAGTGTAGGTCGTAAACTTGAGCGTATCGACTAACGTATTAACCGCCAGCAAATCTTTGGCAGTTCCGGACAGGATAAATGTGTAGCCGACAAAATCCACATTCACCGTAGACAGCGTGACATTTGTGGGCGTGACTTGCGTTAGATAGCTAAACAAACGGGTGGCGGCTGGCTTAGCATTGTGGAGTGTTGTCACCCCGACAAGCTGGTTCTGAACGGTAATTATTTTGTTAATCTCCGGTGTGCCCTGTACTTGCTTCGCCGCAGCGGTAATGTCCTTATTGAGATCTCTCATATTGTTCTTTTGAGCCACTCCGACCGCTAAAAACAGCAATACCGCGATAACTAAACAAGCACTGGCGAATAGAAATGATAACGATACCGTCAGCCGCTTAAGGCGTTTTGCCTTCAAATACTCCTGCTTGACGTCCGGTAACAAGTTGAACTGAATCATGCTCATAACTTTCGCTCCGCTAGGCCGACGGCGACACCAAACTGATTGGAAATAGCCATAAGCTCGTTTTGACGGTCGCGCGGGAAGGCCACGTTGCGCCAGGCATTCCCGATTTCAACATTGATGCCAAACTTGTTCGCCAAAAACAGCGGAAATTCCGGAATCACCGAGGCGCCGCCGGTAACGATCAGGTTTTCAACCTTAACCTGGGTATAGCGCGTCTGGAAGAATTTGATAGATTTTTCAATTTCACTCGTTAATATTTCAATCGTCCCACTGATCGCTTGGAAGATCTGCCCCTCTAATTTCTCTTTACTCAGCCCAAACTTGAATACAAATTGGTGGGCCTGAGTTTCGTCGATGTTCAAGTTTTGCATCGCCGAACGTATAATCGCTTCAGAGCCTGTGGGAATTGAGCGTGTCAAGCGCGGCATCCCGTCGATTGTCACGACGATATCAGTCGATTTGCTACCGATATCCACGATCATGCGCGGTGCCGAGACGTCTGGCGCCAACATGGAGCGCGTGAGCGCTAGATTATCGGGCTCAAAAGCGATGACGTTGAGGCCGATTGATTCGAGCATCTCGAGGCGGGCCTCTATAAACTGGTTAGCGACACTCGACAGCAATACCTCAACCTTAGATTTATCAACTGGCGAATCACCGATCAGGGCCCAGTCGATCTTTGATTCGGCCAGAGGCGTCGGGATCAAGGAGTCGGCTTGGTACTTAATAGTTTTAGCTAGCTCGTCGGCCGACAGCCGGTCGATATCGACAACGGCGGTAAACACCCGCTGCGACGGCAAGGATACGGCTACATTCTTGGTAGTAATGTGGGCCTGCTCGATCAAGTTTTTGATGACTTGGGCAATCTTCTGTTGATCGGCCTTCGCATCACTACTCGTCACCTTAGTGTCGACTGGTGCATAGGCGTATTTGGCCAACGATTTAACCGCCCCATTACTCCGTAGTTCGACAACTCGGATGGTCGTCGTGCCGATGTCGAGACCAAAAAAGTCCGACACAGTGTTGTTGAGTATATTCATAATAATAGTCCAATTGTAGCATAAGCATTATTGCTTAAAAAATAACATTCTGACCTTGCCTGCTGCCCGCAAAATCCGTTTTGATTACGCTGTTTTGTTTGTGCCCCACCCATAGTTCTTATCCTTAAGTATAGCAGTTAAAGTACCGGCGACAAGCTCGTTATGAAATCGTACTTTATACCGCCCACGTTGGCCGACCGCCCCAGGGCGGGTTTACTTAAAAATGTCTCGGGACTGAAGTTAAATATTTCGGCGGCACAATCGTAGGTCGTGCTGCGCGCCCCATTTATGGTGCAGTTGTCTGGGCCCAGCGGGCCCAGCGGGCTTTCACCGCCTTGCGAATTTCGGAGCGAGGCAAACGTCCGGTAGAGATTGACGTTTTTAGCGACAAAGGCGCCATTGACGGTAAGCTGGTTAGTACAGTTGTCGTACACCTCTGATGGCAAATAAACGCCAACACTAGGTGCACAGGTGTTAATCGTGCCATTCTGAGCGACGTAAACGCCGTCGAGTTGAGAGACGTTGGGGCTGATAAAGATATTGCCCTTAACAATTAAGTAGAACGACGGCACCACGTCCGAGGTGGTCCAGCTTGTCTGCTTAAATTTTATATCATCCTTGATAAAGACGTCGCCGCTGACATAGATGGCGATCCGATTGCCTTTATTAATACCCTGTCCGGCCCCCGGGAACCCTTTGATGGTTGTCCGGCCGGCTCGGCCGTACCAAAATTGTTGGGGGGTCGCCGGAACGCCTACACCGTCAAAGGGTGCCATATTCACGTCAGAAGACGACTGCGTTAGCGTGGCTGGTATGGTACTGAAGTAATCCGGGACGCAGTGAGTCGTTCCCAAACTGCCCAATGGTCCCTGGTTCGCAAACGTCAAGCCGTCACGCGACGTCGGAATGGCCGGTCGCAAGCTAGCACTACCAAAGCTGTTAACGGGACCGAGGGCCAAAGCGCCGTATTGAACCGCCGAACCGCGCACTAGTGGTCCTATCCCTTTGACGAAGGCAACGATACCGCTCGGCGCCGGAGTACTGCCGAGACACTTATCGCTACCGGTGGCAAAGTTACCGCCCGCCGAGACGTCGAGCCCAAAGAAGTGAGCATAAGGCATGTTGGTCACAGCTTGCGAGCAGGCCTGACCGCTATCCACACTGCCCGAACCACCTATGGGGATGCCATTGCTAGTCATTTCACCCGTGGCTGGGTCAACCGTGTAGGTAATACACACGACATCGCCGGCCGCTAATGGGGGGGCACTGGCTGGGCAGGACGGCGAGGCGGGGATGAATCCCGTAGCATTACCGGCCCCGTAACCACCCGTAACGGTGAATGACCCACTGCCAGAACAACCGTTGTCGAATTGCCACGAGTAGTTCAGCTGGATGCTCATCGGCGTGCGCATACCGCCGGTGGGGGTGGGACCACCGTTGTAGTCAAAGGCGACGGTGGCGCTCGCTCCGCCGGCCGACGCTTGGGTAGGATCCTCTCGACTGGGCAATAAGGTAACGTTCCCGGGACTGACGCTGGTGACTGTAAAGCCGCGCCGGTAGCATTCGCCCATGCTGGCCTGACCGTCGGAGTGGAGTGAGGATTTTGCGAAAGCTGAAGACGCCGTGGCGACCCAGGCCGTTCCATTATAGGTATAGATCGTCTTGATGTAGGAATTGTAATACGTTAAGGTAGCCGTCTGGGCGTCATAGGGGTAGGCCTTCACCGAGCTGGTGAAGTTAACGGTGAAAGTTGCGTTATCAAATGGCAAGGCTTTACCTGTATTGGCGTCGACTGCCGAATTTATGGTGTGGCCCGTTACGACTCGAGTAATGTACGTATTACCTTTTTTGGGGGGACTGGTTGGAGAAGTGCCCGGCTCTCCCGACGGAAGGCTTACCCCAACCTTAGCATAATCTACGCCCGGCAGATTTGGGCAAAGGCTGGGGGGTATTACGATTATCTTGGCCTTAACATTCACCAGAATGCTAAATGTCGTCGTATCCTGTTTACAATACCCCGGCTTGGGGTCAAATTTGTGGGGACCGCTAGTGGCCACTTCGGGCTCGCCCGGAGCGACCGCCGCACAAATATAACTGGTCGTTTTGCCCTGCTTCTTAGTTATGGTCCCTCTCGTAATCAGGTCGAGGTTGATCGTAGTCTTGGCGGTAAACGGGCCATTGTAGTCAAATTTTTTAACGACGCCCGACTTCGCGCCCGTACTACCTGTCCCGACATATGGTAAATCGCCCACGACACCGATAAGGTCTTTGATGTTGGGGTTAGTATCATCGATTTTAAAACTTCCCGACGTAGTTGATTTAGTCGCACTTTTACAACGATAGGTGATCCAATTGAGCTGTAGACTAACTGATGCCGCCCCATAAGCGACGGTGGTGCTAGTGGCCGTTGGCGCGCCGGCTGGAGAAATCCATTCATCTTGGACTACATGCCAGCCGTCATTGTTGCAATGGTCAGCAATAAGATTCGCTAGGCTCACAGGAGCAATCCCGTACAGATCGCTGGCTTTCATGGCCAAGGCCGGTTGCGGCCAAAGCAGAGTTACTCCAAAGAGGATGACAGCAGCTGAGACAACCAATCTGCTGCTATGGTTATGAAATAATCGATTGGCCTGACTACTAGCGACGGCTATGAACATATTCATGGTTCCGCCGATCCCCGGTCATTTTGCTGAAATTGCTGATCGGACTTTTCCAGAAATTTCACTGTATCATTAAGGCCGACAACACTTAAGTTAATGTCTGGGTCTAAAGAATCATCTAAGCCTTTGCTCTTATCGTAGCTGGCATTTAGCTTGTTCACAAAGTACCGCGCCTGGTTAGAATCGCTCTCGTTTATGTAATACGTCGTCACCACGTAGAGACAATTAGGGTCGGTATCATAGCCCTTATTTTTTTGAATTTTCCCGACAATCTGACCAAGCTCAGTAACTTTAGTCGGGACCAAGACTTGACTCGCCTCGTGGAGCGTTTGACTCGAACACTTGTAGGCCGCGACTACTGGCTCAGTTTTATTTGCCGTATGGCGCAACAAAGCCCAAACCGATACTCCTACAGCCAGCCCAATTACTAAAGCAATAACGATAAATAACTTGATCTTTTTAGGGCCGGCAATATGAGGGAGATGTCGGGCGGATTTAATCTTGCCTACGGTAGTTTTTAGAATGTTAACGATAGTGCCCCAATTGTAGCATAAACAGTATGGTTTAGATGGGTGGGCTTAGAAATACCCGGTTCGGCAAACTATACTTTAATTAGCTCGTCTTATCTCGTTCCGGCCATACCTCTTATACTTATTTGTCGCAGTTAAAGTACCGGCGACAAGCTCGTTATGAAATCGTACTTTATACCGCCCACGTTGGCCGACCGCCCCAGGGCGGGTTTACTTAAAAATGTCTCGGGACTGAAGTTAAATATTTCGGCGGCACAATCGTAGGTCGTGCTGCGCGCCCCATTTATGGTGCAGTTGTCTGGGCCCAGCGGGCCCAGCGGGCTTTCACCGCCTTGCGAATTTCGGAGCGAGGCAAACGTCCGGTAGAGATTGACGTTTTTAGCGACAAAGGCGCCATTGACGGTAAGCTGGTTAGTACAGTTGTCGTACACCTCTGATGGCAAATAAACGCCAACACTAGGTGCACAGGTGTTAATCGTGCCATTCTGAGCGACGTAAACGCCGTCGAGTTGAGAGACGTTGGGGCTGATAAAGATATTGCCCTTAACAATTAAGTAGAACGACGGCACCACGTCCGAGGTGGTCCAGCTTGTCTGCTTAAATTTTATATCATCCTTGATAAAGACGTCGCCGCTGACATAGATGGCGATCCGATTGCCTTTATTAATACCCTGTCCGGCCCCCGGGAACCCTTTGATGGTTGTCCGGCCGGCTCGGCCGTACCAAAATTGTTGGGGGGTCGCCGGAACGCCTACACCGTCAAAGGGTGCCATATTCACGTCAGAAGACGACTGCGTTAGCGTGGCTGGTATGGTACTGAAGTAATCCGGGACGCAGTGAGTCGTTCCCAAACTGCCCAATGGTCCCTGGTTCGCAAACGTCAAGCCGTCACGCGACGTCGGAATGGCCGGTCGCAAGCTAGCACTACCAAAGCTGTTAACGGGACCGAGGGCCAAAGCGCCGTATTGAACCGCCGAACCGCGCACTAGTGGTCCTATCCCTTTGACGAAGGCAACGATACCGCTCGGCGCCGGAGTACTGCCGAGACACTTATCGCTACCGGTGGCAAAGTTACCGCCCGCCGAGACGTCGAGCCCAAAGAAGTGAGCATAAGGCATGTTGGTCACAGCTTGCGAGCAGGCCTGACCGCTATCCACACTGCCCGAACCACCTATGGGGATGCCATTGCTAGTCATTTCACCCGTGGCTGGGTCAACCGTGTAGGTAATACACACGACATCGCCGGCCGCTAATGGGGGGGCACTGGCTGGGCAGGACGGCGAGGCGGGGATGAATCCCGTAGCATTACCGGCCCCGTAACCACCCGTAACGGTGAATGACCCACTGCCAGAACAACCGTTGTCGAATTGCCACGAGTAGTTCAGCTGGATGCTCATCGGCGTGCGCATACCGCCGGTGGGGGTGGGACCACCGTTGTAGTCAAAGGCGACGGTGGCGCTCGCTCCGCCGGCCGACGCTTGGGTAGGATCCTCATTATCGGGTAACAAGGTAACGTTCCCGGGACTGACGCTCGTGACTGTAAAGCCGCGCCGGTAGCATTCGCCCATACCAGTTTGACCGTCGGAGTGTTGCGCGGAGACATATGTACTACCGCCGCCCGTTACCCAATATCCACCTGTCGGCGTTAATACCCATTTCTTTGTCTTTGCATTATATATATTGGTGTATGTAACGACCCAAGTATATGAGTACAGTTGGTAGGTATTCGTATAGGTTACATTCGCCAACTGTGAATCGTAGGGATAGGCCTTGATCGCGTTGGTGAAGTCGACGGTCAGGGCCGCGCTGTTTACGCCCAAGTTCATCCCCGTATAGGCATCCCGAGCTCTGACCAGAGCGTGTCCAATCACTGGGCGGGCATAGTACTTGGTGCCGTTCGAAGGAGAGCTAGGAACCGGGTCGTTAGGTTCGGCTGTAGGGAAACTGACGCCACCAATCGCCGCCCCATTGACTCCCGGCAGGTTTGGACAGCCCAGACTCGGCACCGGTGTCGCTACCACCGTCACGCACTTAGCCGCACTAATGCCCGCGGCAGTAGCCGGGCCGGTCGCGTTGGTGAAATAAACTCGCTGGCAATAAGTAGTACCTATGGCGGCGCCGGCTGGGATGGTGAAGTTGTACGAGTACGGATTTGGGTTAATGCCATTCTTAACCGTAGATACATTTACGGTACCAGTTAGGTTTACCCAGCCTGTACCGGCGTAATTTCTTTGAATAAGCCAACCGTAGGCCGCCGTGTTTGGGCCCGAGTTCTTGACAGTATGCTTAAACGTCACCGAGGTATTCACTTTCGCGGTCGTGGCGCTAACACTGCTAGTCCCAGTCAGTGTCCAGTCAAAGCTCGGCAAAGCACTTAGGTTCCCCATTGGATTTCCGCAGTCTACTTTGATGGCGTACTTGATTACTCCGGATGCACGTATTACCAAGGCTGGTGTAGCTAGTTTACAACTCGGATCGTTGACAACTGAATTTGATACGATACTGAAGGCTGTGTTTGGCCATGGGGTACCGCAGGAATTAAAGTTTTCCATGGAGAAAGTAACGGCCGGATTATTAATTCGAGTTGACCAGTCGCCCGCGCCACCGTCGAGTCCATTTTTTATAAAAGCGGCCCCTATTTTCTGAAAGCCGTAACCACTGGCCGATTTACTATTGATATAGTTTCTAAAGTTCGTCTTGAGGGTAGCCGACGCGGTTCCTGGGCCGCCTAATCCATTGAGAGCGGTGTAATTCTGGCCATTGATACAGTTGGCGCTCGTCGTCCCATTCGGGCTAGTCGGGTTCGCCATAACGGCACACCACGTCGCGGCAATGGCGTGCTGGGTGCCGACGACCAAGAACCCCGTCATAAATAGTGCGAAAAAGCTGAATAAGAGTACTGTTCTTTTCATTACTGACCGAGCTCCTGTAAACGAGTTTGGTAGTCCTGGCGCGAGGTATTATAGCTGTCAGCATTCTTATCTAAACGGTCGATGGCTTTTTGATAATACTGTTTGGCGGTGGCTTTGTCGCCGGTTTGGGCGGCAATATAGCCGAGAACGCTGGCCGTATTGTCGTTTGGCTGGAGTAACTCGGCTGATTGGGCATACTTTTTGGCATCGGCATAGTTTTTGGCGTTCAGGGCAATCGTAGCCTGCTGGAGGTATAAGTCGGCTTTGGCCGTCGTGTTCGGGGCCTGGGCTACCTGGCCGGCAGTAATTTTTTGGGCGCCTTTGTAGTCACCCTGATTGGCGAGATAGTCTGATTGCTGGCTGACCGTCAGGTGCGGCGGCAGTACGATGGTACTTTTTGTATGATTCTTATAGAGAAGGACGCCGACGATGGCGGTGATGGTGACTAAAACGGCGATTGAGACGGCCAGTATTTTTGACCGTAGGCCTATCCCCTTGCGGGCAGGTGGCTCTGTTACGTTTTGATTTTCTTCACTCATATAACCCCAGCATTTGGTTAAGCGTAAGCTTTGCGTTTATCATACCAGCAACAACAAGCAGAATACAATACTATTATGAGGCCGCTGCCGCTTGTCCACTCTCATTCCAGTACAGCACCGATCGTTACCCGTATGGCGGTAATCCGGAAGTAGCAGACTATTAAGGCCGTTACCAAAAGGCCGGTCACTCGGCTCTACTCATTAGCGGACGGAACGATGTTGCGGATAACCACGAACGAGAGAACACCCGACAATAGCGCCAGTCCGGCCGAAACGGCGATAGCGAACTGGTAGACGTGATTGGTCCCTAATATCCCTAATACGGCGATAACCAGCAGCCCGGCCACCCGGGCCACGGCATTATTCACGCCCGAGGCAATGCCCGAGCTGGCCTCCTCCACAGAGCTCATGACCGTAATAGTTAACGGGGCCACCGTCAGAACCAGGCCTACCCCGAATAAAACTGCCCCCGGTAAAATGTGCAGCCAATAGCTATCCCCCGCTGTTAGGGAATAGAGTGAGGCGATACCGAGGGCTGAAGTTATCGGTCCGGCCGTCATAAATAAGCGCGGGCCGAATCGGCCGGCCAACTTCCCTACCCGGCCGGCCAAAAAGAACATCAGGACGCTGACCGGCAGCAGGCTAAAGCCAGCCGCGAGACTGGAATAGCCCATTTTAGTTTGCAAATAGATAATGAGCGCAAAGGTGAAACCGCTCAAAGCGCCATACATCGCAAATGTCATCAAGTTCGCGCCGCTAAAGTTACGCGATTTAAATAGCCCCAATTCCACCATCGGATCTTTGCTCTGCCGCTCGATCCTCACAAAATAAACGGTCAGCGCGGTACCTAGTACTAGCGCGGCGAGAGAATCAATTCGCCAATGACTGGCTGGGCCCTGTATCAAACCATACGTAATACCAGCCAAAGCGGCGGCGGCCGTCAAAGCACCCGGAAGATCTACTCGACGCGTTCGGCTGTCCCGGCTCTCTTCGATTGACGGTAACGCAAAGGCAATACAAGCCACAATAATAGGAATGTTAATC
This sequence comes from Candidatus Saccharimonadota bacterium, assembly GCA_039931245.1. Lineage (GTDB taxonomy): Bacteria > Patescibacteriota > Saccharimonadia > Saccharimonadales > UBA4665 > UBA4729. Next base: position 15,489 of record JBDTSH010000019.1, read on the forward strand.
AAAAATATCCATCGCCACGAAGCTATTGCCAAGATCAATCCCCCCGCCAATGGCCCGAGTACTATGGCCACACTTCCAAACGACGTCCACCGCCCAATTGCTTGGCTACGCAGGTCTTTTGGGAAGTTGGTATTAATAATAGCTAAGGCCCCTGGTGTTAGTAGCGCGCCGAAGACTCCTTGCCCGACCCGAAGGCCAATTAGGAGCGGCGCATTCGGCGCCAACGCGCACATCAGCGAACTAACGCCGAAACCAATCAGCCCGACCAAATAAACCCGCTTACGCCCAAAAATATCACCCAGCGAGCCACCGAGTAGGATCAAGGCCGACAAGGACAGTAAGTAGCCGTCGACAATCCATTGCAGGGCCGCAAAGTTAGCGTGCAGATCGGTCCCGATTCTGGGCAACGCCAAGTTAACAATCGTGCCATCCAAGAAAGCCACCGCTGTCCCAAGAACAGTCGCAATCAGTACATACAACTGTCGCCGATTGATTGATTCCATATTATTTTTCCTTCTATCATCTATAAATCGGGCCAGCTATGACATTCATGCCCCTGGCATCGTTATAATCATAGGTCAAATTCACGAAACAGAAAATTCGAATTTTACATTTCCCTTTTGCACATTGCCCTGGCCGGTAGCCGCCGCGAGCCCCGTTATACTACTTGGAAAACCTTTTGGGCCAGCGGAATGGTTACCTCAGCCTCGAAAGAGGAGTAGAATTAACACTATCGTGCGTGACCAGAATCACACACAAGCATAAGCCGCTCGAGGTACGCTATAACTAATACTACTTAAAACAAAGGAAAACAGAAATGGCAAAAACAGCCAGACAAGCTTCAGACAGAAAAACAATTGACAAAGTATTTGTACTGCTCGGCGTCGTCATGACGGCGACGCTCATCGTCGTTGGTGGCATAACCTGGCACGCCAGCAATTTTGCCTTTACCAGCGTGCGTACTGAGCTGGCCGCCCAAAAAGTTTACTTCCCGCCACTGGGGAGCCCGGGCCTCGCCCCCGCTGAGTTCCCCGACCTCCAACAATACGCCGGACAGCTCGTCGACAACGGTCCTAAAGCCAAGGCTTACGCCAATGGTTTCATCGGTCGACACCTCGAAAAAGTTGCCGGTGGACTAACCTACTCCGAAGTCAGCGCCCTGGCAATGAAAGATCCGACTAACGCAAAATTAATCGGCCAAAAAGCTACTCTATTCCAGGGTGAAACCCTACGTGGTCTCCTCCTTGGTGACGGCTATGCCTACTGGACCTTCGGTTCAATCGCTCAGTACGCTGCGATTGCCGCCTTTAGTGGTGCTGCCTTGATGGCCGTCTTGGTCGCCTTTGGTGTCCGCCACCTTTCCAAGCAGAAATAACTAAGTAAAGGAATACTTTCGACCATGGTAAATATCAAGCTCAGAACGTTCTGTCGCGCCAATGCCCTCGCCCTCCTCTTGCTGGCAAGCGGGGTGGTCGGTTTTGTCGCTTCGTTCGTCCTGACGCTTGATAAATTTAAAGTCCTAGAAAACCCTAACTTCGTGCCGGGCTGTAATATCAATCCAATCATTAGCTGCGGTTCGGTCATGTCTACCTCCCAAGCAGGAGTTTTTGGTTTTGCCAACTCCCTGATTGGGGTGGCGGCCTTTGCGGGCCTGATTGGGCTGGCGCTGGCGCTCCTGGCCGGGGCAACCTTCCAGCGCTGGCTATGGCTCCTGCTGCAAGGCGGCACCATTTTTGGCCTCCTATTCGTCCACTGGCTTATTTTTGAGAGCCTCTACCGCATCGGCACCCTATGCCCCTACTGCATGGCTGTCTGGGTATTCACTATTGCGGCGTTTTGGTATGTCACTCTCCACAACCTTCGCCAAAACATTATCACTACGCCCCGGCGGCTCAAAACCACAATTAGATTTGGGCAACGCCACCACCTGGATATATTAATCCTCTGGTACATCGTCCTGGCCGGCCTGATCCTGCACCGTTTCTGGTACTTTTTCAATCCGTTTTAATATTCTAAGTCTTTGGCGACGTAATATTCGATCCTCCAAAACTCTGACCTCTGTTATAATAGACAACATGAGTTCCCTCTCAATCGGTATCGTTGGTTTGCCTAATGTGGGCAAATCCACTCTTTTTAACGCCCTGACTGGCAGCAATATTCTGGCTGCCAATTATCCGTTTGCCACGATCGAGCCCAATACCGGCATCGTTCCTGTGCCCGACCCCCGTTTAAGTCGGCTGGGTGAGCTCTACCATACCAAAAAAATAGTCCCGGCCACTACGACGTTTGTGGATATCGCCGGACTGGTAGCGGGGGCCAGTAAGGGCGAAGGTCTTGGCAACCAATTCTTGGCGCATATTCGCACCTGCCAGGCCATCGTGCAAGTCGTACGGGCATTTGATGACACCAATGTTATTCACGTCGACGATCGTCCCGATCCGCGCAAAGATATTGACGTCATCAACACCGAGTTAGTTTTAGCCGATCTGCAAACCGTTCAAAAAAGACTGCCCCGGCTCGAAAAAGAGGCCCGTATCAACCCCAAACTTAAAGCCAATGCCGCTACGCTCCAGCGCGTCCATGATCTGTTGGATGCCGGCACTCCCCTCTGGAGTCAGGCCGATATCGATCCCCTGCACATTGCCGACTTGCAGCTGCTGACCGCCAAGCCCATCATTTATTTATTCAATTTGGACGAAGCCGGTCTGGGCGACAGCGCCCACCAATCACAGCTCCGTGAATTGGTCGCTCCCGCTCAATCACTGTTTGTCTGCGCCAAGCTCGAAAGCGAGCTCAAGGACCTCGATCCAGCTGACGCAGCCGAGCTACTCGAGAGTTATGGGCAGTCAGAATCCGGCCTTATTCAACTGATTCATGCCGCCTACAATACCCTCGGCCTCCAAAGCTATCTGACGGCTGGCTTACCTGAAATTCGGGCTTGGACGATTCCAGCCGGAGCCACCGCCCCCCAAGCCGCCGGGGTAATTCACGGTGACTTTGAGCGGGGCTTTATCGCCGCTGAAATCGTCGATTATGCTGATTTACTTGTCGCAGGTTCCCTGACGGCTGCCCGCAGCAGCGGCAAGGTGCGCACCGAAGGGAAATCCTACGTTATGCAGCCCAATGACGTTGTCGAATTCCGCTTTAACGTGTCTAAATAAAATAATATCCGCGTTATTGCAGGCCGCCGCTCATAGGTAGACCTGGCACCGGAGATCCGCTGGGGGAAATTACCGATCGACGATCGACGCTCTGGCGCTGGGCGTACTTACGATTTCGCAGGACCATGGGTAATTTTGAATAAGCAATTCGGAAAGGATTAATTTCTATCCCGATGGAGCCTAGACTAGTCGGTAAATGATTTGAGACCGATTGTTGGGTGGACTTGGCGGCCGTGGCGATGACTTGGTACTTCTTGAAAATCTCGTCGCGCCCGGCTTGGTACAATTCAGCCAGATCCCTGTCGGTTGGCCTCGAGGCCGGAGTTTGGTCAGGCGCCACAGTCACTAAGGCGGCTGGGAGATCCAATTTGTCTTCTTGACTAGCGGCGGCGGGGTATCCGTAAACTGGCTCGTCTACCTCCGTCAAAGTCGCCCCTTTCTGTAGTCCATAAGTCTTCAGCAAACTTTGAGAAAACAGATAATCGGAAATTTCCGGACTGGGCGGAATTGGACGGGCGGGAGTAGCTGCTTGTTGTGCGGGGAAAACGCTGGCGGCGGCTTTCGCTTCTTCCAATTGGCGGCGTAACTCCTCCTGGTGCTCATGTTGAGCCAGCAGATACGCCTGAAGTTGCTCATTAATTTTCTCAAGGTGCTGCTGTTGGGTTTGGCCTTGGTTCATGACCTCCTGTTTAGCTTCGGCCATGCGGTTTTGAATATGATCGATAAGTTTGCGGAGACGCTGCTGGTTATAGCTGGTAAAGCGCAGGCTTTTAATACCGGTGCTCACGGTAATATGGGCGCCCAAAAGTCGGTGGCTATAATCGATCTGGTTGATCATCTCAAACCGGACATCTTCAACTGTCAGGTATTTTAAGGGCTTTTTATCGATGAGAAGTAGGCGAATATTGGTCGCACATAACAACGCAAAACCACCTTCGTAATAACCGTTAACGCATTCAAATATTTCTTCATCAGGCATGAGAATATGCGGTAGCTCGGAAAGCTCGGTTCGGCCCCAAGCCCGCTGATTAAAGTGAATACTCTTCAGCTGTTTCTCGACGGACTTTAAGCTCACCATGGCTTGTTCTCCTGCTTAGTGTTACTAATAATATATTCTTATTTCGCCCGGCAAGTTGTGAGAATAATTACAGGAATTGTCCGAATCGGGTAATGCCGGTGCCGGCAATGGGCTAGCCAAACATTAAAAATGATGTAGAAACTACTGGACTTTTCCACAGATTGTCCGCATAATCTTAGCATGTTGGCTACCCTCAAACAGATGGCCGAGCTCGTGGATACCTTTCGAACTCAGGGCATTAGGCAAACGTATCAGAAAGGTGATTATATTATTCGGCCTGGCGAAGTACCGTCAGGTATTTTTTATATCTACGAAGGTCTGGTCAAAGCCTACAACATAACGAAATACAATGAAGAGAACCTCTTAATCATTCGTAAGCAAGATGAGTTTTTCCCTCTCATTTGGGCGATTACCGGTCAGGAACGCCAAGTTATCTATCAAGCGCTCGGTCCTACCGTTGTCTGGAAGATCAGCCGAGCGACATTTCTCGAACATATCAAAAATAAACCCGATGCCCTGGCTCCCCTCCTCGACATGTCGATTGAAATGTATCGGTTACACAGTGAGCGGATTTTTAATTTAGAGTACCGGACCGTTCGAGAACGTCTGATATCCTTCTTGCTGACCATGGCTGAGCGGTTTGGTCAGGAGACGCCCGAAGGTCTATTAATTGTGGCGCCACTTCGTCATCAAGATATTGCGAGTTCCGTCAATGCCACCCGCGAGACTACCAGCCGTGAGTTGTCGGCGCTCGAGCATAAGGGTTTGCTAACGAACAAACAATCGTTGATTGTGCTCAGAGATATCACCGCCCTCAAGCGCTACCTCGAATAGCCTAGGCATCCAGCAGCGGACTAAAATGTCGGCGCGTCGTCAGCGTTCACCCCTACCTCCACTTAAGGATTATATTCTCGATCGTTTTGGCAATGGTGACATGGTCCGGGACGTCATGCTTGTCGTAATAATGGTCGGTTTCCATATAGTTCTCCACGACGCTCAGGCAATAGATTTCGTCAGCGGAGATGTGCATATAATCGACGGCCTTGACGCTGGCTAAGGGAGCCGCAATTATCAGCCGTTCATATTTAATCGGCTTCAAAAATTCGAGGGCCATCTCGAGCTCAAAACTCGATTGAAAACCATCGGATACTAAGATGATGTTATGGCCGCGCAACAGCTGTCGGTTAATCAAACCTCCCCGGCCGAGCAACTCGTTTAGGTGGTGTAGTTTTTGAAATTTTTCCTGTTCGATAAACTGAAAATACTCACCAGACATGTCATCTATCTCACCCTGGGAGAGCTGCTTGTTGAAAATGAAACGACCGTCTTGCATGATCGCGCCAATCGGTTCCGGTTCGCGGGGCAAGTTAATCGCTTCAGCTAAAAACATGGTAATAATACAATGGAGTTCGGCGGCAATCTGAGCGCCGACCATAACTCCCCCGTCGTTGAGCGCGACAACCGTACAGTTTTCGTAACGATATTTAGGAGCTAGTTGGCTTGCCAACATCCGCCCAGCCTGTAGGCGAGAAGCAAAATACATGTCAGCAGTTTACCATTTCGCTATTGCTTTCCGAAGCATTACCGCTTGGCAAGAGGGCTAGTTTTGAGCAAGTAGAACCGCTCCCGATTGCCTTTGGCACCCGCGACGGCCGAGTCAGCTTTGTCGATAATTAGAAAGTGCTCACGGGCCCAGACTTCAAAACTTTTGAGGATCTCGCGGCGCATCGTATCGTTTTTGATCACGCCTTTATGTTTGAGAGAACTTTGTTCGGCTTCAAACTGCGGCTTAACCATCACCACAATCTGAGTTTGGAGCGTCACAAGCTTCACGATTTGGGGCAAAATTTCGCGTAGTGAGATAAATGATACGTCGGCCACGACAATATCAACCGGTCGGCTCAGCTGACTGACCGCCCGAATATCGGTCTGTTCGTGCAGTTCAATTCGCGGGTGACCTTGCAAGCTGGGGTGCAATTGATCTGTCCCAACCTCAACGGCGATAACGTAGTCGGCCCCGCGACGGAGGGCATAGTCCGTAAATCCGCCAGTACTACTGCCGACGTCGAGGACTGTTTTATTATTAAAATCCAGTTTGAGAATTTCAGCCACACTGGCCAACTTTAAGGCGGCCCGACTGACGTATTGCTCCTCGACGCTGATTGTAATACGCACGTCGTCACTAACCATAAAGCCGGGCTTGGTCATCACCCGGCCCTGCACTTGCACCTTACCGAGCTTCACGTAACTTTCGGCCTGCGAACGGCTTCTCACCAGACCACGAACCACCAGAGACTGGTCGAGTCTTTGTTTCAAAACGATCCCTGACCGTGTAGCGGGAGGTTGCGATGGATAATTTTTTGGCCGGCATCCTTACCGATGACCGACAGGGATCGCAGGACCAGTCGGTCACCGAGACTGTGCCTCGGTTGAGATGGTTTGACGCTCATATGAGGCGCATACCTATCACCGGCATAAGTGTCGTCATCGAGCGCAGCCGCTTCCCCAATTCTCCTCACGACGGCTTTGTGCAGGCCGACTAGTTGTTCTCTTGGCCCGAGCGTCCAGACGGGGATATCGTGATCAGGGCCGAACTCGTCAAGACCGCTTATACTGACTTCCAACGGTTTTACTTCAGCCGCCACAGCTGCAACGGCGCTAATCACTACACCTTTATCGCCGACCATCCAGGGTGTGACCGTCATATGTTGCGGCCAATTGGCTAGTGGCTGGCCCTCGGGCCATTGGTCCGTAAACGCCACCACCAAAAATCGTTCGGCGTCAGCCATAACTACTCCTTGACGCGCTCGCGGTAGGCGCCGGTCGCGGTATCAATGGAGATTAAATCACCCACTTTTACAAACGCCGGTACCCGAGCGGTGATTCCTGTTTCCAGCGTCGCCTCTTTGGTAATCGACGAGCTGGTGTCGCCTTTGACGACGTCTTCAGTATAAGTGACTCGTAACGGCACATTCTTAGGAAAATCAACACTGATCGCGTGGCCGTTAAAGAATTGTAGCTGCACGAGGTCGCCGTCTTTAATATAACCAGCCCCCTCACCGACGAGATCGGCGGAAACTTCGAATTGCGCGAATGTGACCTCGTTCATAAAGAAGAAAACACTGCCGTCATTGTACAAGTACTGGACGGTTTGGTTCGTCACATCGGCCCGATCGAGCTGTTCATTTCCTTTAAAGGTCTTTTCGAGGACTTTGCCGTCGAGTAAACTTTTAATACGGACGTTGACGATTGAGCCACCCCGACCCATCACTTTTTGATTGTAATCAACCACGCGAAAAGGTTCGCCCTCCCATTGGAAAAGCGTACCTTTTTTGAGCTCGGTTATTGATAGCGCCATAAATTAACCTCCTTAAGTCGGTCTGGAGCGGTGCCCTAGTTGCTAGCGACGAAGGGCAGCAGAGCCAAGTGACGGGCCCGCTTGATAGAAGTACTCAACCGGCGCTGTTGGCTTTCGGTGAGACCAGTTTTTTTGCGAGACTCGATCTGGCCGTACATGTTGACGTAGCGCTGGAGCGTTTTAAAATCTTTGTAGTCAAAATAGGCTACATCGGTTCGGTGTTTAAAAATCTTTGCCATGAGGGTAATTCCTTACTAAATTATCGTTAAAATGGGATGTCGTCGAGGTTGATGGGCTGATCACCGATATCTTCGATGACCACATCATCTTTTTTCTTGGTCGGTTGTGTCGCCACCGGTTTACTTGGAGCTGCTTCACTGTCAGCAGCGGACTCGGCGCCGTCTTGGCGGCCATCGAGGAAGGTGACGTCATTGGCGAGGACTTCCACCTTACTGCGCTTCTGACCCTCCTGCTCCCAACTACGAGACTGCAGGCGGCCCTGGACGAGGCAGCGGCGACCTTTGCTCAAGTATTGGTTGACGCGCTCAGCCAGCGGCCCCCAGGCGACAATATCGATGTAGTCGGTCACTTCTTTCCATTCACCACTGGCATCCTTGTAGCTGCGGTTAAGCGCTAAACTAAAACTAGTGACGTTCTGTCCAGTCGGCGTTTGTCGTAGTTCTGGGTCGCGAGTTAAGTTCCCCATCAGAGTTACTTGGTTGAGACTTCGTGCCATGATTGATTCCTCCTTATAAGACCTATGTCTTTTGTTAATATATGTACCCTACGCTTTTGGTTTAGCCATCGTCAAGCGTGAGCCCGTTCAAACAGTGCGGGACTTCACGAATAGTTAACTATTCTTCGGCGTCTTCTTTGTCGTCGTCACCGCGGTCCCCGCGCCGTGATGCTTGCTCAACCTTGAGGGCTTTGGCAGCCTCCGCCTTGGCAATGGCCTTGAGGTCGGGCCGTGTAATCAGAAAACGAATCACTTCGTCGGTGATGTTGAGAGTACTTTCAACTTTTGCAACGCTTTCACCGGGCAAATTGACCGTGTAAAAAACGTAGACGGCGTGTTCGTTGCCCTTAATAACGTAGTTGAGCTTGCGCTTGCCCCAGTTATCGGTAGCGGTGATTTCTCCCCCGTTATCGGTGACAATTTTGGTGATTCGATCTTCAGCCTTACTGAGGTCGACTTCGAGATCGGGGTGGTACAATACGGCAATTTCGTATTGATTCATGCGTAATCCTTCCTTCGGTTAAAGCTTGCGTGCACTGTAGTTGGCCGCAAACTGAAGTTGATAGTGACCTTACTATACGCTATCCACCCCTGTTAGTCAACTTGGGTTCTGAGCTAGGCTGCTAAGCGTTCCTCGAGACGCTTGCATAAAAGGCGCATACTATTACGCTTAGCTAGTCGCCCGAGCACAAACCGATCGGCCGTCTGGGCGAAATAGCGCGGCAATAGTTCAGCCCGATAAGCTTGCGAATATGTCGGGCTGATCGGCTCAATGGCGCTGCGAACAGCATACGTTAGAAACGTCCTGCCGATCTGCTGGCGACGACTTTCATCGGCCGTCGTCAGGAACTCATCGATCGTTGCATTCTCAAAGTATGAAAAATCCTGACTAAATGTGATTTCCTGCAAATAGGCTTGGACACTCGAAAAGCGCTCGACACGAATCTTGCCTTTGTTCCATAGCGCCGCTCTGACTTGCTTGCTGAGCGGGACAAGTACAGCGTGGTGTTGCGGCGTGAATGATATGGCCCGATCGGGCACATAGCCGGCGGCGGCCAAGACAATTGGGCGAAGCCGTTCGGCGTCGTTTTGGGGCAGTGGCGGCCCGTCAAAGTTGTCCCGATGGTAATCAAGGTTGTGCGTGTCGAAATTCGCCATCTGTACGCGGGAGCCCCGCAGCGCCAGGCCGCCAACCGAATCGTGCAATAGCGGATCGAGGCGAGAGTGCCACGAGTGATGGTCGTTTGGTTTATAGCGGCTGGGGCGTTCGGCCATATACTGCGGGGCAAGTGGCAACGGTATGCCGGAAAATTCGTCGATCGGCGTCACTCGTTCAGGCGGCATGAGCCGCCCGGCTGGCGTTAAAGACAAACTCCTGCCGAAAGACAGGAGTTTGTAATTTTAGGGTGTCGATGGCGCCGATTTGGCAGCACGACGGCCTGAGGTATCTCCCCGGTCGCTGTACCATTTCGCACCTCGCTTCATTCCTCTTATGTTTGTTCTATGCTCATAATAAAAACTCCCCGCCAAATTTGCAAGGAGTTTTTATAAACTTTTTAAAAAAATTCTAGTTTAGGGGGAACTGGTCATCATCCACGGGGTCCGCGTCATGGCTGGTCCCGCCGTTGAACACTTCATCCATTGAGCCCACGAGGACTTCACGGGGGCGCGAACCATCGGCCGCGCCGATGATCCCCTGCTCTTCCATATTTTCGATTAAACGGGCGGCTCGGCCGTAGCCAATCCGCAGACGCCGTTGCAATAAGCTAGTGCTCGCCTTATGGTTCTCGATAACTACATTCACCGCTTCCCGCCACATATCATCGTCGGCATCGGTGGCCCCATAATCGGCCACGATACCGCCCTTACCATTTAACTGCACCGGCTGGCTGACGACTTCATCGTCGTAGGCGGGCGGACGCTGCATGCGTAAGAAATCGGTCACTTTACCAGTTTCGCCGTCTTCAATCAGGGCGGCCTGGACGCGTTTTGGTTTGTGCATATCACTGGTCAAGAGCAGCATATCGCCACGACCGAGCAGTTTCTCGGCGCCCATTTGGTCGATAATGGTCCGTGAATCAATTTGGCTGGCGACGGTGAAAGCGACGCGGGCCGGCACATTGGCCTTAATGAGGCCGGTGATAACATCGACACTCGGTCGCTGGGTCGCGAGTACCAGATGAATGCCGGCGGCCCGCGCTTTCTGGGCCAAGCGAACGATCAAGGCTTCAACGTCGCGAGCAGCCATCATCATCAAGTCAGCCAGCTCATCGATTACGATTACGATGTATGGCATGCCCTCTTCTTTTTTCAGATTATTATATTCGGCGATGTTACGTTTGCCGACTTCAGACATGGCGCGTAAGCGTCGCTCCATTTCAGCCACTGCCCATTTAAGGGCGCTGATGCACTTTTCTGGCTCGTTAATAACGGGTGTCAGCAAGTGTGGTATGTCGTGATAAGGCGCCATCTCAACCTGCTTCGGGTCAACTAGAATCAACTTCAAATCAGACGGTGAGTTGTGGTAGAGCAAGCTTGTCAGGAGCGTGTTGATCATCACCGACTTACCAGAGCCCGTTTGACCAGCCACCAATAAGTGGGGCATCTTGGCGAGGTCAGCGACGACGGAATTGCCGGCGATGTCCTTGCCGATCACAAAGCCCAGCGGGCTGTCGATCAGGTCATTCCATTCCTTTGTGGCCAGCAAGGAACTAACCCGTACGGTAGCAGCTTTGATATTCGGTACTTCGATTCCCACGGCGCGTTTACCGGGAATGGGCGCTTCCATCCGGATTGAGTGGGCCGCCAGATCGAGAGCCAGGTTGTTCTCGAGCGCCGTAATTTTGGTCAATTTGACTCCCGTTGGTGGTTTCATAGTGTACTGAGTAACGCGCGGCCCGATATTGGCGCCTTCCATTTCGACTTCAATATTGAAATTCGCAAAGGTGTCATGAATCGCTTGGGCGTTGGCGTTGACGTCACCAGCGTCGGCTTTATCCTGTTTTTGGCTCAGTAGTGATAATGATGGGAACTGCCAGTTCGGGTCGCTCGCCAGCGTCAGGGCATCGTGGTTCTCGTTGATAGTGAGCTTCTGGGCGGTGTTTTTCATGGAGGTCAATTTAGTCGGTTCAGGTTTAGCATCGGGAGTGGAACCGTGGTGCTCAACCGGCACACCCTCGTGCATCTGGAAACCAGTGTTTTGGGCTTTGGCCTTTAGTGTCGCCAGAGACTCTTCGGCGTCGCCGTGGTCTGGTCGGGCAAACAGTTTCGCCACATTCATAAGGACCCGCGGCGAAATACCGAAAGCGGCAAAAGCGGTCAGCATAGTGGCAACGGCAAACAGTAAGCCGGCCGGCAGTTTATCGAGCGCCCCGAGGACAGATCCACCGAGCAAGAGGCCGACTTGGCCACCGTGGCCGCCCACCCAATTACCGGCCAGGTCTTTATGCGTAAAGGCCACCTGGAACCAACCTGCCGCAAACAGCAATAGCCCGAACATACTCGACAGTTTACCAAGAGGAATCCGCCGGTCTTCGGCCGTAAACTTATAGACCCCCCAAAAGGCCAGCGCCAGCGGCACTAAATAGCCGGCATAGCCCAAAGCCCAGTACGCACCATGGAATAATCCCAGCGGCAGACTGCCACCGGTACCGAAACCACCGAGAAGCAAAAAGACCGCCAACAACATTAAAATAATAGCCCCACTATACGCCAAAAATGGTGAACGCTCGGGGGCAATCACTACTTCCGCTTTTTTTGTTCTTTTTTGTGTTTTCTTCTTTGCCATCGTTTTAATTATTATACCCTGTAAACTTCTTATGGTCTAGCTTGGAGGGCCTTCCCCTGCCGGGGCTGCCGAATGGGGAGACTCAGGACTGTCCGTTAAGGCAAAGATCAGCCGATCGACGGAGTCAACTACGGCCGCTGGATCGAGGGGCTCACCGCCCAGTAAGCGCGGTTTAATATCGTCAACCCACGCTTCCAGAGCCGATCGACGTTCGTTCTCGGCGATAGTCTTATCGACAAGGGCTTTACGGGCAGTTTCATCGGCGTCGATCTGGCGTTGGCTGCGCGGGTCGGTGACATAGTCAAACACTACCTCACTCAAACTAGAAGGTTCTCGCTGTTCCGGCTGACGGGGTATTTCGGTCATGTGCCATATTATAGCAATTTATGCAATTTATGTCAATCCACTCATGCTTACTTATTTGCTCAGTCGATGCGGGCATCTTGGGTGAGCAAACGGGCGCGCATTTCCTGGAAGCGTTTTTGCTGGTCAGCGGCGATTTCTTCGGGAGTTTTCACCTTTTCCGGTTGAGCCGGGGCGGCATTCGCACCGGGGCGGGCATCGGTGCGGTTGGAGCTGCCGGCACCATTGTTGCCGCCACCGTTACCACCGATCACATTAATGACGGGAATAACAATCGGACTGCGTTGGGTTTGCTCGAATAGGTAGTGCGTGACGTGGTCTTTGAGTTCGACCTTGAAGCGATCGAGGTCAACGCGCTTGAAGCGCTGTTGAACGGCTCGCTTGAGTTCCTGACGAAGACCATTCATGATTTCTTCGTTATCGCGCATATAGATGAAGCCCCGCGAAATGATATCGGGACTAGTCAGTAAATTACCAGTCTTCTTGTCGATGGTTAAAACGATCGAAACGAGGCCCTCTTCGCTCATCAGGACGCGGTCTTTGACGACGACGTTGTTGACGACGGCGCCAGTTTGGTCTACCAGGACAGTACCGTGGGGGACTTCACCGATCACTTCCATCTTATCTGGTGTCAGGGCTATGATTTCGCCGTTATCGACGCTCAGCGTGTTGGCGCGGGGTATACCCTGCTCAACAGCCAGCTCCAGGTGATATTTCTTGCCCGTAAAGTCACCGTAGATTGGAACGAAGAACTTTGGCTGGGTCATTTTAATCATGTCGGCGTATTCATCGCGACTGGCGTGACCGGATACGTGCAAGGGACCAACCCCGTCTAATTCGCGGGTTTCGTGACGGAAGACGTGCACACCCTTACGCATCAGGTCATCGACCATCGAGCGGATATGGGCATCATTACCGGAATAAGGGATTGGGTTACTAGACAATACGACCGTGTCTTGTTCTTTGAGTTTAACGTGGCGATGTTCACCGTTGCTCATCCGCTGCAAGGCACTGCTCGGCTCGCCCTGGGAACCGGTACAGACCACCACTAGATCGGTGTCTTTCATCGTACTGGCGGAGCCGATCGGCACAAAAGTACCTTTCGGAATGCGCACAAAGCCATGTCGTACGGCCATTTCGAGAGTACTGACCATACTTCGGCCGTCCATGGCGACTTTCTTGTGGCTCTGGACAGCGGCGTTGATAATCATCTGGACACGGTTCATATTAGTCGAGAATAATCCGACAAAGATGCGCCCGGGGGCGTTGTTCATGATATCAATGAAACTTTTTTCAATCGTACTCTCACTCGGAGTGCGCCCGAGTCGCTCGGTGGTAGTGCTTTCGCTCAGTAGCGCCAAGACCCCCTCCTTACCAAGTTCAGTCAAGCGTTCGATATCGCTCCGCTCGTGGTCGAGTGGATTGGGGTCGAGACGAAAATCACCGGTGTTGATGATGCGGCCGACGGGGGTATCGAGGACGATACAGGTCGAACCAGGAATCGAGTGCGTGATGCGCACCAGCTCGACAAAAAATGAACCGATCTTCAGTCGTTCATGAGTGTTCTCGTTCATCGTCACGGTGCGCAGTTCGAAGCCATCGGGCATCGGCAAGCCAAAGTTCTCAAATATTTCTTCGACCCGGCCAATCGTAAAGCGGCTGCCGTAGATGGGGGCTGGAAACTTCGGTACAATGTGCGGCAAGCCGCCAATGTGGTCGAGGTGTCCGTGCGTGATGATGTAAGCGCGTAGTTTATCTTTGATCTGTTCGAGGTAGGTCGTGTCGGCGATGCCGTAATTGATTCCCGGTAAGTCGACTCCCAAGTCGTTGCCACAGTCAAGAATCACCGCATCGTTTAAGTACTCAACGAGGATCATGTTTTTGGAACCACCCCCATCCATACCACCGAGACCGATAATTTTCAGCCGAGGGGTATCGTCGATCACGTTGGCGCGGCGTGGCTTGACGGCGTCGGCCGTCAAATACTGGTTGGCGATGCGCTGGGCGTCCATTTGGGAACGCTTCTGGGCCCGCACGGCTTGACCGCGGGACGTGTTGAGTTGAGTCCCCGAGCGAATCGAGGAATCGTTATTGCGGCCTTGGCCCCGGCCTTGACCGCGGTTTTGGCTGCTCTGACCAGCAGTTCCACCATTTCTAGGTGGCCGGTTGCGATTGTCATCGTTGCCGGGGTTGGGATTAGTTGGTTTTGGATTGTTGTTATTGTTGGTTGGATTCATATTTCTCCTGTAATGGCCCCTGGGGGCGATTGTCTTAGTTAATTCTTAAATGTTATTCATAATGTTGGGGATCTTGGCAAAGTCGTCGAGCAATGTTTGGCGTATGCCAGGGTTATACAGAGCTGCCGCCGGGTGATATAACGGCATAATGACTAGCGCGAGGCCGTCGCTTGAAGCTTTGAGGTTCAGGCGTAATGGCTGAGGCTCACCGTGGACTTTGCTGATTTGCAGATCCGGCAAGAAGCAATTCATACTGTGGCGCCCGAGGGTCACGACGACTTTGGGCTGAATTACTTCTAACTGGCTTTGTAAATACGGTAGAAACGCACTTTTCTCGGCGGGTGATGGATCTCGATTATCGGGTGGGCGGTACTTAACGATATTAGTAATGTAGATGTCTTTGCGCTCGAGGTCAATTGTTTGCAGCATTTTGTTAAGGAATTTCCCAGCTGCGCCGACGAATGGCCGACCTTGCTCATCTTCTTTCTTGCCCGGTGCTTCACCGATGAAAACGATGGTCGCGTCGGCATTCCCTTCACCAAATACCTGCTGAGTGGCGGTCGCGGCCAACTGCGGGGTGACTTTATTATTGAAGATTGCCTGTTTGATTGCGTCGAGCCGTTGCTGCTTGCTAAGTGCGCCCATGACCAAAGCTCCCAATTAACTTCACCACATTTTGCAGACAGCCAACTAAACCTACCAGCGCCAGGCCGTACCATAGGAAGTTGCCGCGATCAACCGCCAGCGAGCCGAACCCGTAGGCACTCATTCCCTCGACAGCGGCGAACACGACTCGACCGATTCTTGTCTTGTGCCAACTGTCGAGTGTATTCATCATCACGAGTCTCTTACTTGTTAAGTTCGCGGGCGGCGGCTTTCATAGAAAGCTGCAGGCGGCCCCGCTCGTCGATGGCAATGAGTTTGACGGTGACTTTATCGCCTTCCTTGAGGACGTCACTGGTTTTTTCCACCCGTTCCTCGCTAATTTCACTGACGTGCACCAAGCCGTCTTTGCCAGGCATAATCTGCACGAAAGCGCCAAAATCAAGAACACTGACAACCGGCCGATCTTTATATATCGCGCCGACTTCGGGGTCCTCGGTAATCATGCGTATCCACTGCTTGGCGGCTTCAATACTGTCGCCGTTGGGGCTGGCAATCATAATCATGCCGTCGTCTTTAATATCGATGGTCGTGCCGGTTTCGGCGGTAATCTTTTGGATGACTTCCCCGCCCTTACCGATGACTTCACGAATCTTGTCGGGGTTGATCTGAATTGTTTCGACGCGCGGGGCGTACGGGCTCATGGTCGCGCGCGGTTCGGCGATAGTCGTCAGCATGTGCTCCAGAATGAAAGCGCGGCCAGTCCGACCCTGCTCGAGGGCTTCCTTTAGCGTCTTGATGGGCAGACCGTGAACTTTCATGTCCATTTGGAGGGCGGTCACGCCCTTGCTCGTTCCAGTTACTTTAAAGTCCATGTCACCGGCGAAGTCTTCGGCATCGGCGATATCGGTCAGGACGTACGTCTTGTCGCCGTCAACCATCAGCCCCATCGCAATACCACTCACAGGGCGTTTGAGCGGGACACCAGCGGCCATCAGGGCCATGGTGCTCGAACAAGTGGCCGCCATGCTGGTCGAGCCGTTTTGGGACATAATCTCCGTCACGCAACGCATAGTGTAGGGGAAATCAGCTTCGGCCGGCAAAACCGCCGTCAAAGCGCGTTCCGCAAGATAGCCGTGACCGATTTCGCGGCGACCGGGGCTGCCCATGCGGCGGACTTCGCCGACGGTGTAGCCGGGAGCATTATAGTGATGCAAGAAGCGGCGTTCGCCTTCGCGCTCCATCGTGTCAACGAGCTGTACAAAACTTAGCGGCGCCAGCGTCACAATGTTCAAGGCCTGGGTGAGCCCGCGCGTAAATAGGCTTGAGCCGTGGGCACGCGGCAATAAATCAACTTCTGAACTAAGCTCGCGTACTTCAGTAAAGCCCCGACCGTCTGGTCGAACGCCATCCTCCACGATGCCTTTCCGGACGTCGTTATGGACTGCCATTTGAAAGGCTTCATCGTAGTCGCTCTTAAGAACTGCCCACTCCTCACCGAGTTTGTCGGCGAATTCAGCGTGCATGTCGTCGCGCAGAGTTTGGATTAAGACGTTTCGTTCGGGATACGGTTTACGTAAATCTTCACCGAGTTTGCCTTCCAGCCAGCTGTCAACGCTGGTGAGAATTGTGGGGTCGGGCAAACTGAGCTTGAACTCCTGCTTGGTGACGCCGACTTTGTCGGCCAATTCTTGCTGCAAGGCGATGGCGGGTTGCATAGCGGTAAAACCAAACTGCAGGGCGTCGGCAATGACCTCCTCGGTCACTTCACTGGCCCCGGCTTCGGCCATCATAATGCCGTTTTTCGTACCCGCCACAACCAAATCAAGATCACCTTCATTCAATTGTTCAGGCGTCGCAAAAGCAGTGAGTTCGCCATCAACCAAGCCAATGCGCAATCCGGCGACGGGTCCATCAAAGGGGGCACCGGTCAGCATAAAGGCCGCACTCATGGCAATCATCGCAATCATGTCGGGACGGAAGGACGGATCCATGCTGAGGACGGTGGCGACGCCCTGCACTTCTTGGCGGTAGCCTTTGGGCCACAGCGGGCGGATAGGACGATCGATCAAACGACCGATCAAAATAGCGTCATCGCTCGGCCGTCCTTCGCGCTTGATGTAGCGGCTGCCACTAATCTTGCCGGAGGCGTACATTTTTTCTTCGTAATCAATACTCAGCGGAAAATAGTCCATGCCGCTGATGTTTTTTGGACTAATCATCGCCGTCCCGAGCACGACCGTGTCGCCGTAACGAACAATCACGCTGGCACTGGTGCGAAAACCGACGCGGCCCACTTCTAAACTGAGCTTACGACCACAAAAGTCGGTCTCCACTTTAATAATTGCTTTACCGGCAGGATTAATGGTTTGACCCAAGGTAGTCCTCTGTCTTTCTGTTCGGATTCATATTAATACTCTCGAGCAATGTTCAAATATATAGCACTCGCCTTGTGCTTTAAGCGCGCAATATATCTGTTGCATTGCCAAAGTGTGTAACCCGAGACGTTAATGTGCACAAGCAGAGACCCCCCGAATCTCGAGGAATCAGTGTCTATGCAATTTAGCGGCGAATGCCGAGTTTAGCGATGAGATCGAGGTAGCCCTGACTGTCGCGAGCGGCAATGTAGCGCAGGAGGCGACGGCGCTTGCCGACCATCTGCAACAGGCCGCGGCGGGCCATAAAATCGTGCTTGTTAATCTTCAGGTGTTCGGTGAGCTCTTTGACACGAGCCGTCAGAACGGCCACCTGGGCACTCGAGCCACCGGTGTCCTTGGCGTGCACTTGGACGTCTTTGATAATAGCTAGTTTTTTCTCACCTTTAATCATATAGCCTCTATACTACCAGATTGCCACCCCTTATGCAAGGTTAGAGCCTCAAAAAGTTATCCAGGCGCCCCCGCTGAACGGCGACGTCTTGACGGTTGAATAACAAATGTTATTGAGCTCGCCTAAGGTTCGCGAGTTTCGTGCTGCTTGATGGTGTCGGCAATCACCTGCTGGAGCTGTTTGAGCTCATCGAGGCTGTTCAGGCGCACCCCGGCCACCACGTCGGCGCTGGTTTCTACATCTGTTTGCTGACGAATCTGGAAGAATAAAAGGTTGGCAATCCCCTGTTCGTTGATCATCACAATATTGCCATCGCTGGCGACGACGGGTTGTTTGTAATTAAGTTGTAGGTTGTTTGGTTTCATGCGACTCCTTATCCTTAATAATCCCGTCCCCCTAGTATATGCCTAGACCAGCAAGCGCTCGAGTATTTTTTCGGGATTGAGCCCGTCGACCTGACAGGCGTCGGCGACAGTGAATCGGCCGACCCGCGTCCGCCGTAACGCAATAGTATAGGCGCAGCTGCCGAGCGCCGTGGCGATGTCTTCACTGAGCGTCCGCAGATAAGTGCCACTCCCGACATCGGCGCTATAGGCAATGAGCGGATAAGTGTAGTCGGACACCTCGAGGCGGTGGATGGTGGCCGGCCGTGGCACCATCGCGACTGCCTGGCCGGCGCGGGCCAGGGCGTAGGCCCGCTGCCCATTGACCTTGATGGCCGAATAAATTGGCGGTATTTGAGTTATCTGGCCCCGAAACTGCTCCAGTACCTCTTGCAGCGCTGCTTTCGTCGGGACGACGCCGGATACAATACTCAGCTCGCCTTCCGGGTCGCCAGTAGTGCTGGTGGTGCCAAGCTGCATGATCACTTCGTACGTTTTATCGGCTTTACTGAGCGATTGGGCCTGTCGCGTGTACTCTTTGCCAATCAACAGCACTAGTAGCCCGGTCGCAAAAGGATCGAGTGTACCGGTATGGCCAACTTTACAGTTCTTTGGTTTTTTCCCTTCGGCGGTCGCGACTATCCGACGCACATAATTGACGACGTCAAAGGATGTCCAACCAGCGGGTTTATCGACGAGTAATATTCCTTGCATAGTTCTAGTGTAGCCTACCCGGTCGGGCTGTTTCATGCCAGACCGAACCTCAGCCAGAATTAATCACTACTGTTAAGAGGCCGTGGGCGGCGGGGTCGGTCCGAAATTGAAAGGAATCGGTGGGGGCACTGGGGGGGGCGCGGTCGGATCAGTCACTGACGAACTACTTGGTTGAATTGTGTGGGGCTCGGGCAGTACGACGTCCCCGTAGCCGGCTGTCGGGGGGGGCGGCGGGGCGACTCCTGGAACGGCCGGGATAACCTGTTGCAATACATCGGTGAATGCCGGGCTTGGTGGGGGCATTTGGTCAAAATTGACTGGGGTGTGTAGGGGGTCGCCGAGTGGTTGGGCGTTGAGGGCGACGATTGGCTCGGGTAGCTCTGGTGAGGTATCACTGAGGGCCCGCATTACTTCGTCGCGCGCCGAAATAACTTCAGAATTCAGGTGGGGGCTATGTACTGCTTGCTCGATATCGGCCAACGTTTCCGAGTCATCGGGCAGTTGGAGACCGGGATCGGCCGGTTGGTCAACCGGACCTATCGGGGGCGGGCTGATTTCCGTAGCGACGGGGGTAACCGTCGGCTGAGGTGAACCATTGTTCAATGGGTCATCGTACGGGGGCACCCAGGCGGGCGGAGGCGGTGTGAAACCCGTCAACAACGGTGTCGGCTGAGGAGACGGTGGGGGTATGGTTTCGATGGGGGCCGCCGGTTCGCTGTCACGGCTGAGGAGCGGGGCCTCATTGACTTGCGGCAGCGAGAGCGGATCGGGGCTCGTTTCGGTTAATTCATATTCGGGACGGCTGTTGGCGGTAAGAGTGCCACCCATCAGCGGCGGGTCGACCACATATTGCGGGGCTGGCGTGACAAACGGCGCAGTATTGTCGGTGGGGTGGTCGTCGGGATCGCTCGGCTTCACGTCACCGATTAGGCTACTGGCCCCGTCATCAAGGACAGGTTCGGCGACTTGAGCCACCGGCTCAAAAGTTGGCGCAACCACGATATCGTCATTCATCTCTGGCTCCGGCAAAGTCTCAACGCCGTCCGATTCATGGGCAATTTCGAGTGTGCCGGGTTCTGGCTTCGGGGCAGCCGTAGGCTGCGCGGGGTCGGTTTCACCGTCGGCCAGACGAGGCTCTTCCACTGAAGGTTCGTCGAGCTTGCTCGCCACGAGCTGCTGGTTCGCACCGGCAGCCATAAGTGCCGCACTGACACTCATCGTTTGCGGAGTGGTTTTTTCATTACTGAAGCGATTAGTTTCGGCGACGATACCCGTCAGCAAGGCGGTGGCAATTTGGCCATCAATCAATTCCTTATTAAGCTTCACCGCGAGCTCATAGACGAGTTCGGACAAGCTACTGGCGGCCGGATCGGACCAATTGATGCTGCCGAGGCTTTCCCCGCTTTGGGTATTAATGCTGCTCACCACCGCGTCATGGAGGATACGGCCATGGCTCGTGATGGCCTCGTCGAAATCTTCCTGGCGTTGGACGCCGAGGGCGATGACGACATCAACATTAAAATCTCCCTGACTAAATTCCAGATCAGCTTGCGAGATAGAAGTACGATACGGCGTGATAAAAATACGTACCATCTCATCTTCGACCTTGTAGCGGAGTTTATCAGCCTTGCTTTTATCAAGCGCGATGATAAAGTCACGCAGAGAATCGGTCGTTTTTTCGAGAGTACTTTCCGGATCCAAAAACTCCATCGTCGACGGGACTTCCCCGCTGAACACGGCCGTCGCGTGCTTACTGAACTTGTTGAGCAGTAAGGTCAAACCGACACAGGCCGACAATTGATCAACCGAGGGATTGCGACTAACCGTCACTAAAATATTAGCTGAGGAACGAAGTTTTTCGACGAGCTGATTTTGAGCGCTGTCCATAATATTTATACTTTACTTTTTAGCTTTTTTGATTTTATGCCTTCTATAGCTCAGATTATCATAAAGCTTACGCCTTGTCTACAATATATAGGAAGTTAAGTACAGAGGAAAGCCGCCCAAATCCGACCCCCCAGATGATGTCGCGGGCTTGCCTTTCTTTACAAAGAATGCTTGCCTCTGTATAGTTGAGATTCGAGTAGTAATTAAGCTTAAGCTAAAGGGAAATAGAATGCCAATTATCAAATCAGCCAAAAAGCGCGTCAAGGTTTCGAACAAAGCCGCCGTCCGCAACAGCAAGACGAAACGGACGCTCAAAACAGCGCTCAAGAGTTTTCATGCAGCCGTAACCGGTAAGTCAAAAGACGCCGGCGACAAGCACGCCCGGGCCCAAAGCGCCGTCGACAAAGCCGTCAAAAAAGGCGTCATGCACAAAAACAAAGCCGCTCGCCTAAAGAAGCAAGCCGCCGTTAAAGCCAAGGCCGCCGGGGTTACTCCTACCGCCAAAGCTAAAAAGGCCGTCGCCAAAGTTGCCCCCAAGAAAGTTGTCGCTAAAAAGGCCGTCGCCAAAAAAGCGCCCGCCAAAAAGCCAGTTGCCAAGAAAAAGTAAGTAGCTGTACTCCCCACAAGTGCCGCCCTTCCGAGGGCGGCTTTTCGTTGGGGCGTTGTTTTTAAGCTGCCAATTTCAACAAATAGTGGCTCAGCGCTTCGTCGACGTCGATGGCCTCACGCTTCATCCTCATATCAATCAACAGTAAATCGGCGATCAGCGCTCTAAGTTTGGACAGCGTCAGCTTCCGGGCAATCCCCTGACTCTTGCTCACGACGTAGGGACTGAGTTTGGCCTCTTTGGCTATTGTTTCAGCCGAGCGCCCACTCGCCGCCTTGATAATCGCCAAAACGTGGAGCTGCCAAGCGATCATGGCAATAATCTGAGCCGGCTCGACCTTCAGGGCGCGCTGTTCGGCGTACAAATCAAATGCCCGGGGCAAGTTTTTCGCAAACACCGCTTCGAGTAGCTGAAATATCGTGCTCTGGGGCGCGGCTTCAGTGAGTTCGTCGATGGTCTGCCGGCTGATTGCCGGGGAGCGCAACAACAATTTGTCGAGTTCATTGGCCAAGGCTAACTGATTGGTCCCGACCCGTTCGACTAAATAGTTCGCGTCCTTAGTGCTCAGCGACCCGCCCCGATCGCTGGCCTGCCCGCCGAGCCAATGGGCCAGAGCGTACTGATCGAGTTCAGCGCACTCCTGATAGGCAGTTTTGGACTTTACATACTTATAGTAACTCGAGCGCTTATCAACCTTAGGTTCGACAATAATTACATCGGTCGTATCAGGAACACCCTCCAAAATGTGTGCAACATTTTCGGCAAATAATTTATTGGCACTCGGGGCCCGGAGAATTACCATTTTTCGGCTCGCCAAAAATGGCAAGCTCGTAATTGCTTCCCGCAGTTTAGACAATTCGGCTTCCTGACCATCAAGGCGTTCCAATGCCAAATCACCATGCTCCGCCACAAAAGCAGTTACCAATGAATCCAGCTCGTCCTGGACGAGAAAACTATTTGCTCCGGCAATCGTTCTAATCATGCTGGCTCTATTATGCTGAAAACCGCCCATAATAGCGAGCCCGGTCGCGCGGACCTTAATTTCAGTTTTGACCCCTGGTATGGTACAATATTGTTACATATTTTTATGGCTCAAGTTGTTATTGTTTCAAACCGTCTCCCCGTAACTGTCAAGAAAATTGACGGTAAGTTAGTATACGAAGCGAGCATGGGCGGCGTCGCCACCGGGCTAAGCTCGTACGTCAAAAACCGCAAAAACAAATGGATAGGTTGGCCGGGTATTCCGAGCGAAGAGCTGACCGAAGCCGATAAGCACGCCGTGACACGTGAGCTGTCCAAGCGGAACTGTGTCCCTGTTTTCTTGGGACAAAAGGACTTAACCGATTTTTACAATGGCTATAGCAATAGCCTGCTGTGGCCTATCTTTCATAACTTACCGCTCGATGCCGAGATCCACAGCGAACGGTGGTGGAAAGCCTATCGTTCGGTTAACAAGACCTTTGCCCGCGCCGTATACGCGACCGCCCAAGCCGACAGTGTCATTTGGGTCCACGACTATCAACTCATGCTCCTCCCAGAAATGCTCAAGGCCGAGCTACCCCATAACTCCATCGGCTTTTTCCTGCATATACCGTTTCCAACGGCCCGTTCTTTTGCCAAATTAAGCGACGGTGCGAGCCTGATCAAAGGTCTGCTGGGGGCCGACTTAATCGGTTTTCACACCAAAAATTACGTAAAGAACTTTTTAAGCACCGCTGATTCGCTCGATCTCGGCGAACCGGGTGATGGCCAGCTCATCGTCCTCGACCGGGCCATCCGGGTCGTCGATTTTCCAATGGGGATCGATTATGAGAAGTATGCGAGTGCCCGCGATTTGCCAGCTGTCAAAAAATCCGTCAAATTACTCAAGCGAAAATACAAAGGCAAACGAGTGATCGCGGCCGTTGACCGGCTCGATATTAGTAAAGGTTTTATCGAACGACTCAAAGCTTACCGCGATTTTTTGGCTGCGAATCCCAAGCTACTCGGAAAAGTTATTTTTGTATTAGTCGGCGCACCATCACGAGGTGAGATTGCCGCGTATCAAAAGCTTTCGGTCCGCGTCGAGGCCATGGTGACGGCTATTAATGACGAATTCTCGACCGTTAAGTGGCAGCCCGTCGAGTACGTCAACCGCGCTATCCCTTTCGAAGATGTGAGCGCGCTTTTCCAGGTGGCCGACATCGCCTTTATCGCTCCCCTTCGCGACGGTATGAATCTGGTCGCAAAAGAATTCATCGCCAGTAATCGCAAAAATGGCATACTCATTTTGAGCGAAACGGCCGGGGCCGCCCAAGAGCTGCAAGATGCCCTGCTCGTCAATCATAAAAAGCCGGCCAGTTTGGTCGCAGCCCTCGAGCAGGCTATGGGCATGCGTAAGCGCGAAGCCGGCGGGCGCTATGGCCGCATGCAGAAACACTTATCGGCTAATACCGTCCACACCTGGGCGGGTGATTTTATGAAGACCTTACAAAAACCCCTTGTCATGACGCCCCGCTTACTAACGCATACCCTGACACCGAAGCACCAAGACAAAATAATCAAACAGTACGAGCGCGCCCGCAAACGCCTGCTCCTCCTCGATTACGATGGCAGCCTGGTCCCCTTTGTCGGGCATTATATTGAGTCCAAACCGCCCCAATCCCTCCAAAACTTGCTGCATAAACTGTCGGCTGAGAATAAAAATGATGTCGTGCTGATCAGTGGCCGTTCGGCGGCGGGCTTGGACCAGCGCTTCGCAGGTCTGCACCTCAATTTAGTCGCCGAACACGGCGCCATGACCAAACGGGCCGGGAGTAAAAACTGGCACACATTGACCCGCGCGGAAAGCCGCTGGAAGCAGAAAATTCTACCGATATTGTATAAATATACCGCCATGACACCACGGGCCATCGTCGAAGAAAAGCCCCATTCACTTGTTTGGCACTATCGGCAGTCGCCCCCCTATTATGCCCAAAAATACGCAGTTGTCTTGAAGCGAGTGTTAAAACCCTTATTGAAAACCTATGGTCTCGCGATCTTTCAGGGCAGCAAAATTATGGAAATCAAAAATCCCTCAATTAACAAGGGATCGGCCTTGCAACCCTGGCTCAAGAATAAGTATGATTTTATATTAGTCGTCGGCGATGACAACACCGACGAGGACATGTTCGTGACCGTCCCGGCGTCAGCTAATAGTATTAAAATCGGTCGGGGTACAACTGCAGCCAAGTACCGCTTAGCCGATTCGAAGCAGGCCGTTAAACTTTTGCAGCGCTTGTCGTCACACTAGACGGCGGGGTTTTTTGACAATGCGGACAGGTATGCGTCCCGCGCCCGGCGACTCGGCTCTTGATGATTGGCGTCCCGCAACGTGGGCACGCTTGGTCTTCCCGGCGAAAGACATTAGCAAATTTGAGGTAACTGCCCCGCCGCCCCTCGGCATCGACGTAGTTTCTATCACTTGAGCCACCTTGATCGATACTCAATTGCAAGACTGCTCGAATGCAATCGTAGAGGTCTTTAATCTTGTTATCAGCTACATCAGCTACTCTGCTAGCAGGATGAATTTTCGCCCCCCACAAACTTTCGTCGGCATAGATGTTACCGATGCCTGCCACGACCGTCTGGTCCAACAGCGCGGCCTTGATACTGGTGTTTTTGCGGCGCAGTAGTTGGTCGCGGAAGACGCGTGGGGTAAAGTTAGGCCCGAGCGGCTCGGGCCCAATCTTTTTGATAAAGTCGACGTTCATAACTTCGGCCGTTGGCAGCAAACGCATCCAGCCAAACTTGCGCTGATCATTAAAATAAAGCACGCTCCCGTCACTGAACTCAACGGTAACGCGCGTTGACTTATCGGGAAGCTCGCCAATCAGCGAATCATTGGGGTGCCCGGCACCAAAATGAACGCCGTGGCCGCGAAACACTAACTGTCCCGTCATTTTAAGATGTGTGACGAGCGTGTAGTCCGTCGATAATTTTATCAACAACATCTTCCCTCGGCGAGAAACCGGCCCCACCGCTGACCCGACCAAAAAGGCCTGCACGTCGCGCGGAGCATTCGGGAAGCTCTTTGGGTTATCGCTATTCACACTCGCGACAATCCGGCCCGGCAACAAGCGCTGCAGGCCAACTGCGACCGTCTCAACCTCAGGTAACTCTGGCATATACGTATTGTAGCAGCCACGGAGAGGCCGGCGAGGGGTGGGGGTCGACTAAAATAGCCATTACTCCTATACAGGTCGGCTGCTGCTGCTGTACCATTAGGTCTATGGCCGATTCATTATTCAACATCCTCACTGGCAAAAATTTCGATGTGCCCCCGGAAGTTGCGAGTATCAAGAAGTACGTCCACGATAACTACCAATGCGATGTGGCGGTCATGGTCCGCGAGAAAGATATCGTCGTCACCACGGCCAGCTCGGCCCTCGCCAACACGCTCCGACTGTGTAGCCCCGATATGAAACGGCGCTGTCAGTTGGAAAAACGCTTAGTGTTTCGAATAGGCTAGCCCGGGGAGTGTCCGGCGCCGAATCTACTGGGCCACCCCCGCGCCCCAAGACAATTGTCCCCTGCCTGACGTCAGTCGGCCCGACTTAATTAGTGTTGGGTATTTAGAAATTGACTAGAAATTAAATTATAATCCGGTACTTGCGCCTGGAACAGCGTCAGTGACAAGCTGAGCGCTCCGAGATAGGTGGATGGTTTGCCGCAGCTGGTCGCCCACGAGCGGATAAGCTTCTTGCCATCTTGCATAAATTCAAAGACGTAGCGGTTACCAAGAGGACAATAGCCGGTTTCGTTCTTCAGGGTCGGGTCAGGATTGTTTTTCGTAAAACCGGCGAGGTGGAGAGCGCTCAAGAAATTATAATAGCCCGCTTCAGTATTGGCGTACGTTTGTTGCGAAGTCACACTGTTGTTATAGCCACTTATCGTCTCGATGACGACATTATTTTGCCCGACGGTAATCTGTATTTGTTTATGATCCTGGGCGGCGTTAATCGGGCCATCATTCGTCAACCGGGCGACGGCACTGGTCGTCGAATAACTTTGGAGGGTTTTCGTGGTCTGAGGGGCCGGGCCCTTGCCGCCATGTTGCACGATAATAACGATCAGCAGAATGAGTAGTCCGATGGTAAGCAGGAGTCCGATAAGATAGCGCATGGGAACCTCTTAAAGTAGTAATACTATGTATATAGTAGCACTATTCTGCATTTTCTGCAAGTTTTAGGGTTATGCACCGCTCCCCTATGAAAGATTCATTTCTGTGCGCCAAGCGTGACATAATGAAAAGATGAAATTAAAATACGAGACCGCCGTCGCGACCTTGGTTCAATTTGTCCTCCTGACGTTTTTAAATATCGCCACCGGGCTGAGTTCGGTCGTCAGCGAATGCCACAAAGATAGCACCAACTGCGTGAGCAACTTGCTGGTGTCGCTCATCTTTTTCTTGCTGATATCGCTCTGGTTCGGTTTTATCTGGATACTCGGCTTTGCCGCCCAAGACCGCCGCAGCAAACGCCTAGCCCGCGTATTGATCGCGGCTGAAGTCTTCATCGCCCTTATCGCCGTCTTCAATGCCAAGCACCATACGAACGTCCTCGGTCTGATAACGAGCCTCATTGATCTAGCGCTCGCCCTCTGGGTCATTACGCTCGCCTACCGCCTCAGCCGAGCCGACGGTGGCCGGATTATGTCAAAGCCCCGAACCCGCCAACGCCGACACTCGATCACGCCGAAGCTATGAGTCTCGTCCGCCGGCACCGGGAGGGAGAAAAACAGTGGGGATGATTAATTTTCCGGCAAACCCCGGCAGGCCTCGTTGCTGGCGTTCGTCTTCCGCCGTGAGGAAACTTCCGCCTAAATTGGCATGCATCTCGAGCTCATCGATACCCATTTTGACGTAGTCGCCCCCGTCGCCATTGGCTATTAATTCTGCTGTCATGCCGACCCCCAATAGTTATATTAGCCGAAACGTCTGGCCCGCTCCCCTCCCGATGAGCCGAACAAAACCCTTAACACCATAGTGACAGCCTACGCTTAAGCCGTCAGTGAAAAACCTCACGCCCGCGGCTATTCAACCACCTTCTAGTTACAAAAACCGCTTTGTGACTTTACGAAGGCGCTAATTGTTTTATCAGAACAGAGCTGTTGTTTGACGTCTAGCGCTTGGGTGGCTTGTTTTTGTAGACTATCAAGCTTGGTCGCTTCCGTGTGTACGTACGTTATGGCCTTAAATAATAGCACTGCCGTGACGGCAAAACTGGCCAGAATTAAGAGCCCAAAGGCAGTCACCACGAAGTTGAGCAGTTTGAGCTGGCGACTTACTTTTCGAAGGAGAACATCATCCATGTGACTATTATAACTCCCCCCAGTTGGCGGCGATAGTCGCGTCGACGTCCAAGCGGACGGGCAGTTTATAGACCTCTTGCATGGTATTTTTAAGTAGTTCAGCGACCGCCTCGGCGTCAGACGCGGGACATTCGATGAGGATAGAATCATGAATTTGCAGCAGCATATGGCTGGCCGGGTATTGCGCACTCAATAGTTTGTCGACTTTAATCATTGCCAACTTCATCAAATCGGCTTCAGTACCTTGAATCGGCATGTTAATGGCGGCCCGCTCAGCGCCTTGACGCACCATAAAGTTACTCGATTTGATATCGGGCATCGGCCGGCGACGACCGAAAAGTGTTTCGACGTAGCCATCTACCCTGGCCTGTTCCAATAAATGATCCATGTAATCAAACAGTGGCTGGCGGAGTTGCTTGTACTTATCGATGAACGCCACGGCCTGGTCCCGGGTCATGCCAGTCGCGAGGCTGAGACCATGCGGGCTCATCCCATATAAAATACCGAAATTGATAACTTTCGCGGCCTGGCGCATGCCTTTCGTGACGTCTTCGAGTTCACGACCATAGACTTGGGCGGCGGTCGACTGGTGAATATCGGCCCCCCGATTAAACATGTCGATCAGTTCGGTGTCGCCAGCCAGCACGGCCGCTAAGCGTAACTCGAACTGTGAATAATCGGCGCTGACGAGCTGCTTGCCCGGCCCGGCGACAAAGGCCGTCCGAATGTGTCGGCCGAGTTCGGTGCGGGTCGGGATGTTCTGTAAGTTGGGGTCAGTGCTGCTCAGGCGGCCGGTTTGGGCAATCGTTAAGTTGAAGGTAGTGTGCAGCCGCGATTGGTTGTCGACCAGTTTCGGCAAGGCGTCGACGTAAGTATTTTTGAGTTTGGCTACTTCACGGTACTGCGAGATAAGGTCGATGATGGGATGCTTATCGCGTAATTTATCAAGCTGTTTGGCGTCGGTTGAATAGCCGGTTTTACCTTTTTTAATGCCGAGGGCGGGTAGCCCGAGCTTCGTGAATAGTATCTCGGCAAGTTGAGACGGGCTGGCAATATTAAATTCTTGTTCGGCGTAGCCGTAAATTTGCTGTTCCAGATCGGACACTGAATCGTCGATCGTGGTGGCGAAGTGAGCAAGGTAGTCGGTGTCGAGCTGGATACCGGTGTATTCCATCTTGGCGAGCACGGCAATGACGGGCCACTCAACGGTTCGCACCAGCTCGGCCAGTTTGGGTATCGCCTTGAGATCCTTGAATTGCTGCCGATACAGCGCCCGGATAACGGCGATGCTCTCGGGCGCCCGGGTCATAAATTCCGCGATGTCAAGATCATCGAATGGTGATCCCTCATATCCAAGATCGGCCTGAGCCAAATCAGTCAGGGTCTGTTCGCGGCGCAAGCTATTGAGCACGAAAGCGCCGACAAAAACATCGTGGGCGACCGTCGGCAGGGGTAGACCGAGCTCGAGAAACATCTTGTAGATGGCTTTAAGGTCGTGCCCGATGACTGGCGGTAGTGCCGCCAGGTTGGCGGGAACATTGGGCGCGCCAATTTTGGCTATATCAATGGTGTAAACGTCCCGGCCGTCGACACTCAAGATCAGGCATTGCGGCTGCTGGCCGTGCTTGCCGGCCGACCGCCCGTGCACAAACAGCTGGTCGGCGCCGTCAAACGTCAAGGCGGCGAGCTGCTCGGCCGAATCGATCAAATGATTGTGGCCGACTTCGAGCGGCGCACCAGACGTCATCTTGCTCGACGGACTAGGGGCCGGCACCTGCATGACGTTGGGTAATTGGCGCACCAGTGAGCGAAATTCCAGACGTTGCAGTAAATCTTGAATCTTGATCGGGTCGGCCTTCGTGCCGTCCACCGCTTGTAGGTCGAGGGGGATTGGGGCATCCGTCCAGATCCGAGCTAATTCTTTACTCAAGTAGGCCAGCTCTTTACCGGCTTCCAACTTGCGGCGCGTCGAGTCTTTTAGGAGGGCGAGATTATCATAAATATTATCGAGCGTCTCGTATTGTTTGAGCAGTTCGAGGGCCCCCTTCTCGCCAATGCCGGGCACGCCGGGAATATTGTCCGAACTATCACCCTTCAGCGATTTCATATCGAGAAACTGCTCGACCCGGATGCCGTATTTGGCGGTGAAACTTTCTGGGGAGTAGAGTTCAATATTGCTGAGGCCCGTCTTGAGGGCGTAGACGTGCACATGCGAATTAATGAGTTGCAACATATCCATGTCACTGGTTATCAACAGCGTTTCAATATCTTGGGCTTTGGCTTGAACAGCTAAGGCGCCCATGATGTCGTCGGCTTCGTAGTCATCGAGTTCGTAAAGCGGCCAGCCGAAGGCCGCGAGAAGTTCGTGCAGGACGGGTATCTGCGCTTTAAAATCAGCCGGAGCTGGTTTACGGCCGGCCTTGTACTCCGGGTATAGCTCAAGACGACGGCGAATATTAGTCTTGGGCTTGTCCCACGCCACCGCGACGTAATCGGGTTTAAGACGCCGAATGACCTCCAAGGCCATCGTCGCAAATCCAAAAATTCCGCCGGTCGGCGTTCCATCTTTTGTGGTCAGACCAGACATAGCATAGTAGCCGCGGTAGAACACACTTTTCCCGTCGATAACCACCAGCTTTTTCTTGAGGTGAGTGGCCGTTTGCGTCATAGCTAACAGTATAGACTATTTTAGGTGAGGTAGTCGCGCAGCTTGGCTAAAATAATAGGATCCTGCAATTTCTTCATGGCCGAGATATGGCGTTGCCTGATGGTTTGCCGAGTAGAGTGCTGGTTGGGGTGTTCGGCGATCTGCTGTAACGTCCACGGCCGGCCGTCGACCAGACCGGCCCGAAGCGCCACAACCTCCGCTTCGTTCTTAGTTAAGCTGTGTGCCAATACGTCGAGCAAATCACGACGCAATAAACTTAACTCAACTTGTTCAAACTCCGCCGCAAAGCCAGGATCTTTTATTAACCCCCCGAGAGTATCGACCCCCTCTTCACCCACCAGCTTGTCGAAGTAAATCGGCAATTGGCCCCAGCCCAATAATTCTTGAACTTTTGGTTCGGTTTGCCCCATATGGTGGGCCGTTTCGGCCACAGTTGGCCGGCGACCCGACAAAGCCGACAGTTCGCGCTGCGCCCGAGTGGCGGCATCAACTTGGATTTTAACAGCCGCGGCAATGCGGATAGTCCGACCTTTTTGTGAAACCGCATAGCCGATGCTTTGCCGTATCCACCACGATGCGTGGGTACTAAACTTGTTACCGCGGGTGTAATCAAACTTATCAACCGCTTTATTAAGGCCCAGGCTACCTTCTTGAATTAAGTCCAGGAATTCCAGCCCGCGACCACGGTAGAGCTTGGCGATGGAAACGACGAGTCGGAGGTTTGCTTCGATAAAGTGCTGCTTGGCGTCGTCGCCGGTGCGCCCAATCTCGGCAAGCTCAGCCGGCAGGTCGACTTGTTCGTCTGACTGGCTCATTGAGTACTCTCCCAAGGCATAGGGATCTCCCAGCAGTTTTTTGGCATACAGACCGGCTTCAATGTCTTTGGCCAGGCTGATTTCTTGCTCGGCCGTTAAGAGTGGAATACGGCCAATTGTCCGCAGGAATTGTTTGATGCCGTCGGTCGTAGGGGCCGGTACATCGAGGTCATCAACGGCGAGGTCTTCGCCCATCACATCTGCACCATACTTCGGCCGGGTATACTCGGCGGGGCCGGGGAAAAGATCGTCAGCGGAGCGCGTGGCGATCAAACCTAAGCCGCCCACCAGCCGAAGCTGCTCCGGCTGGCCCGGCGGATTGCTACTATTCTCAGGGACTCTTTCGAATTGTTGGGCGGTCATATTCTCACTTTCAGTTTTATTATTGTAATCACGGAGCTGGTATCATGCAAGCGGAAGCGGCTTCACGGGGACGGCATTTGTTTTGGCCCCTGACAGTCTGCCCCTCTTTTCTCCCACCCCAGGCTGACGTCTCGCGCGACATAGCTCTGATCCGTCACCGGTCGGACGCCTCGATGGTTGCGACGGTTTGATTCATGCCGACAAAAGCAAATTGACCAGTATAATGCTTACGTATGGACGAATATAAACGCCTGAATTATTACCGTCTGAGCGCCGAAGAAGTTCTGGAGCAATTGCACAGCCAGGCGGACGGGCTCAGCCACAAAGAAGCCGCCAAACGATTAGAGCAGCTCGGCTCCAACACCCTGCACCGCACCAAGCGCGACAGCACCCTGACGACATTCTTGCGACAGTTTAAAAATCTGTTAGTTGTCATGCTGCTGGCCAGCACGGCGCTGTCGTTTTATTTGCAAGACTTCAAAACCGGCTCAATCTTGCTCGCTATTGCCCTCATGAATGCCGCGGTCGGTTTCTTCCAGGAACACAAGGCCGAATCATTGATGACTAGTTTAGAGCAGCTAATCGTCCCTCAGGCCAAGGTTGTCCGCGCCGGTAAACTCGCACAAGTCGACTCAACCGAGCTAGTCTTGGGCGACATTATCTATATTGAAGCCGGCGACAGTGTACCAGCTGACGTCCGCGTCATGCAGGAAGACGAGCTCGCGACCAACGACTTCGCCTTAACCGGCGAGAGCAACCCGAGCCGCAAATTTGTGCACGCTATTTCGGCCGACGTCCCCTTGTCCAGCCGTCACAATTTGCTCTTCATGGGAACGACGGTCGCGACCGGCAGCGGTCACGGCATCGTCATCGGGACGGGCATGCGCAGTGAGCTCGGCCGGATTGCGGCTTTGAGTCAAGTCACCCGAAGCGAAGCGTCTCCGCTCCAAAAAGAGATGGGCCACTTGTCCACCCGGCTGGCCCAAGGCACGGCCGTGCTGGCCCTGTTCTTGCTCGTCGTTGCCCTCAAAAGCCATTTTAGCTTGGAGCACGCCATCATTTTTGCCATCGGCGTCGGCGCCGCGATGATCCCTGAGGGGCTGGTCGCCGAGGTCAACATTACTCTCGCCCAGACCGCCAACCGGATGGCCAAAGCCCGGGCCCTTGTCAAAAAGTTATCGGCCGTCGAAACACTGGGCGCTACGAATTTTATCTTGACCGATAAAACCGGCACGCTGACGAAGAACGAAATGACTGTCGAGCAAGTCCTCGTGGGCCGGACCTTATATAACGTCACCGGCACGGGTTACGAAACCAATGGTGCCATCGTGAAAGGTCCGGCGGGGCGCCAGCTGAGTGCGACCGCTCTCAAAGACTTGGAGTTATTTTTTGCGACTGGCGCGCTTGCGAGTAATGCCAAAGTCAACGAGCCGGACGCCGAACATGCCAGTTGGTATGTATTGGGCGATCCGACCGAAGGGGCCCTCATCACCCTGGCCCGTAAGGCCGGCCTCGACCCGGAGGCCTGGGACATCGCCAACCCCGAGCTCAAAGAATTTCAGTTTGATTCGGCGCGCAAAATGCTCAGCTCCGTCCGGCGGCGCGATGGCCAGATCGTCGTCTTCACCAAAGGCGCCCCTGAGGCCGTCCTGGCCAACAGTCATGACGTGTGGGATCACGGCCATACTCGTAAGTTGCTAGCCGGCGACCGGACATTTTTTGCCGACTACAATCAGCAGTATGCCCGCCAAGCCAAGCGTAACTTAGCTTTTGCTTACCGAGTCCTGCCGGCTAAAACCATCGTCAAACACTTAAAAATGGCCGACGTCGAAAAAAATCTGACGTTCCTGGGGATGGTCAGTATGGTCGACCCGCTGCGCGAGACTGTCCCCAAAGCCATGCGGGCGGCTAGCCGGGCCCACATCAAAGTCTCGATCATTACCGGCGACTTCCCCACGACCGCCAAAGCCATCGCTGCCCAAGCCGGCCTCGGTCCCAACATTACGGTAATCTTGGGTGATGAACTGCCCAAGTTAGCCGACAGCCAAATCCTGGAGCTTGTGACCCGCGGCGGCGCCGTCTTCTCCCGGGTCGCGCCGGAAGATAAGTTACGGATTGTTGAGATCGTGAAACAGAGCGGCCACGTAGTGGCGGTAACGGGCGATGGTATCAACGACGCCCCGGCGCTCAAGCGGGCCGACATCGGCGTCGCTATGGGCAAAACGGGCACCGACGTTGCCAAAGATGCCGCCGAAATTGTCTTACTCGACGATAGTTTTAACACCTTGGTCGGCGCCATCGAGCAAGGCCGCCTGACATTTCAGAATATTAAAAAAGCGGCCCGCTGCGCCCTGACAAGCAATGCCGCCGAACTCATCACCGTCTTGCTCGGCTTGGCTGGACTAGCCCTCCTGCACATACCCCCGGCC
Source organism: Candidatus Saccharimonadota bacterium (assembly GCA_039931245.1). Classification (GTDB taxonomy): domain Bacteria; phylum Patescibacteriota; class Saccharimonadia; order Saccharimonadales; family UBA4665; genus UBA4729. The sequence continues at coordinate 49,837 of JBDTSH010000019.1, forward strand.
ATCACGGCTATCCAAATCCTGGCTATCGACATCGTCGCCCAGATCCTGCCGGTCACGGCCCTGGGCTGGGATAAGCCCCTCGCTCAATTGATGCGCGTTAAACCTCGGAACCTGCACGATCACATCATCAATCGGCGCGCCATCAGTGGCTTTATCGGCTTTGGTGCGGTTGCCGCGATTATCAGCTATGCAAACTTCGCCTTATTCTTTGTCCGTCATCATTTGAGCCCCGCCTACATCGATCCGGCGAATCCCCTCTATCTGGAAGCGACGACCCTCACCTACGTGACCTTAGTCCTGTGCCTCTATGTCTACCTACTATTCGAGCGGGCCGATGCCCACGAAAAGTTTTTCACGAATTATTTATGGAGTAATAAAAAATTATTGGGAGCCTTCGCTATATCATCGCTACTCATCGGGGGCATCATATACACTCCCTTTTTGCACAGCTACTTTGGCACGGCCAACCTCGGCTGGGGTGAGTGGCTGACTGCCCTGCTCGCCGCCGCGGCATACGTGGGCTTACGCCTGGCCCAGCGCCATACCCGCAAGCATAGCCGACGCGCCGTCCTCAAGCTCCACCGCGAGCTCCACGCCAATGCTTAATTGGCGGCCGGTTTTTCGAAGTGTTGGTAATCGATGGCCCCCCGAGTTTCGGGTGCCCAGTTACCTCCCCAGGACCAACCTAACGCTTCCATGTGGATAACTAGCGGATGATCCCCGCACAATGTCCCGGGGACGCGCGGGTCCCACTCAGCGCCCGCCGGTGCCACCAGTCGGGCCCCGTCCTTGTACCGAATATAGGGATTAAGTCGGGTGTTAATGTCAATCGCCCGGCCAAAGCCATGCTCCGAAACGACGTCGCTGTCGGCGATTTTGCGGTAATTAAACCCCGACGTGGCATTGGCCGCCATCATCAAGCCGTCGTCCCAGAAGTACGGCGTATCAGCCGCACAAATCACTTTATCAATCGGGAAATTTAGCCCCCACGCCACTGTGAAAAAACTCCGGACGTCGGACTCGACGGCGCGGTTGATTTCGAGCATTGCCGACCGTTTTTGACCATCAAACGACCAGTAAAACACTTCTATAGTGACAATTTGAGCGAGAATAGCGGCCGGCGCCGGGCGCTGCGGATTGTCCCGAACTACCCCACCCACATACGCCATTATTGGAGTCGCGTGACGGTCGCTAAGTTACGGGGGGTCCCCAGGTGAAAAGTATCGAGCCCGACCTTTTCTCCATTTTCCATCGTCCAGCCCACCTTTTTACCCTTGGCCCGGGCAGGGGAAAAGAATAACTGAGCCTCTTCGGACGGAGGTGATTGACGCCCCGCTAACGACGGACAATCGGCGCTCAAGCGGGCCGTACAGTTTCGGGCAGTAATAATCGTCCCCACTCCCCGGGCGGCGAGCAAGTACTTGTTAAAGGCATATAAATCGATGGCGACGCGGTCACCGTGGGGCGTACCTTTGTCGGCCAGAGCCGTGGGATACTGCTTCACGACCTTATCAATCATTGTGCGACCGCCAAAATCTCGTGTAAAGCTCGCAAACATCGCCGTATCAATGTCGTAGCACTCCATACAGACGCCTTCACCCAAAAAAGCCACCAGGTCTTTTGGATTTGACCCGAACTCGCTGTGCATTAACCCGGTTGCTTTTTCGGCTGTCCGCAGACCCGTACCGGGTCGGCCGGCGTGGACCAATCCAAAAGCACCCGTGACGCGGTCCACCAATGGTATAACCAGGCAATCCGCTGCTCCCATGGCGAGCGTCAGGGGGCCGTCGCGATCGGATCGGGGGCCGACGACAGCCCAATCGGTCGCGGGGTGGCGGCGTATATAGCCGAGCTCGTCTTCAACTTTGGCCGCCACCTCTCCACTTGGCTGAGCGTGGCTAATTGTCAGCCCTTTGTCCTGACTGGCGAGGCTCAACCACTCGACATTAGCGAGGGCCAGAACAGCGCGGGCCAGGCGAAGGCCTTGGGCACCGTGAGTATTTAAGGCACTGGCGATGGCGGCGCGTTCGGCCGGCGGAACACTGGGGTATTTGGCTTGTTGAGCGAGGGGGAAATAGGCTGATTTTGGATCAAGACCGCTATAAATTGCCTGGGCGTCAGCGTCGAATTGATCGGACAGCGGTGGGGCGGTCGGCAGATGTCGTTGGAAATAGAGGGCCCGAAAGCCGTCTGGCAGATTGGCGATGCCGGCGCGTAATTCGTCTGAATAAAATTTTGGGTTACTGGTGGTGATGTACTGGGGGTTTTGCAGTATGTCCTGGCCAAATGATATCATGACGATCCTACACGTTAAAGTGGGATATATTTTACCACCAATTTGCGCTATTTACAAACCCAAGCGTTGGGTGATGGCTTGCTCCAACTGAGCTAGCTCCGAACTCTCATTATCGACAAAGATATCGCTGAGTTCTTTCACGCCGGCGCTGTTAAGATTGGCGGCGTCGCCACCGCTCGGGGTGTGCATTTCGGCTTCTTCTTCGGCCAAAAACTGCTCATATGATTTGTTGTCTTCTTCGGCCCGGCCGCGCAAGTCTTTATTTGACTGCACCCGATCGTAACGAAGGCGAGGATCGGCATCAATCCATACCATTGTCCCGCCCATAGCATGGATCCGATCGGCCTCACCGGGGTTGCGCAAACTGGCAATCACTACCCCGCGGTACTTGTCCTTTACGATTTCGTACTCGGCGACGGCTTTATCAACCAATACTCCGAGTCCCAGCTCCCGCCGCCACTCGGCACTGATGGTGCGTAACACTTCCCGCTCAACCGGCTGACTTCGACGCGTGGCTTCGGCCCGCAACAGCTCAGTGACAGAAATAAAGAGGTAGCCGTATGATTTAGCAAGAATCTCACCGACGGCGTCCTTACCGGAACCGTTCGTACCGGCGAGACCAATGATTGTTAATTCTGTATGCGTCATGCCTTCTTGCCGTCGCTACTTTATATAGTCGTGAAGTTTTTTGGCGTCGCGGTGTTTGCGCAACTTGGCGAGGGCTTTGGCTTCAATCTGGCGGATGCGCTCCCGCGTGACGCTAAACTCTTGGCCAACTTCCTCGAGGGTGTGGCTTTTGCCGTCTTCCAGGCCAAAGCGCAACTTCAATATTTTTTGTTCGCGTTCGGTTAAGGCGCTCAACATCTCTTTAACTTGTTCTTTGAGCAACTGGCCGGTGGCCGATTCTTCGGGGGTAACAGCGTCTTCATCCTCGATAAAGTCGGCCAAAACCGATTCATCCTCGTCATCACGAATGCTGGCGTCGAGCGAAGAAATATCCTGCTTGATCTTCATAATGTGCTCAACTTTATCGACTTCAATCTCCATCGTTTTAGCGATTTCTTCGTTAGTCGGTTCACGGTTGAGCTCTTGGGTCAGGCGGCGCTGGGTGCGCAACAACTTATTGATCGTTTCGACCATGTGCACCGGAATCCGGATAGTGCGGGCTTGGTCAGCAATTGCCCGGGTAATGGCTTGCCGGATCCACCAGGTGGCGTAGGTGCTGAATTTGAAACCCTTATCAGGGTCAAATTTCTCAACCGCCCGCAGGAGTCCCGTGTTGCCTTCTTGGATCAGGTCGAGCAGATCAAGCCCGCGCCCAACGTAGCGCTTCGCGATAGAGACGACCAAGCGCATGTTGGCTTCGGCCATCTTATCTTTGGCTTCTTTTTCACCGCTCACGACGCGTTGCGCCAGGGCCAACTCTTCTTCCGAAGACAGCAAGGGAATCTTACCAATTTCGCGTAAATAGAGGCGCACCGAGTCGTCGGCGACGTCGTCGTCGAGGTAGACGGCCACATTAGTGGCAACTTCTTCCTCTTCGGCCTCTTCGGCGGCCCATTCATCGGTAAAAGTTGCGGCATCCGGCTCGGCGCCAGTGACGGTAATACTGGCTTCGGCCAATTCGGTAAACAAGGCATCAAGAACCTCGGCGTTTTCAACGACGTCGGGGATCAGGGCAGATATGTCCTTTTGATCGAGAGTACCTTCTTTTTTGCCACGCTCATACAAATCATCCTTGAGCTTGAGTAGCTCAGCTTTTTGATCATCGGTTAATTTGACTGCCTTGGCGGGCTTGTCGGCTTTGTTCGCTTTGCTTGGCTTAGCCATGGGCTATGCCTCCTTTAACTTGATTTAATAATGCGTCATATTCTTTTACCTCAGCCAATAGTTTTGCCACAGTCGCGTCGTCGGCGCCGGCTAAGCGAATGGCTAAGTCTTGTTTCTGGGTTTTGACATATTGCTCTATCAGTCGTGTCTGCAATCGAGCGGCTTCGTAATGAAGTTCGTTGAGCTCGAGACCCTGATAGAGTTCCTCGTAGAGTAATGTTTCTATTTTAACATAATCTGCCAAATTTTTCAGCTCCGGGGCCGCTTCGGGCGGACCGCGGAAGTCCGGCTGGGCCTGCAAGAACTCGGCCAATGACCGAGCCGGCTGGCTGTAAAACATCGTTGGCGTCATGATATGCAGAAACTCGCGCAGCGTCGGGCGCTGTAAGAGCAGGGCCAAGAAGTTGTCTTGGAGGCGTTGCTCTTCGACATGGGCCTTGCTCACCTGCTCTGGAGTAACTTTGATCTGTTTACGGCGGGGCGCTAATTCGGCGGCCGCCGTCGCCTCAAACTTTTGTTCGAGGGCGCTCCGGCTGACTTCAATAGTCTTGGCGATTAAATTAAGGTAGTGGTCGCGCTCCACGGCATCGCCCAGCGACCGGACGACGGGCAGCAGCACGTCGCTGAACTTGCGTTTGCCTTCGGCCGACGACGTATCGAGTAATATTTGATAACGATCAATCAACCAATCGAGGGCGTACTGATTCTGGGTTATGGCCGTTTCCCAGGCTGCCGGGTCGTGCCGGATAAGTTCATCGGGGTCTTTGCCGCTCGGGATGGTAATGATACTCAGCGATACCTTGACTCGGCTGGCGATCGGAATGGCCCGCTCGGTCGCCGCCAGTCCGGCTTTATCGGCATCAAAACTCAGTCGAATATCCGGGGTGAAGCGACTGAGGGCTTTAAGGTGCGGTTCGGTCAAGGCGGTGCCCGCCGTGGCGACCACCTGGCGGACGCCCGCTTGGTGACTGGCAATGACATCGAGGTTTCCTTCGGCGATGACCACAAACTTAGATTTGCGAATACTCTCCTTCGCGAGGTGCAGTCCATAGACGTGCCGACTTTTATCGTACAGGACCGTTTGCGGTGTGTTGATGTATTTGGGGGCCTCGGGGTCATCGTCGAGTTGTCGGGCGGTAAAACCGATCACCTGGCCTTGGGCGTCTTGCAGGGGAATCATCAGGCGCCCGCGGAACATGTCGGCCACGCCGGAGTAGCGTTGCGAACTCAGACCAGCTTGCTTGATCTCCTCGACAGTGAAGCCTTTGCTACGCGCAAAATCGACGAGGGCCGTGCCGTTGTTTGGCGAATAACCCAACCGCCATTCCAAGGCCGTTGCTTTATTAAACAGGCGTTTTTTAAAAACGTATTCGAGAGCCATTTTGTTTTGGCTAAACTGGACTTGATAAAATTTAGTGCTCAAATCGAGTAATTCGTGCAGGCGCTTTTTATCCGGACCCTTCGGCCCCCCGCTCTGGCCCCGGAACTGGTCCAGGTCGATACCGGCTTTACGAGCCAGCAGGTCCAAAGTCGCCTTAAAATCCAAACCTTCAACTTCCATGACGAAACTAAACATGTCGCCGCCCTTGCCCGACGAAAAGTCGTGCCAAATCTGTTTTTCGGGGCTGACCACAAAACTCGGTGAACGCTCGTTGCTAAACGGGCTCAGACCCTTCCAATTGCGCCCGGCCCGTTTGAGCTGGACATATTCGCCGATCACATCTTCGATGCTCAACCGGGTTTTGACCTCTTCGACTGCATCCATGTCCCCTATTGTACCCCAGTTGCCATCCAGGTCGGCCGACGGCCGTAATTTGCCGACGGCCGACGGCCTTGGCGCCAAATTTTTATGTCAAATTCTGGCGCCGGGCGTCATAAAGCTTTATTATAGTGCTTATGCAGCCACAACAGCCGCCCTATGGCAGTCGACCCGAATCCGACCCCTATGATTTTATCGTCAATCCCGCTGCCCCGCCCCGCCGCAGCTTACTGCCGGGCGGCGGTTCGGTAATAGGACGGGTAGTGATTGTGGGCGGCGGCCTGCTCGTCGCCTTGATCCTGTTTATCATAGTGAAGAACCTTCTGGTCGTCGATAGTTCGAACACTGCCCTGCTTCTCAAAGTTGCCGGCCAACAACAAGAGCTCATTCACTACAGCAATGAAGCGACCGCCGCTCCCCTTTTAGAGGGAACGACCAATAATTTCGCCATGACCGCCGTGCTCTCCTTGACCAGCCAACAAAAGCAGCTCCTGATTTACCTCAAAGCCAACGGTCATAAACTGGATGCCAAACAGCTGAATTTGCAAATCAACGCCGGGACTGATCAGCAGCTCAAAGCTTCGGTCGCCGCTTCGACGTACGATGCAACGTTCCGCCAAGTCATGCAGACCAAACTAACGACCTACGGACAGACCCTCCAACAGGCCTACGCCAAAACAACTGGTCCGGCCGGTCGCACCCTTCTCAAAAATGACTACGCGACTGCCCAGCTGCTCATCCAGCAGCTCACTCCCGTCCGGCCCTGAGTAAATTTACCTGTTACTACGCCCGCGAGGGTCGACTTACAGCGGAAATTCGACGCTACCGCTTCGCGAGGTTGCTATTTGTTTTCAGTCACGAGCACATAGCTGTGCCGGATCAGATCTTCGACTTCACTAACGGGTAGCTGGCCGCTCAAAAGCATCGTGTTCCAATGTTTTTTGTTCAGGTGTTGGCCGGGCATGACAGTTTCATAACGCTCCCGCAGCACTTTAGCCAGTGCCGGGTCGCACTTCAGGCTGAGCTGGACGGGATTCTTGCCCTCGGTGATGAGGGCGAACATTTTGTCGCCAACCTTATAGACGGCCACCCCTTCCCCAAAGGGATACTCGAGTCGCGCGGCGGGCAGGCTCAAAATGTAATCTTCAACTTCTTTGTGATTCATAAGCTACATCGGTCCGTTAGGCCGGCTGCGGGGCCGGGGGGCGCTTAAGGTATTCGAGGTAATGCTCCAGCTCGGCAATACTGGCCTGGATGTCATCGAGGGCTCGGTGGATCTCTTTTTTCTCAAATACCTCACCGTAGCGACCCTGCATAATTATCTTCAGGCTACTGACATCGAGCATGCGGTAGTGAAGGGTGTGGTCGAGCTGGGGCCACCACTGTTTAATAAAATTACGGTCATTATGGATGGAGTTACCGGCCAAAATCGCCGGCTCCGATCCAAACTGCTGGGCAATCAGGGCGATGAGCTCCTGCTCGACTTGGGCACTGGGCCGGGCCTCGCTCAACTTGGCGACAAAGCTGTCACGATTGGCTGGATAATCTTGCCACCAGACGTTCTTCTGCATCCGATCGACCACCACATCGCGCGGCTGGCGGACACAGGCCTCGTAACTGGCCAGCGGTTTAAACTGAAAATCGGTGATTATCGCCGCGACTTCCAGGATCACATCCTGCTGGACATCGAGGCCTGTCATTTCTAAATCAACCCACAGTAACTTTGTCGGCAGGGCGTGTTTATCAATCATTCAGCCAATTATACCCCTGTATGGTGGTAAACGAAAACTGCCTGCTAGACGGCTGCCGTATCCTTGGCGAGTTCAAAGGCCAAGCTAGCGATCCGGCCGGTCGACAGGGCGTCGCTATACCACTTGAGCTCGGCGAGCAGACTATTCAGAGCGGCTTGCGGTCCGTAGGGGTTGGCTTTCAGGGCGTCGCTGATGTTGCCCGACTCGTCAATGCCATCACTGACACCATGAAATGCGACGGAGTTGGGGATTGGCACCATTTTACCTTCAGAGATGATTTCTTTGAGGTGCATGGCCGCTCGGGTACCGCCGTTGGAGCCGTGCGAAACGATGGCCGCTGGCTTACGGTCCACTTGGAAATCAATGTAGTCGAAGGCGTTCTTCAGCACGCCCGGGATGGAGTGGTTGTATTCCGGGGTCACGAAAATATACGCATCGGCCGCCTCGAGACGGGTCAGCCACTTTTGGGCAATCGGGTCAATCGTGCGATTTGGGTTGTAGCGCGGTGAAGCGGCTTCGTCAAAAAAGGGCATCGGGTAATCCTTGAGGTCGAGTAGTTCAACGTCGACGTCTTTGATTTGTTGGGCGGTATTGACGACCCACTGGGCTTGCTTGTCGGTTTGGCGGCCCTGACGGGTTGATCCCAGAATAACGGCTAATTTCATAAATAGGCTCCTTTATGGTATATTTTGTATAGCTATTTGTTACCTAATTGATAACTACTAGCTACGTTACTCAATCAGTATAAAGGTAATACTATACTTTGTAAAGTTATGAAGACAACTCTCACCCCTCCCCTCGAACCAAAAGTCGGTTGCATCGCCAGCGCGATGGATATAATCGGCAATAAATGGACGGCTCTTATTCTGCGCGATCTCATGGCCGGACCCCGCCGTTTTTGTGAATTCGAAAAATCAGTCGGTACAATCAACCCCCGCACCCTTTCCCAGCGCCTCGACGATCTGGAACTGCGCGGCATTATTACCAAGCAAAGCTTTGCCCAAGTTCCTCCTAAAATCGAATACTCGCTGACCCCCAAGGGCCATGACCTCCTACCCATCCTGCAGCAAATGGCCGCCTGGGGCACCAAGTACTACCGCGCCTCCGACTAATCTTTGGCTTTGAAGTCGAGGGCGACCGAATTTATACAAAAGTGCTGGCCGTTAGGCGAGTCGTCATCGGGAAAGAGATGACCCAAGTGACTATTGCAGTTACTGCAGACGACCTCTATCCGCTGCATGCCGTCACTGGTATCATCGAGCAGCGTAATCGCTCCGTCACTGGCCGCCGCCGTAAAACTGGGCCAGCCTATTAGCCCCGGCGTGTGCGAGTCATATTTGGCGGCGCTGGTAAACACCACCTGCCCGCAGGCCGCACAGTCGTAGTCGCCCGTGGCAGAGTTGTGCAGTAATTTACCCGAACCAGGCAGCTCGGTACCCTTCTCACGGAGGACACGGTACTGTTCGTCGTTCAATTTAGTTTTCCACTCGTCTTTCGATAATTTCATGGCCATGATTGTCCCCTGACTTTTATACTAATCCGACTAGCTAGCTGAACAACTTGATAATGACGTAGTTTGCCAGCGGTCCAAATACAAAATTTAACAGTCGATTGGGCGGGCCTGGCTTACATTTTTTCGGGGGCGTACATGCCGAGGAGGCCGAGTCCCTCACGGAGACGAGCCGCGTAGGCCTCTACCAGACCGAGCCGCAGGGCTTGCCGCGGGTCATCGATTACCCGGTTATTTTCGTAAAAACGATTAAACGTTTGGGCGAGTTCGTACAAATAGGTGCAGACCACATGCGGCAGCAAGTCGGCGACTGCTTTATCAATCACTTCGCTATACTCCCCCATTTTCCGGACAAAAGTCCGTTCATCGTCTTCCAGGTCGACGTCCAATGCGCTGGGGTCGCCCGCGACTTCGCGACCGGCCTTGCGCAGGATACTGCGGGCCCGGGCGTGGGCGTACTGCAAATAAGGTCCGCTATTGCCTTCCAGGCTGACAGACTCCGTCGGGCTGTAGATAATATCGCCCCCGGTCCGTTGTTTCAGAAAAGCGTACTTGACCGCACCGAGCGTGACCCGCTCATCTTCGGTAGCAGTGACCGCTTTGTTGGCAGCAGCGGCCGCCTCGAGGACGTCGACGGCCCGCAGGATATTGCCCTTACGCGAGCTCATCTTCGTGCCACCGGCCAATTTGACGATACCGTGCGTCAGGTGCGTGGTCCGAGCTGGCAACTGCGGCATAAATTGTTCGACGCTCTTGAGCACGACTTTCATGTACTCAATAATGTCATTGCCGGTGATAATGACCGAGCTGTCGAAGTGGTAGTCTGCCCACTTGAGCATTATCAAGCCGACGTCTTTGGCCTCATAGGTCGGCAGACCCTGTGAATTAATGAAGACCCGCTTGTGCAGCCCGTATTTATCGCCGTCGAAGATGACTGCCCCGTCGCTCTGTTCATAGACGCCGCGGGCTAATTGCTCGCTGACGATTTTCAGTCCAATCGGTGCGGTCTCACTTTCCGGATAGTACTTTTCAAACTTCGTACCAATCCGCTCATAAAAAGCATCAAAGTAATCGTAGCTCCAACCTCGGCACAACCAGTAAATCTGGGCCAGGGGCGCGACATGGTCTTGCTCCGTTTGAATGGCATAGACTTGCCTGTTGAGCTCGATAATGCGCGCTTTGGCCCCGGCGTCGTCTTCATAGGCGAGGGTGCCGGCCACATAGGCTTCGGCCATCCACTCCGACCGTTCATTTGGCGCAATGGCGGCCAGTTTTTCGGGGTGCTCGCCGCCCAATTTTTGCAAAATCGCCCACATCGTTTTCGCCACGTGTAGTCCCACGTCACCCCCAAAATTGACGCGGTGGACGGTCGCCCCGGCGTGCTCTAACAGATTGGCGATACTATCACCCACGATGCTTGTGTAGAGATGCCCGGCGTGGAGTACTTTAAACGGGTTGGGGTCCGAGTATTCGGCGACGACGACTTTGCCCGCCCAACTTTTAGTGGCGCGAACTGCCAGGGAGCGACCCAGCGCCGCATCGGTCAGCGTCACATTGATAAAACCGGGACCGGCAATCGTAACCTCTCTAATGTGGTCGGGGGCTACTTCCCGGAGGCGAGCGGCCAAAGCTTCGGCGATCGCGCGGGGGGGCTGTCCCACTGTCCGCGCCAGCTGGAGCGAGACATTCGTCGCATAATCACCAAACTGGACCTCGGGGTGCGTTAAAGCCACTGAAATGTCAGTATCAAACAATTCACGGGCGGCCGTTTCGATAGTCGTTTCGAGGTCATGTTTCATCTAATGACGAATTATAACAGATTAGGGCGGCCCGAGTGGCGTAACAATTGACTGCCCCACCAGACCAGCCCGTAGACACTGCTCAATAACACGAAGAAGCTCGCCACCGTCACGAACATAGCCGGATAGGCCGCCGGATGCAAAATGCGATCCGAGACATCGAAGAGTAGGCCGCCGGGGTTTGTCAGAATGTCCCAGCTATTCCAGCGCAAGTCGCGACCGATGTAGATGGCAAAGCTGCAGAGCCCCAGTGTCAGAGCGATAATGCCCCCCACCTGGCGGGCCGAGAAACGCTGCTGGAGCAGCCGGTGGATGATGTACAAACTACTTAAACCCAAAGCGACGCCACTGAAAATAAATGAGGTAAACAGGACCGCATCATACAGAATATCGCTGTGAGCGACGTCTTGCAGGTGAATATAGTCGGATATCATATAAAAACTGTTCGGCAAAAACAGGAGCCACGCCACAGTGATAGCCAGCGCCTTCCACGATGACCACAACCGGGTCTCGAGCGTTTTAGCCAACCAGAGGGCTAAGCCGAGGGGTAGCCAGGACAATAGCAAATTCCAGGGCAAATAACTGTAGGCGAGGCTATGCTCGCGGAGCGCCCCATAGGCGTATAACACCCCGCTGACCGCCGTGGCGTAGCCCAGCGCCAGGGCATATTGATTTTTGGCAGTCCGGGCGAGGCGAATCATCCTATTATTATAGCAACAGACCGCGTACTGAGTCCCGGAAGTTCACGAGTCCAGCTGGCTAGGGCTTTTTCTTGGCAGCCTTGGTCTCTGGACCGACGCTGGCACTTTTTACCGGACTAGGCCGGGCCCGTTCGAAGGCCCGCTGGGCAGGAGTTTCGTCAGGGCGATCGTAATCGTCCTCTAAGCGCCAGGTGGTGCCGAGCTCTGGCGTCGAGACTTCGATGACGTCGCAATCCGTTATCCCCAGCAAGCGGTGGCGCTGCCCGAGCATCGTGCTATAGCCCTGTCCCGGCTGGAGGGCAGTCTGGACCAGTTCACCCCGGGCATTCTCCCAAATCACCGCCGCTTGACCGGCAATCAACAGCCAGCTTTCGTGCTTCTGGTCGTGAATTTGCAAGCTGAAGCGCGCGCCGGCATTGATATGGAGGACTTTCCCCATGTATGGTGCCTCGGCGGGAACCCAATGTATTTCGTAACCCCAGGGCTTTTCTATCCGTTTAGCGTAGGGGTTCACGCTAAAATAGGCGGGATCGTAGTGCGGAACGTGATTTGTATCAGTCATATTATCTCCATTATGGCATACTCAACCGGGCATGATGCGCCAAAGTTCTTGTGCTAAGTGTGAGTTTGTATATAGTATAGCTTAAGCATAATTAGAGTTAAGGGGGGAACATGTTTGGGCACCAGAATGATCAGGACTATCAAGGACAAGATGACCAGCAAGCAATTTCGCAGTCAGTCGATGGCGTTTTAGCCGTCGAACCGGCCGGACAGGACACCTTTAACCCGGCCCTGCCCTCGCCGGGCACCGATTTCGGTAGCCCGACGGCTATCGTCTCACCCACGGTGACGCCAGCAGCGGACGTAGCCGAGGCCACGTCAGCCCCCCTCACCACCGTTGCCAGTGATGAGCCGGTCGCGACTCTGCCCGATTCACCGGCCGATACCCAGCCGCTGGCCGACGATGCCCTCCTCGACATCAAACAACAGGCCCTGACGGAACTCAGTCCGCTCGTCAACCACCTCGACCAATCGCCCGAAGAAAAGTTTCGCACCACTATGATGATGATCCAGGCCAGCGACAACCAAGCGCTTATCAAAGACGCCTACGCCGCCGCCCAGAATATCAGTGATGAGAAAACCAAAGCCCAAGCGTTGCTCGATATCGTGAACGAAATCAATTACTTCACCCAGCACGTTGCCGCCTAAATTTAGCCGGCCCGCGTCTTAACTGTTCTTAAGTCACAAAAAAGGAATCCCACTCAAGTCAGGATTCCTTTTTTGATGGCCGGCTGCGCCAAACTTCAATAAAGGAGACACCTCAGGCGGGCGTCTCCCCAGGGGCTACATCATGCCACCCATACCGCCCATGCCGGGCGCTCCCTCACCAGCAGCGCTCTTCGGTTCCGGTACTTCCACCACGAGCGCTCCCATAGTACTGGCCGTCGCCGCAATCGAAACGGCGTTTTGGAGAGCCTCTTTAGTAACGCGGGCCGGGTCAATCACCCCGGCGGCTTTGAGATCAACCAATTTAGTCGGGTCGTTGACGTCAACGCCCTGCCCTGGCTTGGCAGCCCGGACTTGCGGGAGCCATTCGTCGGCATTCAGACCGGCGTTTGTCAGCAGGATTCGGAAAGGCTGTTCCAGCGCATTCTTCAAAATCTGGGCCCCGGCGGCGATTGAATCGGTCCCGGTTACCGTGATTTCGCTTGCCAAGTTGATGAGCGTGACACCACCACCGGGCACAATCCCTTCGTCCAAAGCGGCTTTGACGGCGGCCACCGCATCATCGACCCGGAATTTCTTCTCTTCGATTTCAGTTTCGGTGGCTCCGCCAACTTTGATGACGGCAACTTTGCCCGACAAGGCGGCGCGGCGCTTTTCGAGATTTTCTTTATCATACGTACTAGTGGCCTGTTCGGCTTGCGCGGCAATGGCCGCGATGCGTGCGGCAACTTCAATCGGGTTACCGGCGCCCTCGATAATCGTCGTCTCATCCTTGCGGACAATCACCCGGCGGGCGCTGCCCACGACGTCCAGCTCGACGTTTTCAAACGTCATGCCCCGGTCAGCGGTAATGACTTGGGCACCTGTCAGCGTGGCGATATCATTTAGGACGTCTTTCCGACGATCCCCAAAAGCCGGCGCCTTGATAGCGACGGTATTAAATACCCCTTTCAGGCGATTGAGTATCAATGTGCCGAGGGCCTCTCCCTCAATGTCATCGACGATCAAGACTAAGTCTTTTTTGCCGGCTTGGGCTAATTTTTCGAGCAGCGGCAAAAATTCCTGGATACTGGAAATTTTCTTGTCGGTCACGACGACGGCAGGTTTGTCATAGGTCGCTTCCATCCGCGCCGTATCGGTCACCATGTACGGGCTCACAAAACCGCGGTCAAACGTGAAGCCTTCGACGACTTCACTCTCCAGCAACAGCCCCTGGCCTTCCTCAACAGTGACGACACCCTCTTTGCCGACTTTGGCAATCACGTCGGCAATCAAGTCACCGATCTCAGCGTCACCGGCGCTAATCGTCGCCACCTCGGCTACCCGGCGCTTTTTGCCTTTAATATCCTCGGCCATCGTGCCAAGTTTGGTTATGACGTCTTGGCTAGCCGCCTCGAGGCCCTTGCGCAGCAGCATGGGGTTATGCCCGGCGGCAATCAGCTTATTGGCCTCGTTCAAAATGTGATAGGTCAAGACCGTGACGGTCGTTGTGCCGTCACCAGCCACATCATTCATTTTGGTCGCCGCTTGTTTGATAAGTTCAGCCCCGACTTTGTAGCCCAAGGTCTCGTCGTCGACGTCGGCCAGCTCGACACTTTTCGCGACCGTCACGCCATCGTGCGTCACCGTCGGGTGGCCGTAGCTTTTGCTGATAACGACGTTGCGGCCCTTAGGGCCCATAGTGGTTTTGACGGCGTTGTATAAAATCTCGGCGCCACCGAGGACCCGCTTGCGGGCATCATCATCGTAAAATACTTTCTTGGCCATAATTTTCCCCTCTTATTTAGCTGCTTTAACGGTCGCGAGGACGTCTTCTTCTTTGACTAATATAAATTCGTCGCTGCCCACTTTTACTTCAGTCGTACTGTAACTTTTATAGACAATCCGATCGCCGACTTTCACTTGCTTGGCGTCTTTTCCGACGGCCACAACTTTGGCGGTTTTGGGTTTTTCAGCCGAGTTTTCCGGCAAATACAAACCGCTGGCGGTTTTAGTAGCGGCGGCTTCGCCCACGGCGACGATATAGTCAGCCAATGGGCTTAATGGTGTACTCATAAATTGATTCCTCCCCTTAGTTATGAGAGCGTTTTAGCACTGACGAGCTATGAGTGCTAACGCATCAGCACTCATAATAGCCGAGTGCCAATACCCCTGTCAAGCAGGGGAAGATGTCTCTTGAGCGCGCTGCTTTCTTTCACTCAACATGAGGGCATACGCTTCGAGTAGAACCGGCAAATAGGGCGAGCCATGGTCTTTCAGAGCTCGCTCGTACGGTTCAAATAAATAGTGTTTGTATCTCTTAAGTTTCGCGACGTCCTTAAAGTGTCGTTCGGGCGGCACCAAAGTCGTCAAGATAAATTGATCGATCGAAGTGCACAAGCTCGTCATGTCGACGCTGATTTTTCGTTTAATCGTTTGCACGGCGCGGGCCCGTTCTTCATCGTTTTTGGTTGTCAGCGCGATCTCTCCGACCGCCGCGGCGCTGACCATCAACTCGGGGTCAATAATTTTCAAGTCCCCCGTCTCACCGAAGGCCACATTCTTAAACTCCAGGTCGCCCGAAAAAAGCATGTTGCTATGCAGTAGGCTGGCCGTCGCCACGGCAAAACCAAGTTGTTCCCACTTTTCGGCATCTTCGAGGTCGTTCCACTCGATAGTGTCCATGGTGGCAATCCGCTTTTCAAAGCGCGTCAGCAAATAGTCGGGCCGGGTTGGCGCGGTAGCCAGATAACCAAATGGCTCAAAAGTAGGAATATCGCTGAGGGAGCGCATGTGCTGGAACATGGCCAGCTCACCCAATAAGGCCGCCCGATTGGCCGTCGGTTTAATGGCCACGTGGGTCTCAATTAAGCCGGCGCCGTCATAAACTCCCCGAAGCAGCAGCTTTCCAAAAAATACCTGATTGTGGGACGCTTCCCGCCCGAACCGGAGCCCCGGTTGGACGTCAAAACCAAAACCTCGAGGTTTGGCATCTAGTTCCAGCACCCCGGCGTCGTGGGCGAGCGCCGGGCGATCGATAAATATCCCCTCGCTCAGTTTGGTCTTCGGTCGGGTCGAGTAGCGGCCGCCATGGTCCACTTCTTTTGTGAGATCAGGCAGCCCATAAACCTGATGCGGCTCAACGCCGACTAGATCTTCTATAAAATGGCTGATTGTCTCTGGTTGAACGGCTAAGTTAGCATTATTCTGATAGGGCATCGTTCCAACCCTCTAGCGTTTTAGCCAGCAGTTCCGTGACTTCGCTATCGGTAAAGAGCATCGACTCAATGAGTTCGGCCTGCAAGTCATCGATTTCCTCATCAATCCCCCGATTCACGTTCACCTGGTAGGGGGGCGTCAAGTAGATCGTTCCCCCGTAGACGTCTGAGTCGTCGGTCACAAAGGCAAAGTTGTCCAGCATATCTCGGTCGGGCTGCTGCGACGGCAGGCCCATGCCGGCGGCGTGCATCCGATGTAAGATTCCGCCCAATTCTAAAAAGACATTACCGTAATTGGGTATGTCTCTGGCGATGAATTTCAGGAGTGAGGGCAAAGGCCTCGTTCCCTCGGGTATCTTCAGCAGCAACCGGTCATCCTGATACATCGCCGGAAAGACCGGTAAACCCTTGTCACGGAGCTGGTAGTGCAGATCCACCGGACTGGGCTCGCGCTCCTTATCGGCCGGTAAACTGATGACGCGCGTATTCAAAGCTGTGTCGACGTACTCTTGAAAGCCCAGCCGAGCCGCCTGGCCGATCGATAACAGTCGACGGTTAGTTTCGACTTCTAGTCTTTCCTGATAGGGAGCATCGGCGGGGACATTTTCGGACATAGTTGAATTATTATAGCATATTTACATTTATTAGGCAATTTTGGGGACTTTTACCCTGGTACGCCTGTTGACATTTGGTGTATATTATGCTAATGTCTATAGACAATGCCAGAAAAATATATTCAATTAGAGACTAATGCCCTAGCGCTCCCCGACACACACCCGCCTCGCCCGGAAATTGGTCTCGACAGCTGGGCGCAGTGGCAAAGCGGCGAAACATATAATACTACCAGCGTCGCCAGGCCCTCTCATACTCCCCCGGAGAAAACCCCCCTGGAAGTGGCTCGCGATCAAGCCTTTCAAGAAAACTATGGTGAGTACGCCCTTAAATTCAAACAAGAACCCACCACCGTCGAGGTGACCGGCCTCGGCCCCGTCAAGGGCTGGACAAATCCCGGCATGGACGACACCTCCTGGGAAATATTTAATAATGTCGATGTACTCGGACCGAGGCATGAATCATATAATTATCTCGCCGAGCGCATCGTGCTGGACTGGGATGACACCTGCAAAGATACCGGTAAATATTGGATACTGGCCCACCGGGAAGTTTTGCAAGAATTTGGCTTTACTGATGAAGAAACCTCCGACGAAAACATCCTCAGTTTGTTCGGTAATATACGCGTTGCTAACACGCTTGGCCTCGACAGATTCGTAAAAGACGGTCAGCAATACAGCGATGATGAGATTTGGGGCAAAATTAAAGGCAGTGCCCGCGAGATGCTCAAACAAAACCCAATGGACCCGCTGCTTGTTGAAGCCCTCAAACAAACGAAAGGCAGCTTAACTAATTTAGCGATCTGGTCCAGTTCCCCCCGTGAACTACTCGAAGAAGCCGTCGCCGCCAACGGACTCGAAGGAATCTTCGACGCCATAATTTCGGTGGACGATGTCAAAGAGCACAAGCCTGATCCCGAAGGATTACTGAAGGCCGTCTACGCCATGGACGTCGCCCGGGGTTATTTGCAGCCCGGCGAAGAATATTCGCCGACCAAGCCCTGCGATATGAACGGGGTGTGGATGATTGGCGATTCGCCAAATGATGTAAAAGGCGGCCAGGCAGCGGGAGCCAACACGGTAGCGATTGAGCACCCCCTACAAGCCCACAGCTCTCTCGAAAAAAGACAAAAAGCCATGGCTCAAGCGGCCCTAATAGGCCGCACGGCCTTAGAAGATACGGCGCATAAGCTACGCCCGACATTATCAATTCGTAACTTCGACCTTCGCGAGGATGGTATGTACGGCGATGTACCCGTCGATCAGCTATCCCGTGATTCCGTCGCCAAACTCACCACCGATAATGTGTCTTTTGCTCGATTCTTAATTGACCCGGCCCTCCGGCACGCTGTCCACCGACAAGTAAATGTATATGACGCGCTTTTAGAGCAAGGCTACGGCGACAAAGCAAAATTAAAAGGCCTCTTTAATAACCGGGACAGCCGGACCCGCACCGGACCCAAACTCACTAAAGAACCCTATACTGTCAGCCGAGCCCGAGGAACGCTCAAGACTATGGGAGAAACAATCGACCAGGAAAGCCTTGATTATTAGTTTATAGAAAAAAGTGGCAAGAGGGAGCGCGTGGCTTGATGGGCTACCGGAAGCGATCGACCACTCCCCTGCCGAAATACTCGCCAAAGCTAGCACCCTGGGGCACTGTATTATTCGTAGATTCAATAGCCAGCTCGGGCAAATTGACAACCATGAGCGACATCAACTAAAGTACGTTTATGCGATCACTATTAAAACAAAGATCAGTCAAGTTATCATCAATCCCGTCCGCCTTAATTCACCCCCTACGGACCCGACGGATAAAACGATTACTACCTGGCGGACGGCACGTGCTCTGCTACGGCGAAGATTCCGTCGGCTGTACTCCCTGGGAACACCTCCATAACGTCGACTTATTGGGGCATAACCATTCGCTGTACCGCGTCCACTCTGAGCGATTTGTGCTGGACTGGGATGATACCTGCAAAGATACCGGTAAATACTGGATTCAGGCCCACCGCGAAGTCATGAAAAATTTTGGCTTCTCGGCCGATGAAACTTCCGATGAGAGCATACTACTACTCTTTGGCAATATTCACATCGGCCAAACTCTCGGCCTCTCCCGTTTCGTGAAGGATGGTCGGCAATACAGCGATCAAGAAATATGGATGCTTGTCAAAAATCGGGCCAAACAACTGCTCGACAAAAGCCCGATGGACCCCCTGCTTATCGAAGCCATGATTACCGCTAAGAGCATGGGGGTGCGGCTGGCGGTATGGTCCAGTTCGCCGCGGGAAATATTGATCGAAACGATTCAGAAGAATCATCTGGAAGACCTTTTCGACGCCGTAATTTCCGTCGACGACGTCGATGCCGATAAACACAAACCGCACCCCCAAGGCTTACTGATAGCCGTCAAGGCGATGGATATCGCCCAGGGTTACCTGTTGCCACATGAAGACTATTCAGCCGAGAAACCGCGCAATATGAACGGTGTGTGGATGATTGGTGATTCAACGAACGACGTTTTAGGCGGAAAACGGGCCGGCGCCAGCACCGTCTGGCTTGAAAACCCCCTCCAGGGGAACAACGCCCACGAAAAGCGTAAAGAAACCTTTCAACAACTGCGAAAAGCCCAAGATGCGGCGACTGCCGCCCAATACCTCCATCACATTACGCCGACCGTCACCATCCGCACCATTGACCCCGAAGAAGCCGGCTATGCCCGCAATGTCTCCCTGATAAATTTGCCGCCAGAAATCATCCGG
Organism: Candidatus Saccharimonadota bacterium; assembly: GCA_039931245.1. Classification (GTDB taxonomy): domain Bacteria; phylum Patescibacteriota; class Saccharimonadia; order Saccharimonadales; family UBA4665; genus UBA4729. Next base: position 69,280 of record JBDTSH010000019.1, read on the forward strand.
GGACTGACAACTGTCAATATTAACTTCGCCAAGTTTTTTATCGACCGAGAACTCCGTTATCAGTTATACCGAAACGAAAGAGTTCGCTTAGCCCTAATGGCGCAAGGCATGAATACCCATGCCTCGTCTGACAGTCTGGAATCGGTCTATTACGGCGAATCAACGGGCGCCGTTCGGACGATTACTCCGCGTAAAGTCTGGAGTCCAAAAGACAGAAAAGAAGCCCGTCAGAGCTTGGACCGTATCATTTCAAAACGCCTCGAAGGCGCGCTTATATAGACCTCGCGAAGGTCGTCGTCAGAACCTGCCGTTACTCGTCAAAATACCTTCCGCCATCGGAGCGGATGTGACCTAATTATAAAACTCAGGTGCAGTCGACGGCCCTGTCGCTCAGCTGTCGGGGCAGATTTCTTCGCGCCGGTAGGCTGGCAAACACTCAACTCTGTCTACCACCAACTAGACCGGCCACCTTCTTACAAGTAGTGGTAATTCTGGTTCTTAATTCTGTGTATAGGCCAGAACAAGCTTATCTAAAGTCTCCGGTACCTGGAATTTTTCAGCTATTTCGTCAGTTATTTCGGCGATACGATCAAATTTCGAGGAGACACTAAGACTCCCGCCTCTATAGGTCTTTATCTGGGCAGACGAAGAAACCCGGGAAATGTCGGTCATAGAGCCCAGTGCAGTACGCGCAAGTTTCTTCCTGCGATGGTCAACGGGTGCATTACGAAGTCGGTCGACAATTGTGGGAGTAAGTTTCGTGATTATTAGCTTAGCCCCAGCCTTCGGCAGTAGAACCTCGCGCGGATCTTCGACGATGCCCTTTATTTCGGCTGATTCGTATGGCTCCACTTGGGCAGGCGTAATCAGAAGAGATTTATCGCCATCGGTCCGGCCAATTATCCAGTGAGGGATATAGAAAAAGGTTGTCTGTTTCGGTGCTTCTACGGTGGTGCCGACATATTGGACATACTTTTGCTCGATATATACCACGGCTGGATTAGCGGCGTCTTCGGGACTCAATTCTGGCAGTTGAAAGGACGGGCCGCTATGGGGGTTTTGGGGATTCATGTGTGGAAGCTCGCCAATGATAGCGGTGATCGCTTGCGCGTAATCAATCGGCTTATGATTTAGTTCGGGGCTGGGCGGCAATTCGTAAGACATACGCTTATTGTAGCATTTATTACATTATTGTCAAACAATCGACCCCTATTTTTCGCCGTGATTCCAACCTTTTCACTCCGTCTGAAGCATTTGTTCGAGGGAATTGTCGGGCTAGCCGACATTATTCCGTCGTTGCGATATACTGAACCGAGTGCTCAATCCGATTAATCAATCAGTTCTCATGTCAGGCGTCGATTTCTTTGACGATGGCGCCGCCATCAACCCCTATATGGGCGCCGCTCCGCCGATTGACCACCTGGTCGCTCGAGCCGAGCACGCCAGTATCAAGCGCGCCCTCGAGAGTGCCGGCGTCACTGTCACCCAAGTTCCCCCGCCGGTTGACTGCCAAGATGGCGTCTACACCGCCAACTGGGCGCTTATCCGCGACGACACCGCCGTCATGGCCCACCTGCCCAACGTCCGACAAGGCGAAGAGCCCTATGCCGAACAAGTCCTCCGTGAACTCGGTAAAACAATCGTGCGAATACCGGAAGGACTCCGCTTTAGCGGCCAGGGCGACGCCCTGCCCTGTGGTAACTATTTGTTTGCGGGCAGCAACTACCGAACCGATCCGGCCGTCCACGCATTTCTCGGCCAAACGCTTGGCTACGATGTGATTAGCCTGCAAACCGTGCCCCTGATCGACGAGGCCGGCCACTCGGTCATCAATGCCGTCAGCGGCTGGCCCGATAGTTTTTTCTATGACATCGATCTCGCCCTATCGGTCCTCCGCCCCGACCTGATCGCCTGGTGCCCGGCGGCTTTTTTACCGGCCAGCCAGGACAAGCTCCGGGCCCTGCCAATTGATAAGATTGAGGTCAGTCTCGAGGAAGCCGTCCAGGCCTTCGCCTGTAACCTCGTATCAACCGGTGGGACCGTCATTATGAGCGCCCAGGCGCCCCTGTTTAAAGCCGCCGTCGAAGCCCACGGACTCAAGACCATTACCCCCCACATCGCTGAGCTGGCTAAAGGCGGTGGTTATATTCGTTGCATAAGCCTCGCGCTCGACAACGTCTAAGGCTTTGGCGCAGCCGCCACGGCCCCAGCAGTTTTAAGGCAGCGGCTCCGAACCTCGTCATGCGTGACGATAACTTCGAACGTATCGGCCCCAATCTGCCGCGACCATGTACTGGCAGTTTGGCCGCTCGGAATTTTGAGATTAATTTGAGAGGTGTCGGCCCTCATGAAGCTAGCGAACGAAATATGGTCGTCTTTTTTGCCTATGATGGTGCCCACGCCAATACTAGTTGCGTCGTGCCGGGAGAGAAGTAAGACGAAGGGTATCTGGCCGGGGGTGAGTAACAGCGGGTTACCCGTGTCGGGCTTTTCTAGGTCATTGATAAAAGTTGCATTGCGGCAGCCGTCGCCGGGCGACTCCGCACCACTACAGCCCGCCACTAGCCCACTCGCCAACAGCATAACCGCACCATATCGCGGTAGCCACCCCGGTCGGCGGGCCTGCCAGGTTGATTCGGCGGCCGCCCCGGCCGTCGCCAGCGCCTCGGGGGTCATTCCTTCGCGGCTAAACGACGATTGCGCACTCATCATGATGGTTAGAATACCACTTTTCTAAAAATTGTCTGGTCTAAACTTTTGACTTTTGAGCGCGGAGGGCTCCGTGGGCGCTGCCGATTTCGTCCCAGTCGTTTTCGCCATTGGCCCGCTCAATCGTTTTTTCGTGCCCCTTGCCGAGTAACAAAATGGTATCACCGGTCGTTGCACGTGAAATTGTGTAGGCAATCGCACTGGCACGGTCGTGGACCAAGAACAAATCAGTATTCAGTGTCTTACCGGCTCGTTCGGCCCCGGCGGCAATTTGATTCAGGATAGCGACTCCGTCAATATCGCGATCATCCTCTTCAGTAAGTATGACCTCGTCACAGTACGATCCGGCTAGTTCGCCCTGCACTGCCCTTTTAGCTTCGTCGCGCCGACCGGCGCTCCCAAACATCACGATCAATTTACCCGTCACAACCGGTCGTAGATCTTTAAACAATTTTTCGAAACTATCGGGCGTGTGAGCGTAGTCGACAATGACGTCAAAGTCTTGGCCTTCATCAATCCTCGTCATGCGGCCTTCGACACCATCGAGGGCGCTAATTCCCTCTTCTATTTGGGTTTTAGTGAGCCCCAGGGCGCGCCCGACACAGACGGCGGCTAAGGAGTTGAAAACATTGAAGCTGCCCGGTAATTTACATTTGATATGGTAGGTTTCAGGGCCAGTCTTGACGTCATAGCTGACGCCCGATGCCGCCAGTTTGACATTCGTCGCGCGGATGCCGCCCTTCGCAATTCCATATAATATCGGGTGGGCAATGTCTTGGGCAAACAGCTGGGCGCTCGGGTCTTCGGCGTTGATAATACCGATTCGGAGCCCCCGCTGATTGCGATTTGCCAGCTGAAAGAGTTGGCGTTTCGCGTCTCGGTAGCGGGCAAATGTCCGGTGGTAATCAAGGTGCTCGTGGGTGACATTGGTCAGTACAGCCACACTATAAGGCACGCCCCAGACGCGGTTCTGGGCCAGGGCGTGGCTCGTTGTCTCGAGTACCAGCCACTCGACACCCTGGGAGTTCATCCACTTGAGACGCTGCATCAATTCCGGCACACTTACATTGGTCATGTGATGGATTTGGGGCGTAATTTCGGCCCCGACGCCATAGCCGACCGTCGTCATCAAGCCCACCTTATAGCCCGCTTCGTGCAGCATACGGTGCACCAAAAAGGCCGTCGACGTTTTGCCGTTGGTGCCGGTGATACCGATAACTTTCAGCCGGCGAGCCGGGAAACCATTCAAAGTATTTAACAAAACAGCTTCGGCTAAATGCCCGTACGGTTCGATTGTCGTAAACAATCCGGCGGGTATAACCCGCTTGGCAGTTTTACGTAAATTCATGACTTTAAGTATACTGTAGTCTGATGAAAATATTAGGGATTGAGACTAGTTGCGATGAAACCGCGGCGTCCGTCGTCCAGGATGGGCAGCGCATGCTGAGCAATATCATTGCCAGCAGTATGGATCTACACGCCGTCTATGGGGGCGTCGTACCGGAGATTGCCGCCCGTAGCCACATTACCGCTATTTTACCCGTCATTACTGAGGCGTTGGCCCAAGCTGATTGCCAGTGGGACGATATCGACGGCATAGCGGTAACGAATGGCGCGGGGCTGGGCGGGAGTCTGTTAATAGGGGTGATGACGGCCCGCACGCTGGCCATCGCCCGGCACAAGCCGCTCTACGCCATCAATCATGTCATGGGCCACGTCTATGCCAATTTCATCACTGAGACTCCCCTGCCCGGCTACCAGCTGCCGTCATCCCCGCCCGCCTGGCCAATGCTCGCCATCATCGTGTCCGGCGGCCACAGTCAACTCGCCCTGTTTCGCAATCATTTTGACTACACGCTGCTTGGGCAAACCCAAGACGACGCCATCGGTGAAGCTTTTGATAAAGTTGCCAAAATCCTTGGCCTCCCCTACCCCGGCGGCCCCAATATCGCCCGCAGTGCCGCAACGGGCAACCCCGCCGCCTACAAATTACCGAAAGCCCACATGTCCGGCACCTACGACTTTAGCTTTTCCGGCGTCAAAACAGCCGTTTTAAGGCTAGCTCAAGCCCAAATCGGGGAAAGTTACGACTTCCCTTCCTACAAGCTGGCAGAGCGCCTGTCTGATGCGCAGAAGGCCGACATTGCCGCGAGCTTCCAGTACACGGCCGTAGCCACAATAGTCGACAAGGCTTTGGCAGCCCAGCGGGAGTTTGGGCCGGCCAGTGTGGTGATTGCCGGGGGCGTCGCGGCCAATCAAGAATTGCGCCGCCAATTGAGCCAGGCCCTCCCCCTACCCGTGGAATATCCCGACGTCAAATTATGCACCGATAATGCGGCCATGATAGCGGCACTCGGTTGTTATACGGCCCTGTCCGGCCAGCCGGCGGCCGATCCCTTCACTTTGGCAATCGCCCCCCACCTGTCGATGTAGCCTTCCGCCGGGATTTTTCACATGAAATTGACCCGATTTCGAAAATTTTTACAGAGGTGGTATGATAAAAAGCATATGAATTTACCCAAAGTATACAACGCCGCTGATTACGAAACTGACATTGCTGCCCTCTGGGAGAAGAGTGGGGCCTTTGTGGCCGATCCTCATAGCCATAAAGAGCACTTTTCCATTAGTATGCCGCCCCCCAATGAAACTGGCACGCTGCACATCGGTCACTCGCTGTTTATTACCTTACAAGACATTATGGCCCGCCACGCCCGCCAACAGGGGAAGGACGTTTTGTGGTTACCCGGTACCGACCACGCCGCTCTCCCCGTCAATGCCCTTATCGAGAAACAGCTTGCCGCCGAAGGCACGACTAAACACGCCATTGGTCGGGAGGCCTTTATGGCCCGGACCCGCCAATTTGTCGGCGACAGCCGCGACACAATCAACGAGCAAGTCCGTGCCATGGGGGCCAGTGTCGACTGGACGCGGGCCCGCTACACCCTCGATGACTCGCTCACCCGTGTCGTCGGGGAAGTCTTCACGAAGATGTATAACGACGGCCTTATTTATCGCGGCCACCGCATCGTTAATTGGGATCCGCTGCTGGAAACCAATGTCTCCGACGATGAAGTCGACCACCGGGAAGAGCAGGGGAAGTTTTACACGTTTCAATATGGTCCGTTCCAGATCAGCACAGCCCGTCCCGAGACAAAATTTGGCGATAAATACGTCGTCATGCACCCCGATGATAAGCGCTATGCCAAGTATAAGCACGGCGATACCTTTGAAGCCGACTGGATCAATGGAAAAGTAACCGCTACCGTCATCAAAGACGCCGCCGTCGACCCCAAATTTGGCACCGGCGTGATGACTATTACCCCGTGGCACGACCAAACCGACTTTGATATTGCCGAACGCCACCAGCTGGATAAGGAACAAATCATCGATTTTCACGGGAAACTGCTGCCCATCGCCGCCGAATTTGCCGGTCTGTCCATCGAAGACGCCCGCCCTAAAATTGTGGCCAAACTTAAAAGTATGGGTCTGCTCGTCAAGGTTGACGATAACTACCTCCACAATCTGTCGCTCAATAGCCGGGGCGGGGGAGTCATCGAACCGCAAATCCGCTTGCAATGGTTTATTGACGTCAACAAACCGGTTGTCGATTGGAAAGGGAAGCGCTTAAGCCTCAAACAAGTCATGCAAAGCGTCATCCACGACGGCGATATCGACATCATCCCCTCGCGTTTCGAAAAGACCTATTTTCACTGGATTGATAACCTCCGCGACTGGTGTATCAGCCGCCAAATCTGGTGGGGCCACCGTATTCCGGTCTGGTACCGCAGTGACACCGACGGCCGACAAGAGATTTTCGTCGGCGTCCAACCCCCGACCGACGCCAGCGAAGGCTGGAACGAGTGGGAGCAAGATCCCGATACACTAGACACGTGGTTCAGCTCGGCGATGTGGACTTGGAGTACGCTGATCGACCCGGAACTGGCAGCCGATTATTCGCTCGACCTGCCGACGCTGCTCAAGCGCAGCCTCGACTATCAGACTTATCACCCGACAACGGTCATGGAGACCGGTTGGGATATTTTATTCTTCTGGGTGGCCCGCATGATCCTGACGACCACCTACGTCACTGGGGAAGTCCCGTTCAAAACCGTCTACCTGCACGGCCTCGTCCGGGCCGAGGATGGCCAGAAGATGAGCAAGAGTCATCCCGAAACTATCATCAACCCCCTGGAAGTCATTCCGGAATTTGGCACCGATGCCCTCCGCCTGGCTCTCATCCAGGGCATGACCGCCGGCAATGATCAACGGATTGGTAAAACTAAAATTATTGCCAATCGTAACTTTTGTAACAAACTCTGGAACGTGGCCCGTTATATCGAAGGCCTGTTGGGTGATACACCCAGCAGGGAAGTGCCGCGACCAACCACCGCTGCCGACCACTGGATCTTGGCCAAGCTCCAGCACTCCCAAAAAGTGATTAATGGCCACCTCGACAACTACCGCTTCAGTGAGGCCTATGAGGAACTCGCCCACTTCACCCGCGACGATTTGGCCGACTGGTATATCGAAGCCAGCAAGGCCGCGCCCAATCGGCCGCTGCTGGCGTACCTCCTGGAAGCTGTTCTGACGATTGCCCACCCCTTTGCACCGTTTGTCACCGAGACAATCTGGCAAACCCTACAGTGGGAAAACGATTCGCTGCTGGCCAGCAAACAGCTGGTCCAAGTCCCCAAAAGTGACGCCCAACAAGCCGCCGCCTTCACCGAAGTTCAGCATATTGTCACCGAAACGCGCTTTATACTGAACGCCCTCAAAGTTTCCGGCATCACCCTCTACTACACCGACGAGCCGGTCCTGCAAGCCAATGCTGCGACTATCAAGCGACTGGCCCACCTCCTCGAGGTTACCGAGGTATTGGATGGCACCGGCCTCTACCTGACGTCAACTCGCTACCGCTGTTGGCTCGATATTGACCAGGCCACCGCCCAAATCTATTTGGGAGAGCTGCAAGCCAAACAAGCCACCCAAACGGCCGTCATTAGCCAGCTGCAAGCGCGCTTGGCCAATAAAAATTATGTGAAGAACGCTCCCAAACAGGTCGTCCACCAGACGAAAGAGCAGTTGGCAACCGCCCAAAACCTGCTCGCCAGTCTCCAGCGTGAGCACGACCGCTTCAGTCTCTAATCGGCCGGTTGTAGGGCTGAGCGAATCAGTTCGACTGATTCTTCCGGTCGGGCGTAGTCAAACCACAGGACGTGCATACCGAGCTTTTCGGCGGCGTTGAGATTACTACGCGTGTCATCAATCAGCAATATCTCCGCGGCAGGTACTCCGGCCTGGGCGATCGCTATTTCAAAGATCTCGGGCTCGGGTTTAATCGTACCGACCGCTGAGGAATCGATAATAACGTCGTAGTCGAGGGCCGGAATCTTGCCTTGGGCCCGCAAACTGGAGATAAAGCCCGGCATGATATTAGTGAGCAGCCCAGTTTTATAATTTTCGGCCGTCCAGGTGACGAGCTTGTGCATATCCGGGATAGGCTCGGCGGCAGCGACGTAATATTCGGCCCAATCAATCGAACTGGCGCCGATCCGTTCGGCCAAAGCTTCGTTAAAGTCCGTCGGGCTGAGCGTCCCCCGACAGGCGGCGTCGTTATAGTGCCAAAAAGCCGTCTCGATAACGTCGGCCGGTGCCCCCGTTTCTTCGGCGATGCGGGCAAAGGCACGCTCGTAAAAACGGACCAGGCAGCCGTTCACATCAAAATAGACAAAGCTCACGCCGCTCTTTGTTTTCAGTAGCGTACGATAGGGGGTAGATACGGCCGAGCCCATCAGGGCATCGAGACCCAACCCCAGGGCGGCGGCGATAGCCTGAATGGTGAAAATAGACGGTGCTTTAATAGCCCCGCGCTCAATTTTTGCCAGCGTCGAATAACTCAGATTTGCCCGATGACAGAGCCCTTGCTGCGTCAAGCCGGCTTTTTGGCGGGCTTTCTGTAATTGCTTACCCAAAGCCCGTTCGTCAAACGTCGTTCCACCCGTGTTCATAGCCTTATAATACCAGTGATGCGGCGAAAATCCAAGCCATAAATTAGTACGAAATGGCTACTTGCCGATTTGCAAAACGTATTTGAGCAGGGTGATCACCACCAAAAAAACCAACACAAAACTCACACCGACGACGAGCCAGACGTTTTGGGAATTTCCATAGCCCAAGCGCGGTCCCATTTTGGTGTAGACGAAGGTCGCGACCCCGGCGGCCATCATTAAAGAGAGAAGGACATTAGACATTAACTTCAGTATACTAAAATGCTAGTGTTTTAGCCATCGCCGCCAGGGCAGGGTAGTCAGGCTCAGCGGACTGGTCCGGCTTATGATGGAACTCTTCGTCGCTGTTAAAAGGGAAAAGCTTGAGGTGGGCGTGGGCCACATCGAGTCCCTCGACGAGTAGGGCGACGCGACTTTTATCGACAGACACCTCGCGCAGGCGCTGGGCTACTTTTTTGGCAGTGGCCATCAGGGCCCGGTAGTCGTCATCGGGCAAATCCCAGACATATTCAATCTGAATTTTAGGGATGACTAGCGTCTGGCCGGGCTGAATAGGGTGGATGTCTAAAAATGCCAGTGTCCGGTCGTCTTCGTAGACTTTGTAGCAGGGAATCTCCCCCCGGATAATCTTCGTAAAAATGCTGTCTTCCATATTCACTCCATTATACTCGACCCGAAGGGGTGTCTGATACGACTTGTTTGTTCGTAAGTAGAAGTCAGCGGCCACTGGTAAGTGTTTTTGCTATACTGCAGCTATGAGCCAATCGCCCACCATTTTGTGGAACGACCACATGCGCCTGGCGATTGCCGACGTCGATGAAACGATTGCCGACGTCTACACCCCGGCTGAACCGGGCATGATTACTGAACTTTCCAGCTTTCTTCGCGACGGCGGCAAACTTTTTATGGTGACGGGCGGCAGCCTGGGGCGTGTGCAAAGGGATATTACGAGCCGAATTGAGCCGCTGCTTCGCCGCCACGTCCTCATCAGCCACTGTAGTGGGGCCGAGGTGTGGGGCTTCATGAACTCCGGTGAACTGCGCGCGACACCTTTCTATAGCGTCTATGAAGAAACTTTTACGCCCGAGATGAAACGGCTCTGGCGAGAGGTCATTGCGCAACTGGTGGACGAATTCGCGCTGCGGCCGCACCCCGCCCAACCAAAAGTATCGTTCTGGGAGGAGATTGGCCATGATCCGCACGATATTATGCTCGACGACCGGGGGCCACAGATTACTATGGAAGTCGTGAATGGCACTGATCTTTCAAAGTCACAGCTAACCCTCATACCGCACAAGGTGCCCCTCACTCAAGGGAAATACGACTTACGCCTGGCTATTATGGCGCGCTCAAGGCAACTATTTAGGGCCATTCAGCTCCCCGTTACGGCCCGGCTCGGCGGAAATTTTGCTCTGGATTTTGCCATTGCCGGCGTTTCCAAAACGACCTCGATTACGTCTGTCTTAAACAACCCCGCCGTACTGGCGACTATTAATCTCAAGCTAGAAGATGTACAGGAGCCCGCCCACCTAGAGATATGGGGCGACAAATACTCCGTCCTGCGTGGTGGCACCGACCGGCATATGAGTGAAGCGCTGCCTCCCGAAGTGCGCTCCATTGATTTTCGCCAGGAAGATCCGGCCGAGTTCCCGGCCGGCTACCAGATCGTTTTATGGGACGGTTCACTGCACTTACACCACGGGCTACTAGAGTACTTACGATCTCGTCACGGTAACTAGAGCAGCCTACTCCCGACGACTCGATACAGGCACCAGTCGAGGGTTTACTCCGGTGGGGGAGGGTCAAGAGGGTACTTCTTGGGCCAATAAAAAAAGACCCGACGGCCGAGTCTATTATCTTTGGCGGAGAGGGAGGGATTCGAACCCTCGGTGCCCTTGCGGGCACACTTGTTTTCGAGACAAGCCAATTCAACCACTCTTGCACCTCTCCAGCCCAACCATTGTACGGCGCACCCTGTTAGTTTGACAAATAAAAGACCCTCGGAGCAGCCGAATCTCGCAAGCGCAAGCTTTTCTCGCCGCCCTATCCCCCATAAAACCCCAAAAATATTCGCCTAAGCGCTCGGCGAGTTGTCCCTCAGTACTGCGAACATGTTTTCGATCCGCTGGAGACGAATCTCCAGCTTCTTAGCACTCCTAATGTCATCAATATAATCCCGGCGGAGAGAGTAGGCCAGTGACTCAAACACCTCAACTAGGCCAGCCGTTTCGAGTGCCAGAGCGACGTCGGCCGGGATGATAACGGGGCGGGGCGTGTCGTCGAGCTCGACGATAACTTCCACAGACTCGCCGGGCTCCTTACCGAGTTCAGTGCGCACGTCCTGGCGCAGTAAAAGTACCGCCCCCTCGCCGCCCATTTTGGCCAAGCTTCCATGGTAGATTACGCGATTGTCGAAAGTCGCCTTGAAAGGCACGAGATTGCCGACGCCAAAAGTCTCCTCGAGGTCATAGGGGAAGTCGATGTAGGCCGACGAATTGACGACTTCGCCATTCCGCTTAATAATAGCGGCGAATTTGATGGGCCCGGGATTAATGAAGTGTTTTGGCATAGGAATATTTTAGCAGACTGGCATTATAGTTTAAAATATGCTAGAATTACCCCTGTTGCTCACGAAGCCAACGTGCAAAATCCTAAACCAAGACAATGCCCGTTTGGAGCTGTGCGAGGCATCAATGAGTACCCGTAGCTCAGCTGGATAGAGCGTCGGCTTGCGGAGCCGAAGGTCGTAGGTTCAAATCCTATCGGGTACACCATTTCTATACACCACATAAATTAAGATCTCAGTATGGAGGTCTTTTTTGTTTATAAGGCTCGGCGACGTTCCAGCAAAGGAGATACGAATGACTGCTGAATTTGCTTGCAGCGTTAACTTCTGGCGAGTGAAAAAGGATTGACGTTTTAACGTTTTGACGTTACCATTGAATCATGAGCAATAACACGCGAACTACCATTTATCTCAGCCCGAGTGTACGTAAGGCGCTTAAAAAGCGCGTCATTGATGGTGATCAAACCATGTCTGAATATGTTGACCGGGCAGTCGCATATGCCATAGCCGAAGATTTAGAAGATATTGAAGATATTGAAGCTAGACGTAATGGGCAAGTCGAAACATTCGATGAATTCATGAAAGCTCTCAAACAAGATGGCCTCATATAAAATCGTTCTCGACAAGCGAGTACGCAAAAAAGATATTCCTGCCATACCATCAAAAGATCGGGTCCCTGTCATTGCCCGCATCGAGCAACTCTCCACTGACCCCTACTCGGTCGACTCAACCCAGCTCAAAGGCCGTATAGAACGAAGGGTTCGACAAGGCAACTACCGTATTCTGTATATTGTCGAAGAGGAAATCATCACTGTTATCGTGGCGAAGGTTGGCCAGCGCCGGGACATATACGGATAGCCGAAAAGGCCGCCCTAACTTCAGCCAGCGACTGTACTACTACTACATAACATCTAAATTAAACTTCTCGGCAAGGGAAGTTTTTATGTTTGGATTAAACTTTTTCCTATAATGGCTCACCGAGCCAGCGGCGGACGTTAATCCGTTTGCGTATTTAAAACGTAAGCGATATAACTAGATGCATACATAAAAAGTGGCGGTCATGGCAGCTCCGGAACAAATACCTCAGTTTGAAACATACACAGACGATGAACGCCTTATGCTGTGGCGGGTGGAGCTGCAACGTCGCTTAGGGGACTGCTCGCAGCGACTATCAAATGTCAGTCAAGAGTGGCATGGTCTACTCGAACAAGTTCTGGCTTGCGATCTCGAGATCAGGGAACGGGGAGTAGATAGGAGCAATTTCTACGAACGGCCCATGCCGGAGAGCCTGGGCGGGCCGGAAGCTCCCATCCTGACCATTGTCGACAATTAGAATACGCTCGTTAACGGTGGAGGCTAAAGCGTTCATAGTGAAGCTGGCGTCGGGGAAAGCCGCTCGTCAGCAAACCGTCAATAATGCCATCCATCATCGCGGGAGGGCCGCACAGGTAGATATCGCGCGCCTGAAGGTCGGGCACTAATTGCTGCACCAGCTCGGCAGTGACATAGCCCTTGGGGCCCCTATAGGTAGGCGGCGGGTCACTATAGACCTCCGTTACTGGTAGCGCGGCGGCACCGAACGTCCGCAGCTCAGCGACAAACACGACATCACTAGGGGTGCGGTTGCCATAGACTAGCACGCCGTCTTTATGTTGAGCCATAGCTTCTTTGATAAGTGGGCGCAGGGGAGTAATGCCGACGCCACCGGCTATGAATAAAAGTTTATCGGTCACGGCCAACTCGCTGGTAAAGCGGCCGAAGGGACCCGACACCAACACCGCTGTCCCCGGCGTGAGACCACCGATCGTATTTGTAAAGTCACCGGCGTGCCGAATCGTCAGGCGAAATTCGTTATTGCTAGGTATGGCCGATAGCGAAAAGGGGTGTTCCTGGAGGCCGTACTGCCTATTTAAGAAGCGAACGAGCACGAACTGCCCCGGGCGCGCCCGCCAGGCACTCAAGTTACGGCCGCTGATATAAACCGACGTCGTGGTGGGCGTTTCAGTGACCACACGGTTCACTCGAAAGCCAAACCTCACTAAATTAAGTGTCGGGAGCGTAAATCGAAAAAACAAGACATTGAGCCCCACAAAAACATAAACGCCGTACCAATAGGCACGAGCCAGGGGATGACCGATAAAGCTGCCTCCGACGGCAAATTGATGAAAGAACACTAAGACGATAGCGGCATACACCAGTATATGCACACCGTACCAGCTCTCGAATTTGAGCCGATGGCGGACGATAAATATCGAGGTTACGACGACCAATCCGAACAATAGCTCGGCGATCAGAGCCCACCATACATAACTGTAGCGCTGGATAACCTCGAGGTAGGTCGTACTGAAATTAGTCTGGCCGGCGACAGTGTAGCCCGCCACCACAAACAGGGGATGAAGTAAAATGAGCGTCATCGTCGCATAGCCATTGAAGCGGTGGTAGCTCGCCAGGTGATCGAGCCCGAACGGGCGCTCAATCCACAGGATTCTGCCCATCAGTAAAAACTGGGTCAGGGCAAATACCGTGGCCAGAATGCCAAACAAGCGACCCATGGCGAGCAGCGTGCCCCCTAAGCTACCGTTTGTCAGCAACTCGGCCGAGGTGGTCGCCCACATAATCACCGACAGTAAGAGAGCACCGTACCAAGCACCGATCACCAAAACCTGTCTAGTAGTCGGATTGCCGGTCAGAAGTTGAGTTTTAATCATAAATCGACTCATTACCGACAATAATAGCCTAGTTAGCGGACTATAGGGAAGGGCATGCGCCGCTATTTCTTAGCGCGCGCCGATAATCATGCCACCTAAGCCGTGGGAGAGTGTCCGAGCCGGTCGCGCCGATCCTTCGCCTTGCGAGTTTTTTCGCGCTCGGCAAGTTGGTACAATCGCTCGAAATATTCTTCCAAATTCATAACACTCCTACCTTAAGGTACCGCCCCGCGGCCGCGTGTCACCACGCTTAAATTTCTTATTTACTCAGCATACAAGCACTTTCAGCCCTGTGCAGTTGCATTTATTACTGACGGAGTGTGATCAGGAACAAGCTACCCTGGTATTTGGCCGGCCGACAGGATTGCGGCCGACATTTGATATACTGGGCGCTATGACTAAACGCCTCATTTTAGTTTTTGTTTGCCTCGCAGCCGGGCTTTTGCTTATCGAGGTAGCTGGTCTACTCCAGATGAAAGCCAGCCTGGCGGGTTACGCTCACTACTGGCGCCAGCGGCCAGCCAGCGGCGAATTCGTCTATGTGGCGCTCGGCGATTCGGCGGCCCAAGGCATTGGCGCCAGCCAACCGCAGCGCGGCTACGTCGGCTTACTGACGCGTCACCTCGAACAAGCCACCGGAAAAACAGTCCGCATCGTTAACTTGAGCGTTTCGGGGGCCAAAGTTGCCGACGTGATCGCCAAGCAGCTCCCCCAGCTCAAAAATTACCAAGCCGATCTTATCACCGTCGAAATTGGTGGCAACGACGTTATTAACTACAACTCCACCGCCTTCAGCCACGACTTCACTGCCTTAGCCGCAGCCCTCCCGCCCCAAACTATCGTCAGTAATCTGCCATTTTTTGGCGGACGAATTAGGCGTGACGCCGAAGTAAAGGCCGCGAATCACATTGTCGCGACAGCGGCTCAACAAAACCATTTGCCGCTGGTTGATCTGTACGACGAAACGGCGCGCGACCGATCACCGCTCAATAATTCCTATGATCTTTTTCACCCAAGTGATCGGGGCTACAAAAACTGGGAAGCAGCTTTTTGGAAAACTATCGGGCCAAACCTCGGCTCCTCCGACAATCCCCAATAAACAGCGCCCCCCGGGACGTGAAGAGTAAGAATATTCATAGAGCTACCTTCACGGGACAGGTAGACTAGGGTAGATCAATGTAGCCAAGGAGGCTTTTGCAATGAAATCAAAACGAAATGCCAGCACCCGTCCGCCCCAGCAAGATCGCTGGTGGCGCGAGTTTCTCAACTACTAGTCCTGGCAAAGCGCTGGAGTAGTGGCAGCCGACGGAGCGGGCTAGGGAAGTCTCTTAGTTTTTTGGGGAGCCGACAAGTGTCGGTACTTGATCGGCGACTTTCTCTTTGGCCAGCTCTCGGGCATAAACTTGTTTATCAATGGGCGTCATTTTATTGCCGTCGATGCCGCGCGGCCACAGTCCGCCCGACTTAACCGAGGCAATTTCGATCGAGTAATACATGGTTTGGGCCATCAGGTAAATCCAAAACATCATTCCCAGGGCGATGGCAAAGTAGCTATAGACGGCGTCGAGACTCTTCAGTTCGCGCGTCAGCAAATACCCCCCGGCACTTTGCAGTATCGTCAGTCCAATGGCCGCCGAAACGGCACCCCCCCGGGTTTCTTTAATTGTCACGTGCTGCGGCAGACTAACCTGAAGCAAAACGAGAAATAACCAGAAAAGTATAAAAATATTAATGGCGGCCGATAATGCCCAAAACACGATGCCGCGACCGGCGGCGGCCGCGAAGCCGCTAATCAATGAAGCTAGAATGAAGCCGCTGCCCCCGATGATGATGAGGCTGAGGCTTTGGATGAGCGATTTCGGGAAACCAGCCCGCAACCGGCGGGGAACTCGCCAAATATGATTAACGCCGTGTCGGAAGGCGTCGGCCACACCCCGAGCGCCATAGAGGGCAAATAAAATGCCGATCAGGAGAGCTGACCCGGTTTTATGGATCGTCTCAACGTGGCCCGCCAATTGGGTACCAAGCACTGGAAAGTAATTGGTGGTACTGTCGATAATCGTTTGCTGCAGGTGGCGCGAGTGGCCCGGTATGACCGTCACGACTGTCGTTAAGATCAGTAAGAGCGGAAACAGCGACAGGAACCCATAGTAGGTCAGAAGCGCCGATTGATAGCCCGCATCGTCCTCGCCGTATTTTTTAATAACTGCAAAAGGGAAGCCGAGCCAATTGTGCTGACGCTGATAGTTGTCGATTTTTTGAAGGGCGCTGTTGAGTATTTTCATTAGTAAAAGTCGGCGGCCGGTTGTTACTTATGCTGGCTGTGGGCGATGGTCTTGATTGCCCCCAGTACCGCTGAGCCTTTCCCGGCCCAGCCCGTCAAATCATCTAAGCGGGCTTCAATCTGGCGGTGGATGGCCACAATTTTGGCCCGAATCATCACGACCGCGACGACGAGCACGAGCATTATTAGCAACATCAAGCTCATAAAAATAATCCCGACAAGGTAGAAGGTGGTTTGTAGATCCGGCATCGCTCTGGGTGTTCGCTCCTTATAGTACTCATCATACATCACTCCAGCCCTGATTTATCCACACTTATTCTCAACTTATCCACTGTGTGAAAATAATTACAGCTTACCCAAAGGCATAAGCTTAATAATAGACACTACCAAAATAAACGGAGGAAGTCATGTCCAACGAAGAAGCCGACCAACTTATGGATAATTTCGAAAAGTGGGATGCCAAATCAGCCCGCCGGGATTTTATCGCCCGCATGGAACGTAAGCTCCGCAGCAAGGAGTAGAGACCTCGCTGCTTGCCCTCAGGATTCGTCATTTGGAAATCGCCTGTCATCGCAGGCGATTTTTTTATGAGCCAGTGCTAAAACCGAATGCGATCCATAAAGCGGTCGATCAAGTCGTGGGCGTGATCTTCGGAAGGGAGTCGTTCCCCCAAGAGTGCAATAATTGCCTCTTCGTCGGGCGGGGCATAATAGATTGACACAGTGGAGGCAAAGCGCTTTAAGGGCATAAACATGATGCTCGAAAAAGCTCCTTCGGCGATAACCGAAAAGGAGCGGAAGCTATCATAGGGATAGTATTTGCTGCCGATTGTTAGTCCACTCTTGTCTAGTTGAAACTGTTGTTGACGGGGCTGACGCCCCCCATACGCTCCGAGGATAATGGCCCCAAACAACACCACCCCCGGTGAAATCAGATCCTTCGTGAATAACCATAGTCCGAAAGCCCCCGCAATCCCGCCCAGCCCAAGAGCCGTATACCACCCGAGGGATTTGTGGTGGGCAATATATTCAGAGGCTGTCCAGTTAATGGTCGAGGCGGCTGTCGGGGGGTTCGTCGGGTGCCACGGTGACTCCGCGGGAGCCGCTTCAGACAGTTGTGGTTCATTCGGCGAAGCGAGTTGCTGGTGGGGGGCGGGAGCCGGCACACTGGCCGGCGGTGAAGCCGGATCCGGTTCGTTGGGCGATGGGTTAGTTGGGGCTGGCGCGACGCTGGGCGGGGTCTGCCCATCCAAAGATGACTGATCGGAAGTATTTTGCTCTGCCATAAGCGTTATTGTACATGAGGGGAAGGTAGTGAGCAAAAACGGGCGTGGGCGGAGGGTTCTGACAAGATTAAATGTTCTGTCGCCATAACCACATCGGAGATTTTAGATAACGACTGCTGATTAGCAAACAAATGGGGGTGGGCTAATTTCGCCCTTTCCCCGCCGCTTCTTCTTCATCGCAAGCTTTATGGAAGGCTAGGGCGGGCGACTGCTTCTGTAGTTTGGTCTGTCGCTCGGCCCCAGCTCACTTGTTGTCAAATAAAATAGGCCCGCGAACGGGTCTATTTTATTTGGCGGAGAGAGAGGGATTCGAACCCTCGCGGGAGATTGCTCCCCCCTAATGATTTAGCAAACCATCCCCTTGAGCCACTTGGGTACCTCTCCATAGTGATATTGGCCAACTTGAACGAATATACCATTTTTACCGGTTAGCGGCAATCGGGAACCGCCCAACATGAGCGTTCATGACTTCTATCGTCCCCGGGAAAGTTATCGCATGTAGGAATACACTCCTCTCCGGAGGGTGGCGCGTCCCTCCAAGCCTTTTCCCATGGTGGTGAGCTCGGGAGTGAGCCTCGTTGTCCCCGAATTTGCGGCTCTCCTGCATTTTGATGGCGCCTAGAGGGGCGGATTCCTGCCCAATATAAAATAGCCTACCTTGAGAGTAAGCTATTTTATATTGGCGGAAGGGGTGGGATTCGAACCCACGGCACCGTTGCCGGCGCGACGGTTTTCAAGACCGTTTCCATCGACCACTCGGACACCCTTCCCCATACATAACGGAGGTGATTATAGCAGTTTTAGCCATAATCCCCAAGCGTTCGCGCGCACCCAAAAACAAGTAATTCCTACCTTTAGCGATGGCTGTCGGTCAATGATCGCCGGCGCCGGCAGCGTCGCGGTGACTAGCAACTGTCAGTAACCACCTCCTCGACCACAACAGTTGCGTTCGACAGTACGGGCCATAGGTAAGTACCAAAAAAATATCGGCGTTGCTGAGCTGCCCGGGGCCGCGAAACACCCCACTTACTAGAGATGGAGCAGGGTAGCTTGGCCACCGTCACTGAGGCCAGGGGGCGCCAATGTAGCGGATAATGCCCTCAATATCCTCACGTTGTAATTATTGTGTTGTAAATATGTAGTTTGGGCGTTGCACACTGTTAACAACCTAAGCTATACTGTCGGTAAGACAAAAATGCAAGATTCTGAAAGAAGAATTAATTTATTGGAGGGTAACAACCTATGGCGCGACGTAATCGCGACGACGATCTTTTGCTAGAAGAAGACGAATTAACAGCGGCTTTTTTGGGCGACGATGATCTAGCAACTCCGGCAGAGACCAGCCAACCTCAGTCTTCACCATCAGCCGATGAGTGGGACGAGGACGAATCCGTACCCGGCCAATTGGCGGTGGATGTATATGAAACGCGCGAGAAGCTGGTCGTGAAGGCCCGCACCGCTGGCGTAAACAAACACGATCTCGACGTCAGTATTTCTGACAACCAGCTCACGATTCGCGGTACACTGAGCGCCGGACTCGAAGAAGGGGTAGAGAACTACTTTTTGCAAGAGTGTTACTGGGGTGAATTCTCCCGTACCATTGCCTTGCCCGTACCCGTGAAAGAAGAAGAGATTGAGGCCGTCCTCAAAGACGGCGTCCTGACCATCAGCTTTGGCAAGGTTAAGCAAGACACAATCAAGAAGATCCAAGTCTTATAGTATTCATACCATAAGCGCGTGTCGTATTTTAATAGCCCCTTACGAGTAAGGGGCTATTAATTTGGTTACTAGCGCCGTTGTCGGTTTGTCGGCTACGTCCGAGCGTATTAGGAAGTGGCTTGAGAATCGCCCAATGAAGGCACTAAAAAACTCCTCGCATGAGGAGTTTTTTAGACACTGCAATAGTCTAGTCCGTAGACTAGCCGATAAGCGACGTAAAGCCGGCGGCTGTGATGCCGGTAGTAGAACTGGCTGTCGTGTTGATGACAAAGTGCACAATGATCTGAGCCAACGCCACAATGATCAAGCCAATGATGGCGTAGATTAAGGTGTTCTTCGCGCTGGAGACGTTGCCACTGTCACCACCAGAGGTGATGTATTTGAAGCCCCCATAAATAATCATGATGACGGCGACGATACCGACGACAATTGAGAATATATTGACTATATTCTGGGCGATACTAGTCAGGCCGTTACCCCCTGATTGACCAGCGGTACCACAATCACTATTGGTGGTGCCTTGAGCGGCTTGGTTACTGCCCTGACAGAGGCTTTCCTTAATACCGGCACTGGCCAGAGCCGGGACCAACATAGGTACGCCAAGGGCTAAACTCGCTATTCCGACTAGGATAAAGCTTTTTAATTTTTTAATCATATACACCTTTCTTATGTTCACTTAATTTATACTACAAAAATACTCTTTAGAGCAAATTATTTCGGTGCCGCTACACACGTCCCAGCGCTGTTAAGCACTTGGCCAGCAGGACAGGAAGCCGCGCTCGAGGAGGTACTGATGACAAAGTGCACAATGATCTGAGCCAGTGCCACAATCACCAAGCCGATGATGGCATAAATAAGCGTGTTTTTGGCGCTCGTTATCTTGTTGCTGTCACCGCCGGACGTAATGTACTTAAAACCCGCCCAAATGACCATGATGACCGCCAGGACTCCGACTATTTGACTGAGTATATTTACAATCGAATTGGCGAGGCTCGTCACCCCGGCGCCGCAATCGTTCGTCCCCACTTGTCCAGTACCCTGCAAGACCTGATCCTTCGGCGAGCCAGCGGCAGGGGGTGGGCAGCTAGGAGCGGCGGAAGCAACCGCGCTACTCAAATTCATCACTGCCAAAATAGGCAGCAGGGCTAACGTCATAATAATTAATCGTTTCATTGTTTAAACCTCATTTAATATTACCTACCACAAACACAACAAGAACTCTGGCGAGCACGATTATAATTATGCCAATTAACAAATGGAAAATAGTGTTCTTCGCTTTCTCTACCCCCGCGCTATCGCCAGATGAGGTCACGTAACGCATACCGGCAATAATCATCATAATAACCAAGATAATCCCCGCGAATATTGCAATAACGTTGGCGATTTGTATCAGAATGCCATTCGGTCCGGCAATCGGGTTAACGGTGGTCTTGCCGACACAATAGGCGGAATTTTTTGCCGCCGGGTCAGAGCAGATAGTGTCGGCGGCCACCAGAGAAACAGGCAGCAGAGTCAACATTACTGCGGCCAGAAGTGATAGGATTATCTTTTTCATCCAAGATTCTTTACGAAGAACACTACGATCGTTTCCGCCGAGATAGCGATGACTAGCCCGACCAGTGCATAAATAAGACCTTCCTTGGCTTGGGCGGTTTTCTGCGGATCACCGGCCGATATTATATAGCGAAAGCCCGATATTGTTATGAACAAAAAGGCGAGGGCGCCGACAATTCCAAACACAATACTCAAAATAGTCTTGACTAAAGAAGTGGTGTCGGCAGAGTGGGGCAGGGGCGCCAAATCGATTACACTGGCCAAGATCCGTATCGGTAGCTCCATGGCCATAATCATTAGTTGGCCCCCAACTTGCCGCCAAAATAAGAAACGGCACCAACCGCAACTAGCGCAATAGCTAAGCCGATAATGGCGTTAAGGATAGTCGACTGCGCCTTAGCCGTCTTGTCGGGTTGCCCTTGGCTGACGACGTACTGAATACCGCCGTAGATAACGAACCCGATGGCTAGAATCGCCACAATCCGCAATAAATCGTCTATAACAGCCAGCACAATGAGCGGTATATCACTGGACGAGGAACCGAGGGCGTTAAACGTAACAATGTTACATTTATTGTCGACGTTCAGGTAGTGATACCACGGCACCAACCCAAAAAAGAGTGGTTCAACACACTTGCCGTTGGCGGTCTTCGGTAGGGCCGCCATTAGCTGGATGAGGTTAACGAAGTAATAGCCCATTAAACTGCTATCCCTCCTGGTATTAAGAAATTGAGCAAGGCAAATATAAGTGCGTACGAAACGAGCGCCAGTACGGCGTCTTGGATGTGTTTACGACCTTTTTGGGCTTTTTGTGGATCGCCGGCCGACATTGTATATTCGATGCCGCCGTAGATGATACCGAATGTCACCGCCAAGCCGACCAGAACAGATAATAGTTTAATAAATGGGTTGAGGTACCTATCTATAAGAGTGCTGTTGGTGTCCGTAACAACGCCGGATTTCGGACAGTTGTTAGCAATTTGCTGCGCTGTTGTCAGCAACGAACAGGTTGACGGGTCAATCGTATTGGCGACACAATAGGTGCCCGATGGATCCGGAGCCAGATTCGTACCACAGGATAGACTGGGAGTAGTTGCTGATTTAGGAGTTGTGGGTGTAGTCGTTGTGGGGCTGCTGGTGTCGCCAGGTCCGGAAGGTTGTGCCCTCACGCTTGCAACCGGCGCAATGACTAGGCCCCCGAAAGCAAGGATGAGCGCTATTTTTGAGAAATTTCTTATTTTATGTAACGTCATGACTTTATCTTAAACACTATACCGATACTATTACCAGTAATCAAGATTTGGCGGCGATACCGTTGGCACTTTAGCTGATTATGAACGAGGGACATACGAGTGAATATCACGCCGTCAGTACCCCTCACTATACATAAGCTAATAATTTGACCTGGGACTAACCATTAGTGTTTAATTAGACCATTGGCTTATCTATGATATTGAAACTGAAAAATCGGAAAATTAAGAGTCGCGGCCTGCTAGTCTCGCTGGCTTTTTTGCCAGTATTATCTCTGTTAATAAGCGTCGCAACCCCCATGTTGCAGCCGCGCGCCTACGCCGCAACTGGCAGTAAAAGCGATATCGCCGACCGCGTCTTTTCTTATCAAGCCCTCCTAATGATGACCAGCCAGTGTGTCTGGACGCCTGGTGACGGCGCAATTAGGGCAGCCGAGGTGCCAGGCTGGATGGCGACCGATCACAACGGCAATAATATGAACGAGCGGGTTGGCAGCGCTTTCCAAAAATATATCGGTATTTCTGATGCGAATCTTGCTCTATCCGATTGTGACGACCCTCTCTGGATAAACAAAGCCCTGACTCTATGGGGATATAATTCGGCCGACTTCTTAAAAGCGATTCAAAACGCCGGCGGTTTCCGTACCGACAAGCCCAACTATACGACCTATGCTGTGCGTGACCACACTCGCGAATGGACAGCCATCAAAAAAGTAGTTCAAAATAGCTCTTTCTACAAAGGCTCGTCGGCATCAGGCCTATCGGCAGACGAAAAGTACTACGATTGGTTGACCAACTTTACCACGCAGTGTTCGGCAACTTTTTCGACTTCGGCGAATAAGAATAACAGTGAAGAGAATATCAGCGCTAAAACACAGGCCTACGTAAACGGCACGCTTACCGACGGCTACTGGCACTACAATGCGAATATAATAGACAAGGTGGACGTCGGGACAGCCCTAACCAGTGACGGCGCTTCAAGTTGCGGTGACATGGCTAAAGCGGTAACGAATCCGGCAAATCTCAACGCCTTCATCACATACATTAAGGCCGGCGGAGCAGCCCCTCAAAGTGGGACAGGTGGTTCCGGGGCAGCGGGCAATGACAATTTGGACGTCAATTGTGGTAGCAAAGTGGCCGTAATATTAAACCCGCTCAATTGGTTAATGTGCCCGATAATTGAGAGCCTGACGGGCGTCGCTCGTGGCCTCGATAGCGGCATTAACTCTATGATGACTATTGATGTGAGCAAAACCTTCGCGAAGACGCCCAAAGTCGGTAATTATGGTGCCTGGCAGCAAATGCGTATCTACGCCATCATATTCTTAGTAATCGCTACGCTCGCCATCGTTATCTCGCAGGCCCTAGGGTTTGAGTTGCTGGACGCCTACACTGTTCGCAAGGTTTTACCAAGGTTGCTCGTTGCCGCCGTTGCCATTTCTATCTCATGGGAACTTATGACATTCTTCGTCGGGCTGACGAACGACTTAGGCAACGGCATTAGGGCTATCATTTATGCCCCCTTTACGAGTCTGCTGAAAGGGAACACCGTCAACCTCGGGGGCGGCGGAATGTTTATCGCTGATTTGATTGGGGCTGGAGCCATCGCTGCACTCGGTGTTATGGGTTTGCTTAGCTTCGTGGCAACAGCCGCTCTCGCGGTAGCGGTGGCCTTCCTAGTCCTCGTGCTTCGGCAGCTCCTCATCACCGTGCTCATCATTGTTGCCCCGGTTGCTATCGTCTGTTACATCCTTCCCAATACGCAAAAAATATGGAGTCTCTGGTGGGATTCATTCTCGAAAGGCCTGATGATGTTTCCGATTATTGCTGCCTTCATCGCGGTTGGTCGTGTAGGGGCAGCGACAGCGTCGCAGACTGCAACGCAGGGCGGCGGCGCGCTTTATAGCTTCATCGCCTTCGTCTCCTATTTTGCGCCCTACTTCCTTATACCACTCAGCTTTAAATTCGCCGGAGGAGCGATTGGTAGCATCGGCGGGGCTGTACATAACGGTGGCCGCGGGATCACCGGTGGCCTTAAAAAATACCGCCAAGGGCAGCTTCAGACGCACGGTGGTCGTCGTGTTGAAAGTGCCAGCCGTCGCGTTCTGCAGAAGCGAGCCGATATAAATGACGCGCTTAACACTCAAGCCTCCAGTGCAAACCGGAGTCGTTTTTAGC
>JBDTSH010000020.1:0-32222 GCA_039931245.1 Candidatus Saccharimonadota bacterium
ACGAAGACTATGAACAAAATCGCTTTGAAAAAGCCACCGACCGCGTCCACCAGGCGATACATAAACTATCCATCGAAGTTCTCAAAACGGAAGCGATTAGCCACCTACAGACTAATGGCTTTCAGATCTTAGCCTTACTATTCGGCTTGCTTGCAACGACAACCTACGGCATCAATGTGGGCGTACTTTACTTGGCGCTCAGCTACACCCAGGCAATTGTCGGCCGTCTGTGGCAATTCAGCCGCATAATGCGCAACGTCAATCGTTCGTTAGGTGATGCCACCGAAATGACGATGATTCTGGCTATAGAACCCGGCGTCAAAGATCCTGCCACTCCCGCCATTGCCCTCATTAATCGCGGCGAAGTCGCTTTCAAACATGTGACGTTTTACTATCCGGAAAATATGCATAGTCCGCTGTTCCAGGATCTAGACTTCAAGATTAAACCCGGTGAAAAGGTCGGACTCGTCGGCCCGAGTGGCGGTGGCAAGACCACCATCACTAAGCTGTTGTTACGATTCATGGACATTAGTGAAGGTGAGATTACTATCGACAACCAGGCCATCACTACACTCAAGCAATCCGATGTCAGGTCCCATATTGCCTACGTTTCACAAGAGCCAATTCTGTTTCATCGCAGTTTAATGGAAAATGTCCGCTATGGACGATTGAATGCGACCGATCAAGAAATAAAAGCAATCGCCAAACTAGCCCACGCCGATGAGTTCATTGAAAAGTTGCCCCACGGCTACGACACAATGGTCGGTGAGCGAGGCGTCAAGTTAAGCGGCGGCCAACGCCAACGCGTGGTGATCGCCCGAGCGATGCTCAAAAACGCGCCTATCTTGGTACTTGATGAAGCCACGTCGGCGCTCGACAGCGAAAGTGAAGTATTGATTCAAGAGGCCTTGTGGCGGTTAATGGACGGCCGCACCGCCATTGTGATTGCCCACCGTTTAAGCACTATACAAAAAATGGATCGGATCATCGTGCTCGAGGACGGCAAGATAACCGAGCAGGGATCCCACAAGGAACTACTGGGAAGAAACGGGTCATATGCGAAGTTGTGGGCCCATCAATCCGGTGGCTTCATAGAAGACCTGGCCAGCGACACTGAGCCGTGCGAAACGCTATAAGAAAAGACAGCCCTTGGCGCTGCCTTTTCTTATAGCTTGTGAAGATAGTTCTACTTATCTGCGTCGCTAGCTGTTTCCACGGCCGTCGTCGATTCTGTGTCCTCGACTGTACCCTGCTCGGCAGGAACGGCAGCGGCTTCCACTTCTTCGACGTCACCTCCGGCGGCATCGTTCGCAGCGGCGATAGCGCTTGGCTCGAAGACGCTAGCAATACCTTGACTGGCATCGGTGATAACCGTAACGCCGGCCGGAACAACCAAGTCGGCGACCGTGACATGATCACCAACTTCGACAAGCTTGTCGGCGTCGTAGTACAAAACATCGGGCAGCTTACTGGCGAGGGCTTCGACCAGAACAGAGTCGGTGTTACTGAGGACCATAAAGCCGGCGCGTTCGGCTGGGCTCATTTCGTTACCTTCGGAATATTGCGGGTGGACGGGGATTTCGGCTTCAACTTTTTGAGTGGCCGATACCGCGTTAAAAACTAAGTGATTCAGTTGGTTTTTGCGGGGTTCAAATTCGGCGACCTTGATCATGGCGGTGTAATGTTTTGCACCGGCCGTCAATTCAATTGGGTGGTGTTTGCCGGCTTGCTTATACGCTTTGAGCATGTCGACGGCATTGCCCTGCACGATGATGGACGCTTTGCCGTGATCGTGGATGACGGCGGGCAGCTTACCATCTTTACGTAAATGTTTGACGGCCTTACCGGTCACTGCGCGGGCTTCTAATTGCAAATTAATAGTATCTTGGGACATTATATAGAGAACTCCTTGTCTTCGATTTACTATTATAACAGATTAGCACTGGACTCCCATCACATAAAACGCTAAGCTAGCTTAAGATGTTTGATGTAAGCCATATTCTTCAGTCCGGTGGACTCGTCGGTCTCGTCATTTTAGCCGTTATTTTATTTGCCGAAGTTGGCCTCTTCTTGGGCTTTTTTCTCCCCGGTGACACCCTCCTCATCGCCGCGGGCATCTACGCCAAGCAAGGCAAGTTAACATTAGCCGCCGTCATCGTGGTGGCGGCACTGGCGGCCATCGCCGGCGACAGTACGTCCTATTGGATTGGCCGCAAACTCGGACATCGCGTCTTTACGAAGGACGATGGCATTATCTTTCGCAAAGATCACATTAACAAAGCCGAAAAATTCTACGAGAAGTATGGCGCCAAAACCCTACTGGTCTCCCACTTTCTCCCCGTCGTCCGGACCTTTACCCCCCTGCTCGCCGGCGTCGCGACAATGACGTATCATAAGTTTCTGACCTTCAATATCCTCGGCGATATCTCGTGGGCGGTGAGCGTTACCTTAGTGGGCTACTACGTCGGCAGCCGCATCCCTGGCGTCGACAAGTACATCCTCCTGATCCTGGGCTGTATTATGATAATTTCAATCGTCCCGACCCTCTACCACGTCGTGCGGCTGCATCTCAGCAAGCGTTCAGTGCAAACCGATACGACGCATAAATAACTTCCCGGAAGCCGAAGTCTTGGGGATCTGGCCGCCTGCCACTCGATCGCCTAATCCGGGATGAAGCCGAATCTCCGCACAGTCGGGCGACCGCACTCACCCCGTCGGATCGGCGATGAAACTTTCCAGACTGTGCGAACGCGACAGCTGCTTGACGATGAAATCTTCGTGCATTTTGCGCAGCACGGCGGTCTTTGGTAATATTTCCCGCACATCGATAATGCCGTCCCGGGCGGCCAAAATCGTATCGTACTCCGAGTCAAGCTGTTCTCGGCAATAGTTGACGAAGCGACCGCTGGGATCGTCGCTGTTCGCTTGGACTAGCGTTTCCATGACGGGGACAAACAAGTTCTTGATCATGACGGCTTTTTTAGTGATAGAAAACGGCATATTCATCGCCAGCTCGGGCGACTCAGTCCGCGATCGTTCAACCACCCCTTGATCCGTCCACTCGACGTCGAGCCACGCCCGATGAGTTAAGGGGTGACGCAAGGCATGAAAGTCATACAGCAGTTGCAAAGCCTTATACCCGATAAAGGGGCTATCTGGGTGATAGAGAGAGGCTAGCCCGGCGCGATGGCTCAGCTTTTGGCTCTCAGGACTTCGGGGTTCGAACTCAATCATAACCTATATTATACCATACTTGTCAGTTTTTACTAGCTCCCCACCGTCCGAGTGGCCGCTCGCGACAGAAATAAAAACCTTACTTGAGCAGACGCTTAAGGAATTGGCCGGTGTAGCTCGACGCGACCTTGGCAATTTGTTCGGGGGTACCGAGAGCAACTATTTGACCGCCGCCATCACCACCCTCGGGGCCCATGTCGATGACATGATCGGCATTCTTAATGACATCGAGGTTGTGTTCGATCACCACCATACTGTTGCCGGCATCGACGAGGGCATGCAGCATATGAAGTAAGCGTTCGACGTCGGCCATGTGCAAGCCGGTGGTCGGCTCGTCGAGGATGTAGAGTGTTCGGCCGGTGGGACGGCGCGACAGTTCGGTGGCGAGCTTGATGCGCTGGGCTTCGCCGCCGGATAAGGTGGTAGCCGATTGGCCAAGACTAATGTAGCCGAGGCCGACGTCAACGAGCGTCTGTAGTTTACGGGCAATCGCCGGTTGGTGGGCGAAAAACTCCAGGCCTTGCTCGCACGTCATGCCGAGGACATCGCTAACCACCTTGCCTTTGTAGTGAATTTCCAGGGCTTCTCGGTTATAGCGTTTGCCGTGGCAGACTTCACAGGGCACGTAGACATCGGGCAGGAAGTGCATTTCAATCTTAATAATGCCGTCGCCTTTACAATTTTCGCAGCGGCCGCCTTTGACATTAAAGCTGAAGCGACCCGCCCCATAGCCCCGCAGCTTGGCTTCAGGAACGCTCGCAAAAAGTTCACGAATCGGGGTGAACAATCCGGTGTAGGTCGCTGTGTTGGAGCGTGGCGTCCGGCCGATCGGCGACTGATCGATGATGATCGCCTTATCGAGTAGCTTGATACCTTCAATATCGTCGTGACGACCCGGCACAGTACTGGCCCGGTGCAAACGAGCAAGCAGCTCCTTAGCCAAGATGTCGTTGATCAAACTCGACTTGCCCGAACCACTGACGCCACTAACGACAACCAGCATGCCGAGTGGTATTTCAACATCGAGATTCTTTAAGTTGTTTTCGCGAGCCCCGCGAATCACGAGTGACGTCCCGTTGCCCTTCCGACGCTTGGCTGGCGTCGTGATTTGCTGGCGGCCCGACAAATATTGGGCAGTGATGCTGTCTTTGACAGCCATAACTTCGGCAGGGGTTCCGGCGGCGACGACTTTACCGCCGTGGATGCCGGCGCCGGGGCCGATATCGAGTAAGTAATCGGCGGTACGGATAGTTTCTTCGTCGTGCTCCACGACGATGACAGTATTACCAAGATCGCGTAAGTGTTTCAGCGTCCGGATCAGACGATCGTTATCGCGCTGGTGCAGGCCAATGCTCGGTTCATCGAGAACGTAGAGCACGCCCATCAGGCCCGAGCCGATTTGCGTCGCCAGTCGAATTCGCTGGGCTTCGCCGCCGGATAAGGTGGTGGCGCTCCGTAGCAAGTTAAGATAATTGAGACCGACGTCTTGCAAGAATTGCAGGCGCGCACCGATTTCTTTCAAAATGAGCTGGGCAATTATTTGTTCGGTGGCATTGAGTTGGAGATCGTTAAACCAGCCGAGCGCATCGTCGATTGAAAGTTGGCAGACGTCCATGATCGATTGGGATCCGACAGTTATGGCCAATACTTCGGGCTTCAGGCGCAGACCCTTACAGGTATTGCACGGCCGTTCCTGCATAAAACGTTCGATGTCTCGGCGGATGAAATCACTGTCAGTTTCCCGGTGACGACGTTCTAGATTATGAACGACGCCTTCGTAAGTCGTTTCAAAAGTACGACCCAGGCCCAAGCTAACTTTGTACTTTTCATCGCCGGTGCCATACATAACAAGATTAAGCTGCGCGGGCGTCAGCTGGCCCGTCGGCACATGCAACGAGAATTGGTAGGCATCGGCGACCGCTTGCATTTTTTTCATGTACCAATTATCGACGTTGATGCGGTTATAGGGGCGGATGGCCCCCTCGGCGATTGTCAGGCGGCCATTGGGGATAACCAGTTCGGGGTCGACTTCCAGGCGCGTGCCGATGCCAGTACAGACCGGGCAAGCACCGTGCGGGCTATTAAAACTAAAGGTCCGCGGTTCGAGCTCAGGAATGGTTATTTCGGGGTGATCGGGGCAGGCATACATTAAACTGTGAGTCGTTGTTTCGTTCGTCTCGGCGTCCAGCACGACCACCTTTCCTTCGGCAACTTCGATCGCTTGCTCAACCGATTGCACCAGGCGGCCCCGGCTCTCCTCGTCATTGACGAGACGATCGACGACAATCTCAATACGGTGACGGTAGCTTTTATCGAGCGAGGGGAATTCATCGAGGGCATAGACGACACCATCGACTCGAGCGCGGGCAAAGCCGGCCCGCTGAAATTGTTCGGGGATGTGCTCGAAAGCACCCTTTTTATCAATGACAATCGGCGCTAAAATCATCAGGCGTTGGCCGTTTGTGGCCGCGACGATCTGATCAATGATCGCCGTCGTAGTTTGGCGGACGACTGGTTGGCCGTCAACTGGGCAGTGCGGTATGCCGATACGGGCGAACAGCAAGCGTAGGTAATCATAAATTTCTGTCACGGTCGCGACGGTACTGCGTGGGTTTCGCGAAGTCGATTTTTGATCAATTGAAATCGCCGGGCTCAAGCCATCGATCTGGTCGACGTCCGGCTTCTCCATCAGCCCCAAGAATTGGCGTGCATAGGAACTAAGTGATTCGACGTAGCGGCGTTGCCCTTCCGCATAGATAGTATCGAAGGCCAGGCTCGATTTACCGGAACCCGATAGACCAGTTATCACGACTAATTGATTGCGCGGAATCGTCACATCAATGTTTTGTAAATTATGTTCGCGGGCACCTTTAACAACAATACTATCGGACAAAATTCACCTCCTCAAGGCCCATAAATTATACAGATTAATCAAGAAATAAGCTAGTGTCTAACTCTTGGTCTGCCAGACAATTCGCCCCAGCTCAAAACTTTTTTCCGGTACATAGGCACTCACTTCGTCGATCAGTTGGTCTCGATGATCGACATACTCAGCGGCTGACTGCAGTTTTTTGGGGAGAAAGGCAATCGGAATGACAAGCGGCAACGGGCTATAGGGGCGCGTACTGTCGTGGCCGGCCCCAACGCCGCGGACCGCATTGTTAATAAGGGCATTTTGTTCGTCTAAAATCGTGGCTTCGGAACTGTTGGTGTCGATCTGCAGGGCCAGTTCTTCACCCAGATTAGCGTATTTGGGGCGGGTATACAGGACCAGTTGTGACGACCGCACCATCAAGGACTCGGCCGCCATTCCAACCCCGGCAGATATTCGGCTCGACTTCGCATAGAGCCGCCGTAGCCGGCCATTATTGCCCTCGCTCGGCGGGACCGAAATTTCAAAATGAGTGTAGCGTAAGCCATTCGTATAGGGCAACACCGAGGGGATACCGATGCCGCGTCCATGGTAGCCCGCCTGCAGCGCGCCTGTCTGGCCAAGCCGGCTGGTTTTGCGCAGAACCGAGTCTTTGTCTTCAAACAAATCGATGGCGTGGTCGCCCAGAGCGCCTATTAATCGCTCGAGACCGGGGTGCCCACCCTCAACTTCGCGAATTGCCCGTAAATAAGAATTCTTTTCGGCTGCCATAAACTTTGCTACCTCAGTAGTGACTGCTATTGTAACACACGCCCCTTAGTGGCTTACGGTGGCCCGTGGTGCACTAAAAGGCATATCAATTGGACACGGCGGTATTTCTATCTCGCCGAGGTTCCGCAATTGCCGGGGGGCGGTCAGCACCATAGTGACTTCGGCCGACATATTGGCTAAGCGGGCGAAGTGCGTCGGGTTTAAATCTAACCGATCACAGAGGGCGCGGGCAATCTGCTGGGCCTCACTGGCATAGACGCCCGCATCGTCATTTATCCTGACCCCATAACTATGCGATCCCGTCGCCTCAAACTCATCGATCGTGCCCACATGCGACTGCCAAAGCTGTTCACCTTTTTTGTTGGCTTGGACGGCGTAGTCGGCATCGTCTCTTTCCAGCAGTGTCATCCCCATCAGGCGCCCCGCTGCCCGGGCCGGTAAGTCGTAGGTGGGACCGTGGGTGAGGTCTTGGTAGGTGTGCCGGTATTGCGCGCCCAAATCTCCGAGCAGGGCGTTAACGGTTTGACTTGTCTCGTTGGCGACTTTGGCCCGGGGGTTAGGACGTTCGTCGCGAGCCGCTTTTCGATACTTATCGGTCAGCGCCGCGCCGATCATATCAGGAGGAATCAGTACGAGCTGTAATTCGGAGGTAGACAGGGCCGTGACTCCGATATTTTTGCATTGCGTATCAAGCGCTCCCTCGAAGCGTCGCCAGTCGGCCCCTTTGCGAGATCTATCGAAACGCCGGGCGATAGTAATGTCCGGAAACGGATATTCAGCATGAACTTGCTTCGGTTCGTGCCAACCCTTCTTAATCTTCTCGACCAATGGCGCCGAGTCGAGGTCGACCCGACGAATGCGCGGCGCATAGACGACAGAGCTATACTGCCTCCCCCCAGAGCTTGTTTCAGTCCCCATTTTTGTACTCCCTCTTTTGTTTTGCCATTCCTTAGTAGTGTACCCCCACCCAACCGTAAGCGCTAGATATAGCGTAGCAAAATTCATAGTGTTATTCACAATTACTTAACTTCTTACATAAATATTTTTACTCGAGTAGGCTACAATATAGGTATGAACCAGCTTCGCCGACACGCTGTCCGAATAGCCACCGATGCGGCCGGTTATGGCTTAATAATTCTCGGCCTGGCTATCGGCTGGCTGCCCGGACCGGGCGGTATACCACTGACCGTGGCCGGGTTGGGCCTGCTATCGATCAATAACGTCTGGGCGGAACGGCTCCGGACTTACTTACTCGCCCGCGGCGGCAAGGCCGTCGGTTGGTTATTTCCGGATACCCCCCTCGCCCAGTGGCTGTATGATTTGCTGGTGTTGGCCCTGCTTGGGGGAGTGGCCGGACTCGCCTACCACCATAACGCCGTCTGGCAAATCAGCTTGGCAACAATCGGTTTTTTTATCGCCCTGGCGATTGCCTTTTTAAACCGCGGTCGCTATGAACGACTTAAACGTAAGCACAAATAGAATATTATTGACGTAACGGCAACATAATGTATAATATATTTCACTCAAAGAGGTGCGATGTATACATTTATAGTCCTGGGAATCATACCGGGAACGACCGTACAAATTACTTTTCAGCTATGGCTCCAAGTCAGCGCTAGTTTCGGCGCGGCTGTCTTGATAATCGGGCTCCTGCGGACGGGGCGTCATATTACCGTCACCGACATAATTCCGACTCGGGTACCTTTACCCGCTAGCCAGCTACATCTCCGGGCATGATAGATTCACCGTACAGCTGAAGTTCCTCGAGAAGGTACGCCCGATCGGCCCGGCCGGTTGTTTCCTGCTTGAGTTCATCGAGGCGGCCGAAATACTTGGCCAAACGGCTGTCGCGCTCACCATTAAACAATTTTTCGGCACAGAAAATATCCCACGCGGCGCGTTCCTCACTACTGAGGCTCTGGGGGTAATTGCGTGCTTTATAGAGAGGTAAGAGAGCCTGCAGACGGCCATCGTGGAGCTGGCTGCCGATTTCGCTTAAGGTGGCGGGGTCCGCCTCTCTCACCGCCCGCATGGCCTCTTTATCGCCGGCCGCGAAGAAGCCGTCATACAACTGGGTATCGACATTGCTGGGCGTCGTCTCGATGACCCCCTGTTGGGCCGCCCGGACCGCGTCGAGTTGGCCTTGGGCTTGCAGGATTCTGTCGGCAAATTCGGCCCGCTGCTGCGACAGGATCATGGCGTGCTTGGCCACAGTCGTCAGATCGAGCTGCAAGCGGTCTTGGCTCGCCCGGTCTTTAATGACACCTAAGGGGGCCACCGCCGGGCAGCGATTGTACTTGAGCGTCTTGACGGGCAGGCGCGGAGCAGTACGGTCAGGGTTGTACTGCCAAAGGGCGACAAGTTCATCGACGGTCATGGCCAGGTAGGGGGTCGGGTCGTGGCGAAGATCATAGACGATGCCGGCATCTTGCTGCGGGTGCTTCACCAGCCGGACCGCCACCGAAGTATGCCAAGTCTCGCTCGGGTACCGACCAGTGCTGTAGACAAAAGGTTCCCCTTTATCAATCAACTCGGCAACGGCCTTTTTGTGGCGGTTCTGTAATAAATAATTGAACAAATCGGGTTGTGTGCTCCGCACGAGCCGGGCAACGGCGATTGTGGCAATCACATCGTTGAGCGCATCATGGGCATGCGCGTGGTCGAGTTTATTGACCTTCGTCAGTAGTTCTAGTCGGTTAGTCGGTTGGCCGGTTTCGGTGAATGGCCACTCGATACCATCCGGCCGCAAGGCCCGTGTCATCCGGACCAGATCCAGAATATCCCAGCGCGAACAACCATCGCGCCACTGCCATTCATAGGCATCTTGAAAGTTGCGGTAATGTAGGTAGCGCATAAACTCATCATCAAAGCGTACCGAGTTAAAGCCCACAAAGATCGTCGAGGGCTGCACGACAGTTTCATAAAAATACTTCAAAAATTCGGCTTCCGTCAATCCTTCTTGCAGGGTTTGCTGCGGGGTAATCCCCGTGAGTAGCACGGCATCGGGGTCGGGTAAAACATCCGGCGTTAATTTGATGAATACGTTGACGGGTTCGCCAATCGGTTGCAAATCGGCATCGGTCCGCTGGCCGGCAAACTGCATGATGCGTGCCTCGCGCGCACTAAAGCCCGAGGTTTCAAGGTCATAAAAGAAAAAACTGGCGGCCATATGTAGCTAGTTTAGCACGCTCAATCATTCGCCTGGGGGGCGCTTGAAAAGTCGTCCTTTCAACAAGTCAATGAAACGGCCGGCCACTCGTCGCTTTTTGCCGGACTCTTCGGGGGTGGTGATTTGGCAAAGCAATCCATCGAGATGCAGTATATCCAGGAAACTGGGACCAGTGGCGCGCTGCCGGAATGTAATAGCTTTATTGGCGGCCATTTCACCAAACATGACTCTTGATTCAGAAATTTGATAAAGTAGACTTTCGCTTGGTTGGGTGACTAGCCCCGCCGGCTGCCGTGTACTGCCTCGGCCATGGGCGTTTCGGTGAGATTGCAGAATGATGACGGTCGGCTCCCCAAGAAAGAGGCGGTGTTGCAACCGTAGATAGCCCGGTTCAGCCAAGCTGGCGGCTGGTCCGATTTCAATAACACCATAGCCCAGATCGTCGATATTGCGCCCATTGGGTACTTGATATTGACCGCTGAGCGCTTCACGGTGGAACATTGCCCAGTCGGCATACAGCCGTTGTAGCTCACCCCTCGTCGCGGTGGCACCCACGGCACGGGGCAGTTCAAGAAGATTGGTGGGCAAAATGTCGGGGAAATGTTCAGGCCTGGTGACATTTTCCATACTATTGGAGTGACTGCCCGGCGGGGCGCACTTCAAGAAACAGCACCGACACGAAATGAAGCTGTGGGGACAGACCCAGAATACTCATATGTACCTACTTTATCCTTATTATTAATAGGGGAAAGACTGGTCGGGGTTCTCGGCGATCTGGATTGTTTGGCCAGGCTCAATGCCCTGGCGGACCAAGCCGTGAATAATACCGTAACGCTTCATGATATCGCGCAGTCGCTGGACACCCTCCTCATTGTCATAGTCTGTCCGGCGGGCGAAGATTTCGATCTTTTCCCCGGTCACGATAAACTTATCGCCCACTCGTTCGACGAGCCATTCGCGCGAGGTGTCTTCAATCTTCAGCACGGGGATAGCGGCGGCGGCTTCGGCTACCACTTCGGCCACTTTCGCCCGTTCAGCCACGACGGTAGTTTTGACGGCATAGAGTAATTCGTTTAAGCCTTGGCCGGCTTGGGCAGAGATCGAGAATATCGGCACCCCTTTAGGGGTAACCGTGTGGAGCTGAGCTACCAGGTCGGCGACGATCTCGGCGTCGAGCCCTTCGATCTTATTCAGTACCACGATTTCCGGGCGAGCGTTCAGCTGCGCTTGATAGGCGGTGAGTTCGGTTTTAACCGTTTGGTAGGCTGCAGCGACATTTTCTTGGTAGGCATCAATGAGGTGGACGATCACGGCGGTGCGTTCGATGTGACGCAAAAAATCATGGCCGAGACCACGGCCTTCTGCGGCGCCTTCGATCAGCCCGGGGATGTCGGCAAACAGAATACTGGTGGAGGCGTCAATGTCGACCACGCCCAGGTTGGGACGTAAGGTCGTGAAGGGATAGTCGGCTATTTCGGGACGAGCGTTGCTGATGACACTCAGCAAGGTCGACTTGCCGGCGTTGGGTAAGCCGACCAATCCGACGTCGGCGATCATCTTGAGCTCGAGAGTCAGCTTGTGGTCCTCACCGGGCTCGCCTTTTTCGGCGAAGGCCGGGGTTTGACGGCGGGAGCTCACGAAATGGGCGTTGCCAAAACCACCACGCCCCCCCTTGGCGATGATAACTTGTTGGCCGTCTTCAACTAAATCGGCCAGCACGGCACCCGTATCCGTCACGGCGATTGTGCCGACGGGAACCGGGACGAGCAAGTGCTTGGCACTGCGGCCGTGGCGGCGATTCTTGCCGCCGGCCTGGCCTGGTTCGGCCTTGACTTCTTTTTGATAACGAAAAGCTGCCAAAGTGTTCTGGTTACGGCTGGCCAATAGTATGACGTCACCCCCATTACCCCCATCACCGCCGTCGGGGCCGCCTTTGTCGATGAATTTTTCGTGACGAAAATTCACTTTTCCATCACCGCCATCACCGGCGGTGACGATCACTTTAACTTTATCTACGAAACTCATATCTAACTAGGGTATAGGTTTTCGGCCGCCTCGTCTAGTCGGATAGGCCGGGCCGACAGTAGTAGGTAGCCCAATTTTAGCCGCCGGGGCAGTACATCCGGCTCTCCCCTATCGGTAAATGTAGTGCGGAAACTTGGAAGCTGACACCCAGCCGCTATAGCCGATACGGCCAAAGCCGGCCAGGCCATTCATATCCGAATATTTGATCTGAGTGCCGTCGTCGGAGACCGCTTCTACGATCGCCACATGGCCTTCGTACCCGGCATCGGATTGGCCGACGGCGCCCGCCCGAGGTGTCGAGCTGACGATCCAACCACTTTGTGGAGCGTAGTTATCCCAGGTGTTGGCATTGCCCCAATTACTGGGGACGGCGATGCGATTAGCCACGTACCACGTACAGTAGCCGAAATCATAGCCGTTAGAACCATAGACCGGAGCGCCTCCGCCCCAGGCAAATCCGGAGTACGAATTGGCGGTACTGACCCGCACTAGTACGGGGGCGGGCAAACTGCCATTAGGGATTAAGATCTGCTCTCCCACTTTAATGCCGCTAATTTCGGTATCGTTATAGGCCACAATCTGGTCTTGGGTCACCTTGTACTTACTGGCCAGACTATCGACAGTATCGCCAGCTTTGACCGTATAGACAATACCCGTTACGGGCGGGATCATCAGGTTCACGCCGACGGTAATAGTGTCGCCAACTACCGCGTTAGACCACCGAATGCTATCGGAAGTAACACCAAACTTGGCGGCAAGGCTAGAGATGGTGTCACCCGTCACTGTCTTGTAGGCCCGGATATCATTGCGTGATTTGAGTGCGGTCGTCACGACCTGCGGTTTGCTGACGACATTATCAGTGGTGGGCGCCATAGTCAATTCAGACGCTTGAGAATCGGCTTGGTTATTGATGGCTGTGGCTTCGGGCAAGTTGTTGAGACGGGCGACCGTCAGAGCGATATCGGCGGATGATAATTGGTCGAGTGGGTTGATCGCGGCCCGCTCTTGCGTCGGGCTGCTCAAGACCGCGTTACTGGAAGCTGTGGTGTGGGGGTTCTGGAGTACGAAGGCTAATAACGTCACTAAAATCAGTAGATTGCCCACAAGCAAACCTACTCGTACCGCCCGGCGGCGTACGGCGCGGCGGTGCAGTTTTATTTGGAGTCGCTGATACCATCGAGCCTTCGCGACAGACCGAGGAAGGACTAGATGATCAGACAGACTAGTTGAATTGGATAAAAGGCTGATATAGGCTCCGGCATCTTGTGAAATGCATGGACTCTCGTAGTAGACGTTTAGTTAATATTGTTCACTCTTCGCGACCGGGAGTAACCCGTTAGCGCGTTAGTGAACGCCGACCCTGAACTGTCTACTTAAGAGGTAACGCCACCATTTCACAAAGTGAAAAAGTGCAGTTACCGTCCAATTATATCAGACCCGACGGGCGGGTCAACCGCCAGAGCGCCTGTTCCGGCCAGTACTCCCTTGAACTAGTTGGTGGCGCTACACAATTTATGACAGTATTTTTGGGCCAGGGCTTGATGATCGGCCAGATTAGTCGAGAAGTAGGTAGTGCCGTCGTCGCCGGCCACAAAATAAAGCCAACTAGTCGTCGCCGGATGGGCCACGGCTTGCAGAGAGGAGGCACTGACCGTGCTGATTGGGCTCGGCGGTAAACCGGTGTGCAACAGCGTGTTATAGGCTGAGTCATATGTCAGGCTCGGGCTACGGCCGGCAGCGATAGAACCGTAGTTCGCGGTGACATCCGAACCAAGCATCATGCCGGTTTTGAGCCGCGACAGGAATACCTGGGCAGCTTGGGTGCGATCACCCGGCTTGGAGACCTCCTGTTCAACGATCGACGCCAGGACGAGGCCTTGATAGGGCGACAGGCCCTGCCCGGCTAACGCCGCCTGGGTATCGGCCGTCATATGCGTGGCGGTTTCGGCCAATGATTCACGAATAATGAGTGCCGGATTGGTATTACTGTCTTTTTGGAAGGAATCAGGCCAGAGTAAACCTTCGAGACTGTGCACACTGGCTGGCTTATACGTCAAAGCCGGTTGCTCGTTGTACTTACTGGCATCGAGAGCGGCGTCGACGTCGCTAGGTATAAAACCATCGTTAATCAAATCGGCCCGGATTTGATCGATCCGCCGGCCAGGCAAGATGGTGATTAAGCGCGTCGAGACTTTGCCCTTAGTAAGGGTACTGACGATGGCCGGCGTACTCTCGCTCGGCGCGAAAGCGTAGGTACCCGCTTGTAGTTTATCGCTGAGTTCCTTGCTGTGAACATAGAGTTCCAAAGCCCAGGCACTGCGAATCAAGTGCGTAGCTTGCAGATCTCCGGCGATTTGCTTAACGGTGCTCCCTTTTTTAACAGTAAAGAGTTGGGTTTGCTGATTAGCGCTGACTGGCCGTAAATAGGCCGTGTAGAACTGGCGAACACCCGCCGCGCTGACAATGGCCAGGAGCAATAAACTGGCCGCCAGCAAAAGGACGCGCCGCGGTAAGTGGCGAAATCGGCGATCGGTCTTTGCTGAGTAGCGTGCCATTTAGTTGGCCTCCTTAAGTTGCGTCAAATAATCTTCGAGAATATAGGTCGCAGCCAAGGCGTCGACGTCGCCTTTCTGGTATATTTTACCACGAGCCTGCAGTTCAGCTTTGGCTTTGGCCGAGGTTAAAGCTTCATCTTGAAAGTGAACTGGCAAGTTAGTCTGGGCTTTAAGCCGCTCGACAAAAGATCGGACATATTGTGTTTGAGCGGTCTCCTGTCCCTCAAGCCCGCGCGGCAAGCCGACCACCAGTACGCTGACGGCCTCAGCCTCGACAAGGTGGGCCAGTCGTTCGAAGAACTGATCGTCGTTGCCGAGCGTCGTGAGTGGACGGGCAAAGCGCAGGCCCAAAGAAGCAACCGCCACGCCGATGCGGACGCTCCCCACATCTAAAGCTAGGGCGTTATTATGGTTTATTGGCATTGGATGAGGGAGTAGGCGCTGTTGGTTTCGCGATCGTCACAGTTATTTTAGTAATTTTCTTCGGGACCGATTGCACCCAGAACGGACTGAGCTTGACGTTCACGTCGGTCACGCCCGGAGTTGCCTGCAGCAAACGTTTAATGTCACCACCTTTTTTGCCGGCCGATTGTTGCTTTATATCGGCAACATTCAAATCAGGGCCCGCTGTTGCAATTGTTTGCAAGGCGACTTGCGCGCCCGTCGTCGTCGCGGAATTGACCTTATATTTGGCATCGGCTAAGCCTTCGCTCAGAATACTCTGCTTGCTCGTATCGATTTGTTTCTTTACGTCGTTGTCGATCAAGGTCTTCAAGTCCGCTTGCTTGGCCCCGAGCATGGTATAGGTCGTAACCTGAGTTACGGTGACCGTATCAACGGTACTGCCGGCACTCGCACTCGACGTGACGACCGGCGTACCGGCATTAAATGTCGCAGCAATGGGAGTGTACCCGGCCACACTAAGTTGGCTTTGCAGGTCCTGCTTGACGCCGCTGCTATCTTGCGTCGCCATTTTCTGAGTGGCGGTATCAATATCCGTCTGGCTGACAACTTTAACTATATTGTCGGTCCCCCCACTGATGTCAGAGCTAGTTTTAGCCTGAGCACTCGTAAAGCCTGCAACTTTCATCACCGTGTCTGAAGCCATATTATAATTAGCGCCGCCGGCCTGGGCCGTCACGCTTACTGTCTTCGACGTTATACCATTAAAACTTTGGCAAGCTCCTTTTCCCGAGAACGAACTCGTCGTAAGGGAGGCGGACTCTTGAGTTATGTAGGTAAGACCATTGGCGCTCACACCGGTTCCCGCTGGAATATTTAACTGAGTACTGCTATCAGCTGAACAGTTTGTAATTGTTACACTGCCTTTGGCCTTATCGCCGGTATTCTTTTGGCCGGTAGCCGGCGTGGATTGGGTGGTCGTCTTCGGTGACTGGACCTGCTTGGAAGGAACGGTGGCGGTTGCCAGGTCGAGCGTTTGGGCAGCGGTATCAAGGTTCACATTGAGGCCGACATTGACGTCGCTGGCGTTCGTTGAAATAGTGATGGCGGCTTTTGGTAGTACGTTCAGAGCAAACACTAGGCCAACGATTAAGGCGATGAGCAATAAGACGCCCCCAACGAGCAGCAAGCGGAAACGTTCGAAGTTGGGTATAGCCAGTTTCTTATTCTTTTTGGGCCGAGAGGGGGCGGCAGCAACCGCGGCAACTCCGGCCGGCTCATCATCGATCTCAAGTGTCTCAACGTCGTCAGTGGCAGCAGCTGAAAGTCCAGCCAACTCACCGATCGGGCGGTTGCCATCTGTGACGGTGAGGGGTAATGAGTCGGTCATATCACCCGCTTCCTCGATAGTCTCTTCGTGATCATCAAATTGAGGGGCAGCCGGAATCTCCGGCTTAGTTTGGAGCGATTTGGCGACGTGCAAGCCAACGGCACCAGCCAATGGCAGCAGGCCGGCTTCGCTCGTGATGAGGACGATGTGCTTTTTAACATCATCGGCGCTCCGCTTGAGCAGCTTCATGTTAACGATACTTTGGAAGACGCTGGCCCGCTTGGGTAGCACTAAGGCGATTACTTTACCGTTGCTGGACCGGATTTTATCGATGATGCCGGTGATTTCATCGTCGATGTCTATATAAATTGTGTCTTTGTTTGGAGTTGCCATATGATGTCAATTATACGCTAAGCATCTTATCTATTTTATCTCGGATCGAACCGCTCGCACCACTGCTAAATTGTAGCGTGTCCATGCCGACTCTGAGCAAGCCCATAGCGGTAATAAACGTGTGGTCGGTGATCTTGCCAGTCGTATCAGTCACGCCCGCAACCTGATCGGGGCGGATGAAGTTAACGCTGGGTTGACGGGTAAATGGAAGTTTTTTGTACCAGTCGGTTTTAAGCCTATCCATGAGTAAGTCGAGCGAGGCACCACCGCCACACAAGAAGACGCGATGGGGCAAATGATCAAGTTTGGTGAATTCGGCGAGGGCGAGTTCGACCCCACTCAACCAAGTGTCGGCGGTTTTACCGAGAGCAGCCTCGAGGGCCGATCGTTTTTGGGAGGGAATTTTGTTGGTACCCAGACTGAGCTTGAGTTCTTCGGCTTGGTCAAACTCGACACTCAGATCGCGTTCAATGGCTCGGGTATAGGCGCGGCCACCAATGCCAAACATTTTAGTGCCCTGGACACCACCGTCATTGACGACGGCGATGTCGGTCGTGCCGCCGCCCACGTCCATCAAGATGGCGCTGAGGTTTTGATTCGGATTATTACCAATAACGGCCCGGGCGACAGCAAATGGTTCGGCGGCGACTGCCAGCAGATCGAGGTCGAGTTCTTGGGCGGTCTTTTCGAGGGCACCGATGTGAATAAGCGGGGCGAAAGCCGTGTAGAGCTGGACAACGACATCCTTACCTTGGAAGCCAATGGGGTTAGTGACGGGGTAGCCGTCAATTTCAATACTCACCAGGGCGGAGTTTACCAAGCGGACTTCGACTGATTTGCCACCGAG
This sequence comes from Candidatus Saccharimonadota bacterium, assembly GCA_039931245.1. GTDB lineage: Bacteria > Patescibacteriota > Saccharimonadia > Saccharimonadales > UBA4665 > UBA4729. The sequence goes on from JBDTSH010000020.1 coordinate 17,599, forward strand.
CTCCCAAGCGAGTTGTTGTTTGGCGCGTTTTTCAGCCCGAGTCTGAACAAGGTTAATGATCTTCTCCATTTCGGTCACGTCGAGTGGTGTGGTGGGATTTTTGCGGGCCACGCGAACAGTTGTTGTTGTGCCTTTCACAAGCTCACCGGCGATGCCGATAATGGCCGAGCGGACGCTGACACCGGCTTCAGCTTCGGCGGCGCTCAAGGCTTTATCGCAATTCTCGACGACACCGGCGATGTCGGATATCGCTCCGGCTTGCATATCGCTGAGTGATTGGTGGGCGCGGCCCACGCCGATGACTTCGATTGTACCGGCCGCTTTATCGACTTTGCCGACGAGAGCTTTGACAAACTCGGTGCCGATATCAAGGGCTACTAGGTACTCTTCATTTTGTTTTTGAGCCCGGGCGCGCCAAGAAGTCGATACTTTGGTCGAAGCTTTAGTCGACACTTTTTTCGCACCACCGAGCGCTTTATGTGCCAAGCCATTGCCGGCACTCTTAAAATTATCAAGCATATGCATTATTTTAACACAGCCCAACTGAGATCACGGCTAATAACCACGTGTTTAAACGTGCCGCAATCGGTGAGTGTGGCGCAAGTGGGAAAACTCGTAGCGCTCCCCCAGCCAAAACGCCACAACTGTCAGTACAGCGCTGGCATACATTGGCACGATGAACCGGAGGGCCCGTTGGATAAGGTCCTGGCCGCTGCCACCCGTAGCGCTCGATGGGCCAACCGCCGCGCCTGGCTTAACCGTAATAATGCTGAGCAGTTGTAGATTTGTTTGTTGGCCGTTTGCGTCAGTTGCCGTGACGCTGACCGGGTAGCCATTTTGGGCAGTGGCAGCATTTTGGTAGGTGTGTGTCAGCTCGAAGCTGCCACCCCCACTCCGACTCACCAGTGACCGCTGGCCATCACCCCACTCAACCGCAATCGCATACGGCCCCTGCCCGCCTGTCAGCAACAATTGATAGGCAAGCGGATCGCCCGCGTAGTGGCCTTTAAAAAGAAAGGTACTCGTTAACACTAAGGTTTGAGTGGGTGGCACATTGTCGGCGCGACTGCCGGACGAGATACCGGACGAGGCCGGCCCGGCCGGCGGATCATAGTATATTATCGTTGGCGCAACGACTGGACCGGGCAAGTCGGTCTTACTAAAGACTCTGGCTTGGAGCTGGTTGGCGCCGACAAATAAATCAGTCGTAATACTGTAGCTACCGGCGGCGCTGCACTGCCCCACCCCGCTAAACACGTCAGTACGATACAACGAAACGTAGCTGTTAATCGGGCAACTGCCGCTGATGGTAACGGGGGTCACACTCAAGTGAGCTCCGGCAACAGGCGTCACTATTGTCGCGGCCGAGGCGGGCGGCAATCCGGGCACACTGGCCTGCACGTCATAGCTATCGGCCGACACGAGGTGCGTCCAACTTGACAACAGAACACCGACGCACAGCAACATCATCGCCAACAAAGGGTACGACGTGGAGCGGTGGGGCAGCAACTTGAAAGAGTGCCGGCGATGCGACAAATGCAAGTGGGGGCTCTTAGCCAGGGGGTGGACCTTCGGCGGGCGACCGCGTTTTTTTGGTGGGTGTTTCATATTTATTTTTTGACTAACTTTACCTAGTTTAACATGTTTCGGGCCGAAGGTATCGAATATATTGACTTAAGCCCCCTTTATGGTATTATCCTTGGATGGCTGGTTATTTCTCCGAAGTAGATCCTCTCTTGCAGAGCGAAATTGAAGGAGTTTATACCACTTCCGAATCAGAAGAAGTTTTTGGAACTATCGCCGGTATCTTCGAGAATGAAGAACTGCGCGATATGATCACTGTACTTTCCCGCGAAACGACAACCCTGGCTCAAGGCTATGCCGTCACGCCCCACCTGGAGGGACTACCTCCTAAAATAATCAGTCGTTGGCACCAACATGAAACGATGGCCCAGGATATTACTGAACCGGAATTTGAAAATGATGACTCCTACTTGGAAAGAGTGCGAACGGTGGCCGCCTATGGTCTGCATTATGACGTCGGTTTGCTGGCGACCCACAGCGTCAACACCCCTTTTATGGTGATGCACCTGTCCGATTCCAGCGGCGAGCGACCCCTTACCATCCGTAAAGTGTCCCACCCGGGCGAGCCTAGTTTGTTTAAAATGTACGATGCCGGCGAACAACACCTGGGCAACCTAGAAGCCACCCAGGTTGCGCAATTACTTGCCAGCCTGGCCGGGCTTCGTCCGCAAGCTGATTCTCTCAATGGCAAAACCGAAACGCTAGTCCAACTTATTCAGTACCTCGGCGAAAGCAATGGCGTATCTAGCAACGAGTTTAAGCTGACGGCGCGCTTAGGAGATGACCCCGACGTGCCCCAAGCCGAAACCTACGGGGCTGTTTTGTACCGTGACGAGGTCTCACACGGTGTGGCCAAGCGGTCAGTTGTCATCGAAAGACTTATGAAATTTTCCGCCTACGCAACCGATAAACTTGTCCGCTTTGAAACCAGTGATACCACCCCCCCGTCGCCAGTTGAGGAAAAATCAATCTCTTCCATACGTCTCGATAGCACGACGACCAGTGACGCCAATTATGACATCGAGAAAGCCAAAATCGGCGTACCGATTGTCGGGAACCGCCAGCCACAAGAGTTGTCGCTCGCTAATCTAGGCGGTGTCGTCGAAACTCTGCAAGAAGTAATCTGCGCCAGCTTTTAAAAATATTTCTGTTTTAAGCAAGGACGGCTTTGATACGGCGGATGCCGGCACTGCTCGATTCTTCTTTGACAATTTTGAATTTTTTATCGTCTTCGTATAACTGTAGAGTGTGCTCCACATGGGGGCCGCCACATATCTCGAAGCTGAACGGCCGATCAGCCCCATCGGCCATCATCTTATACACTTTCACGGTGTCGCCATAGCGGTCGCCAAACTGTCCTAGGGCGCCCATCTCTTCCCGTGCAACTTTTGTCGGATACTCTTGGAAAGAAACTTTCAGGTCTTTGGCGATCTGTTCATTGACAATATCCTGGACTTGCTTGAGTTGCTCAAAGCTGACTTTTTCGGGGTGGCTGAAGTCAAAGCGCAAGCGTTCTTCGGTGATGTTGCTGCCCCGCTGGATCACGTGGTCACCGAGTACTTGGCGGAGAGCCTGATACATCAAGTGAGTGGCGGTGTGATACTTTTTGTGCTGGAGGCTGTGGCCGCCGAGCCCCCCTTTGAAAGTACCTTTACTAGCGGTTTGGGAGCGCCGGCGTTGCTCGGCCATTTTGGCATCGAACTGCTCACGCCAGTTGTCATCTAAAACGACGCCTTGCGTGAAAGCCTCTTCGACGCTGAGCTCGACGGGAAACCCGTAGGTATCGTACAGAGTAAACAGGGCCTCACCTTGGGTCGACTGGGCACGAGTAGTGACCGCTGGGAGAGCGCCAAACAGCTTTTGAAACTCACGAAGTCCTTTACGGAGCGTCTGACGAAAGACTTTTTCCTCTTTCACGAGTATGTCGATGACCACTTGGCGTTTATCGGCAACTTCCGGGTAATCGGCGGCGTACATGTCGGTAATTACCGGGACAATCTGTTCCACGAAATTTTGCTCGACACCGAGCTCGAAGGCAAACCGGATGGCGCGGCGCATCAGGCGGCGCATCACATAGCCCTGTTCTTTGTTGCTCGGAATGATGCCGTCCACTGCCAAAAAGGTGGCGGCCCGCAAGTGATCGGCGATAACGCGCATGCTCTCGGTGTGACTCTCGTACTTTTTGCCGGAGATGGCCTGTAATTTATCGATAATCGGTTTCATAATGCTGATCTGGAAGACGTCTGGGCTATCGATACTGGCCGCGGCAATGCGCTCCAGCCCACCCCCGAAATCAACATTTTGCTTAGCTAAGGGGACAAAGCCGGCGGCGGTCCGTTGATATTGCATGAAGACCTGGTTACCAATTTCCATAAACCGACCAGAATCGCTGGCTGGATGAGGCAATCCATAACCGTCAGCGTGGTTGCGGTCGCCAAAATCATAGAATACTTCGCTATCGGGGCCGCACGGGTCACCCAGCGGGGTCTGGCTGAGGCCCCCAGCGCGGCTCCACCAGTTTTCCCCATCGTCGTAGAAAAATATCCGGCCGCCTTGCATGCCGTTCTGGTTCCCATCGGCTTGACTGCCCACGGCGACAATCTTCGCATCAATGCCCTTTTCGGCAAAAAGCTTTTGCCAGATAGCGGCGGCGGTATCGTCGCGCTCGATACCGTTTGCTGCATCGCCGATAAAACAAGTAACATAAATTTTGTGGGGGTCGAGCTTGACGACGTCGACCAGAAATTCAAAAAACCAGCGGATCTGCTCTTCTTTGAAATAGTCACCGAGACTCCAGTTGCCGAGCATTTCAAAAAAAGTGGTGTGGCGATTATCGCCGACGTCTTCGATATCTTGGGCCCGTAAACAGGTCTGGCTGTCAACTAAGCGACTGCCCCGACCATGCGGCTCACCCAGTAGATACGGCAGCAACGACTGCATGCCCGAACCGGTAAATAGAGTCGTCGGATCGTTTTGGGGCACCAAGAGCGCTCGCGGAATAATGCGATGGCCGCGTTGCGTATAAAAATCTAGGTAGGCTGATCGAATTTCTTGGGCTGTCATTGACATTCAACTTTCTGGCGCGAGGCACGGTCGAGCGCTGTAGGCTCATTGGCAATCACTCAATTATAACAGAGGTCGCTCGATTGCCAAATCGCCGTGAGTCCCGGGCGCGCTTAAATTACGATACCGCCGCCGACAACACGCGGGCCGTCGTAGAGAACGGCCGACTGGCCGGGCGTAATAGCCCGAACATCGTCATCGAGCAAAACTGTGAGCTGATCCGCTGGGCCGGCACCCCCGCGGACGTGGCAACCAATCAAGGGCGCTCGGTATCTGGTGCGGACCTGGTAGGGCCGGTCGGCAGTTGGCGGCTGGTTGATCCAATGCAGCGACGTCAGACGGACATCTCGGCGCCACAAACGGCCGTCTTGTAAGTCGGTCGTCACGTAGACTTCGTTTTTGGCCATGTCCTTACCGACTACGTAATAGGGGAGTCCGCCGCCGACATCAAGTCCGTGGCGCTGGCCAATAGTATAAAACAGTGCCCCGTCGTGTTCACCAATCGTTTTGCCGGCAGGGTCAACAATCGGCCCGGGCGTCTGAGGACCGAGTTCGGCCAGCAAGAAATCTTTGATACCAACTTTGCCGACAAAACAAATGCCTTGGCTATCTTTCTTCTCGGCGGTGGCCAGTCCCAATTTTTTCGCGAGAGCCCGAACGGCTGGTTTTTGCAGGTCACCGATAGGCATCAAGCTGTGGCTCAGAGCCTGGGCGGTCACCCGATACAAGAAATAAGACTGATCTTTATTCGGATCGAGTCCGGCCAACAAACTGGCAGAACCCGCCGAGCCCGCCAAAGAGTCTGCTCCGTCGTAGACGATCCGGGCGTAGTGGCCCGTGGCGATAGCGTCAGCGCCGTCATCGAGCGCGGCTTGTAAGAATAGCTTGAACTTCACCTCTTGGTTGCACATGATATCGGGGTTGGGGGTAATGCCCGCTTGGTAACCCGCCACCATGTAATCGACAACCCGTTGGCGATACTCCGCCTCAAAATCATACATTTTAAAAGCAATACCGAGCTGCACCGCCACCCGTTTGGCATCTTGATAATCCTCTTTCCAAGGACAGGTAAAGCCCGGCAAGTCCTGGCTCCAGTTTTTCATATAGACGCCGGTCACGGCGTAGCCCTGCTGCTGGAGAAGCGCCGCCGTGACGGATGAATCAACCCCCCCGGACATGCCGACATAGACTTTCTTGATAACTTTTAGGGGCATAGTTTGTTATTTTAGCAAAAAAACGGCCCGACCTCTACGCCTTAGGCGTCGGACGGTCCTTTTCAAGCTGTTTACGCAGCGTAAACAGCTCGTGGCGACGCCCGATCCAAAAAGCGGCGAAAATGAGCGGCAGCATGGCTACCGCCGGCCACCACAGTACGACTATCTTGGTAATGGATGATGAATTACCGCTCGCATTACTGTTTTGGACGACCTTGCCGTTACCGACTCCGACTAATTGCAAAAAAGCTTCGCCCCCTTGGCTGTCGGTCGCTTTGACGGTGATTTTATAGACACCGGCCGCCTTATAGACATGTGTCAGCATCAGTGTTCCCGCGAACGGATCACTCGTCAAATCGCTCGGGCTCCCATCGCCCCAGTCAACGCTGATGGCATAAGGTCCGGTGCCGCCGGCCACAATAATCGGCCAGTTGAGCGCATCGCCGGGGTCGGCCCCCAGCTTGGCGTAGATACTGCTTAGGGTGACGTGCGTACCAAACTCCAGAAACTGGGCGTCATTGAAACGTACCGTCACAATGTTCGAATCCGGGCCGGCTTGATCGAGGGCATCATACACTCGGGCCACGAGGTCGTTCTGGCCGCTGAATAAATCGATTTGGAGCGAGTAGCTGCCGGTGGTGCACATAATTGAACCGACAAATATATTGTTAGCAAACAGTTTCACCAGTAAGCCTTGCGGGCACAGACCGTTGACCGTGATGGGCACACTAGTAAACGTTGCCCCGTTTCCGGGCGTCGTGATGGTCGCGCCTCTGGTGGGGGCGGGCGACGAGATCGTCCCTTCCAGACCAACCGAACCCGATTGCGGGTTTTTAGGCGGCGGCACCGCGGCACTGGCCGAACCACCGACGGCCGTCGTCAATAGACAAGCCAGCACCACAAACAAGGCCACCTGGCGAAAGGTCGGAAGAAATAGTGACATAGGGCGTTGCATCATACTAAGCATAACCTTATTGAAGATAGCGCGAAATATCAACCCCACTATGGGCCGACCTAGCGGCGGTTAGATTTCTGAATAATGCGGCGGTTGTAGGCGCGGACCAGGCGAGGCAGACCAAAGATCAAGAAGGCCAGGACAATGACGGCGGCGATAAACAAGAGGATGACGATGAGGGGAATGACGTAAAAGGTCGTGCTGGCACTCAGCAATTGCCCATTACTACCGTAACCAAAGTTGCCCTCGAGTTTAAAGACGCCCCAGGTACCGACCTTATCGAGGGGCACACTAAACTTACGAATACTGTCGGGGAGGACATTACTCCGGGGGTCGGCACTGTTGATTTCGTATTGTCCCAAGATCTTGCCGGAACGGTCCTTCAGAAGGATCTTGCCAAACGGCTGTTCCTGGATATTACCGGAGTTCTGAAAGCGCACCACGCCGGTTATGGCCTTGGAGCTGGTAAACAAGCTGCGGGGGTGAACGCCGCTGCGGACGTCAAAACTGGAAATATTCAGTTGATCTTTAATATCTCCGGGGACGGTCGCAATGATGAGGGAGCCCACACTACCGGCCAAGCTAACCGTTTGGTTGGGACCCCCTGGTGTCGCCGGAGCGAAACGAATGGCCCCGTAATAACCACCGCCGGCAGCGTCGGCCGGTACGGTAATCGGCAGGCTGACGTTCTTTTGTTCACCGGGCTGGAGCGTAAAATTAGGCAAGGCCTTCGTAAAACGTTTTAAGCTGTGACTTTTGGCAAATTGATTGCTGTTGAGGATAATAGCCGGCTGGCCTGATTCGTCACTACTGGCGGCGAAGTCATTAATGACGGCTTGGAGGGAGGCGGCGGTACTTGTGATGTTCGTCACGGTGATGGTCACTATTTTAGTTTGACCAGGCGCGACGGTAATATCGGTGCGGACGGGTGACACCCGAAGACCGTTGGCGCCGGCGGCCGAGGCCAAGCCGGGAGCAATGGCCAGCAACAAGACAACGGCCGTCCACACCGTCGCGACAGGTAACATAATTTGCCGTCGATTTATTTTGAAATTTTTCATAAAATCTATTACGTCCATATTATCAAAACGCTTGCTCTTTGCCAACAGTGGCTGACAGTTGTCAAAAGTTAGCCAAACATATATAGGTGACAGTGCTGACGTATACCCCGGTCGGTTGGGCGGCGGGGACGTTGACGATATAGCTAGCCGTGTACAGACGCAAGTCGTCGGCCGCCGTCGTCGTGGCGACCGTTTCATTGGCGGAGAAGCGATAGAAATTCGGCACGTCATAGGCGGCGGTTGGTGCTGCCACGCCGGGCCCGGACGGGTCTAGCCCCCCCGCTGGCGAAGTGTTAGCGCGCAAATTCAAGCCAAACTGGGGCGTTCCCGGGCGCGACACATCACTAGCGGTCAGCTGGGTAATGACATTGTTACCGCTTATCAGCGTCGTACCGGTAATCGAGATACTGTAGCCATAGCGGGCATTGGTGGCCGTCAGCATTTGCGATGAACCGCGGCTGGCCCGCGTCGACGATAACTCGCCAAAATTAATGTAATCGCCGTCGGCATTGGCACAGCTGCTACCCGGTATAGATACAGCGGTGCAGAATATTATATAAGGGGGCACCTCGGCGCTAATCGATAAATTAGAGTTAATGGCGAAGGCACTCCCGCCGTAGTCGCTGGCACTTCCCGAGGCGTCGGTCGCGGCAAACGTCTGGAGGCGGGCGTAGTAGGACCCTGGGCTGTCCGGATTGATCACATTGCTGAATGTATAGCTGACGGGGCCGACGGGAGCAGGCAGCGCCGCAGGTCGGCTCAGAATAATCCGATTATTCGTACTCGCCCCGTCGATACTAAAGCCGATTTGTCCGGTTTGATCACTCAGTATCACGCCCGACAGATCCAAACCATTGGGCGGCGTACAGGGGTCACCGCTAATAGCGCTATTCGAGCAAAACTCAATCTCGATGGAGCCCAAATTACCGCTGCTGCTCAAATCGAACGATAGGGCGTAGACCGATGGTTCGCTGGCGATACTGTCGCTAATTTGCAATTTACGGTTGCCGAGTTGGGCCCCGGCGGCTGGGGCGAACAGTTGTTGCCAAAAACCCAGCAGGAATAAGCCGATAACAGCTCCAGCAATCAGTCTAACGTTGAGGGGCGAGGTGGCAGGCTGGCTCATTCATTCCAGACCCTAGAAAGTGCCTGTCGCCACGAGATCAAGGTTGGCGGTGTAGATACCGGCCGGGGTGGTCAGTGAGGCAGTCGCGGCAAATGTGTAGGAGTTATCGATCCGATAAACTGGAGCCGTCGAAGCGGCCACGCTGTCACCGTAGGTACCCGTAACGGAACCGGCGTCAGAAACCGTCTCGGTGTCCATGCCATAGTGCGTGGCGGTCCCGTCATTGTAGTTCAAATCAGCCGTCACTGTCCCAATACCGTTGACGTCCGGGACGCCGTTCGTACAATACATTCCGAACGCGGCCGTACCCGGAATGATGGCGGCCGGGGTATTGGCGCCCGTCGCCGAAGCCGGGATGTCACACGTCGTTCCGCCGTTGGCACTCAGACCGCCGCACGTCGTATTACTGTTACGCATGCTTATGACCGCGCCGGTCGTCGCATTGGTAGAGATCTGGGAGTAGACCGTCCCGCTATCAGTGGCGCTGGTGTCCAAAATAGCGGTGGGCGAACCGTGTCCGAGAATCAGAGCGGGGGCAGCAGCCGTCGCGACCGGATCCGAACAGTCATTATTAGTATTCCAGGTGGTAGGGTTGGCACCCGATACACAGAAGGCTAAGGTTTCCTGAACGCGGGCGGTAATGGTAATAATCTGATTGGTGCTGAGGGCAACCCCTCCGTAGTCTTTGTAGTCACCCAAGGTTGTAGCGTTACTGTAAGGGGTCGTCGTGCCGCCCCAAGTGGTATCGTTATAAGTGTATATACGCGCATAAAACGTCCCGAGATGGGTTGGGTTGGTAATGCCGGTCAGGGCAAAGACCTGGGCACCAATGCTAGCCGCTGAGCCGGCCCCTTTGGCGAGCTTTATCTGGTATTGGCTGGCCGTCACGGTCCAACCGGGGCTGGTAATATTCCCGCTGATGCCCACCAGCGTCGCCGCCGCTGCATTCATTCCCAACGCTTGAGGAGTGGTGTTATTACAGGTATCAGAAATAATTGGATCGTTTTGACAAAAATCAATCACCAGACTCTGGGCGGCCACACTCGTCGTAAACCCGACTTTATAACTCACCGCCAAACCACTACCCACGCCCGAGGTGATTGTGCCACCGCTAACACCGGAATCACTGAGGGTAATGCTCCGGGCCGCTAGTTGAGCCGCCGCATGAGCCACGACCGGTCGGAGCGCCGGAAAAGAGGCGCCGACAAATAACGCCAGTGCGGCCATCGCATATGCGATTCGGCGCAATGTACGAGTCTTACTTGTCATCGGTATCTCCTGTTGTGCATTTTTTGTGTTGTGTATTTCTAAAGCCATCCTATCATGCTTACGTTATGGTCGCAACACTAAGGCATCCGACTTATCCACAGTTTATTAGAAAGTTGAAGTCGCCACCAACACGTGACGGAATAAATAGCTCCCACCGGGAGTGACGTGGCTCACATTAAAAATATAAGAAATCGTATAATTCGTATAACTGGTGCTTTGGGTCGACATGGCCACCACATCACCTTTTGCATACTTGTACTGGTCCGGAATGCCGTAGTCCACGCCGACTTGGCCATAGCCGAAGGTCGCGTCGGGCGTATGGGTTAAGTTAGCACCGAAGGTGATTGGATTGTTGTTGGCGACCAGATTAATCCCGAACTGCTCGACACCGGTCTGCGAGGGAGTCGGCACCGCTAAGGCATTCATGATATAGCTGCCGTTGGTCGGGGCATCGGAAGCGTTGACGACGTCGTAACCGTGGGCTAGGTAGGTTTTAACCGAAAAACTCGAGGTGGCTGTCTTGGTACTACTAGCCGTTAGGGTGCCGAGATCGACATTGGTATTGCTGACGGTGAATTCAATATAGGGCTCGCGGTTGGTATTAAAGCCGGCTTGGGCCTGATAATTCGCACTCGAGGTGTTGCCGACCGCCGTCTCACCGGCCGACTGCTTCGAGCAGTAACTGGTTGAGCAGGCATTTAGCTCACCCCCGCTGCCAAAGAACACCTCGTTGACCTGGTAATTATTGGAGGCCGATTGGGCGGCCAAAGCTACCGCCGGCATGCCTAAGACGAGTAGCATACTAAGACTAGCTAGTTTCCATGTTTGTTTCCAGGCAGGCATGTGTACCTAGTTTGCTGCAAACTAGCCCAAAAGGCAATCCGTTTACGCTTGATGGTCTTTTCTTGTATGATAAGGGGTAGTAATCAGCAACGAAACACTCATCAAAATGGACCAAACCACCCCACAACCAATGACCGAACCGGAAGACGACGAAACCCTCGAAAGTCTCGAGACGTCCGACAGCACTAACATGTCTCCCGTTGACGACGACGCGGCCGGTAGCCTGGAGTTCGGTAAGCCGGACAACGACGGATCAGCCATTGATGCCACCCGTAACAAGGATGGTGGTTCGTCCCTGCCAACTGGTAAGCACACCAGTGGTATCAAAAGCCTCCTACTTAAATTCAATATCTATCTGCTGCTCTTTATACTACTACTGACGATCGCCGGAGTGATTATTGGGGTGGCCTACTTCCAAAGTAAAAAACAATCAAGCGCCGGCATCGTCCAGACGCAAAATTTGTCGGCCGAGACACTCAAGCAACTGGCCAGCAGCCAGACTCAGGTCGGTGACGCCAAGCAGGTACTGAGCATCCAATCGAACGCCATATTTGCCGGTAAAGTGCTCGTCCGGGACAGCTTGGAAGTGGCCGGAAACATCCAGGTTGGCGGCACCGTCAGCCTATCGAGTTTAACCGTGACGGGACTAACTAATTTTGAACAGACTCAGGTCGGTAAGAACTTGTCTGTGGGCGGCGACACCGCTCTACAAGGAACACTGAGCGTCCAGAAAAGTTTACAAGTGAACGGGGGCGGCACTTTTAACGGACCGCTGGCCGCTCCGCAAATAACAACCTCCGTGCTTCAGCTTAACGGCGATTTAACCCTGACGCACCACATTGTGGCGGGCGGGGCGACGCCGAACCGCAGCAACGGGCCGGCCCTCGGTAGCGGGGGAACTTCGAGTGTCAGCGGCTCCGATACGAGCGGCACCCTCAGTGTCAACACCGGCAACGGACCAGGGGCGGGCTGCTTTGCCACTATCAACTTTACCCAAAAATACAATGGGACGCCGCACGTCATCGTGACGCCGGTAGGACCGGACGCCGGAGCGACCGATTTCTACGTCTCGCGCAACAGCGGCAGTTTTAGCATTTGCGACGCATCCCCGCCCCCTCCGGGGGCTTCCTTTGCTTTTGATTACTTCGTCGTCGACTAAACGAGTCAGTTAGACGTCGAGAAAAACTATGACTTTATCTGCTTTCACGTGCATGATTCCGCCCGATATCTGAATCTTTTGATCCCCCCGCGGTGAGCGAATAACCAACTCACTGGGCGTGAGTAGGGTAATAAAGTTATGGTGAGTCGGCAAAATATCAAAGGCCCCGGTTTCATTCTCGCCACTGATACTAAAAGCTTCACCTTCATAGTAACTTTTAAAAGGCGAGTGGACTTTGACGTCCATACTGGGCGTCCCGTTTTTGGTAGGGGCGCTGAGCTCGACGGCGGCCTGTTTTTCTTCTTTTTCGCGCGACGTCTCAATCGCGGTCGGTCCGTCGATTATGTGGTTCTGCTGATCAACGGCGGCCGTTTTACTCATACGACGATTTCTTCGATACTCTTCAGGGTTTCTTCGCGGCTAAAGAAGTCCCCCGGCACGCCGTTCATTTTGGTCATGACGTTCATATTCTGCGTAAAGTTAGTAATTAGCTTTTTCGCTTTGGCATAGTCAGCCCGGTCAAGTGGAGACAACTCGTTTTCCCCAATAATGGCGATAATACCCTTGAGTGATTCATACTTTTGCAGCAGAGCCTGCACTTGGACGCTCAGCAAGTAGTGCCGATCGCCGACAATTTCCGGTGTTAGGAGCGATGAGCTGGTCAAGCTTAAATCCACGGCAGGACGGATACCTTGCTCGGCGACTTTACGGGAGAGGACGATAATGGAGTCCATTTCGTGCTGGATAAACTGGACGGCCGGGTCAGAAATATCATCGGCCGGCACGTAAATTGTCTGAACGGATGTGATCGAACCGTTTTCATTCGAACTCAATCGATCTTGCAATAACTTTACGTCTGAGAAAATAGTTGGTTCATAACCGCCCTCGTTCGGAATCTGATCGAGGATGGTGGCCAGCTCGTTGCGAGCCTGGACGTAACGGAACATATTATCGGCAAAGAACAGGATATTTTTTTTCTGTTCATCGCGGAAATACTCGGCGGCGGCGGTGGCCGAAATGCCCACCAAGGCCCGCTGGACGGGATTTTCATTCATCTGCGCAAAGAACATGCAAGTGTTCTTGAGGAGGTCATTTTCTTTGAGGGTCTCGTATAGTTCGTGACCTTCCCGAATACGCTCACCAATACCCGCGAAGAACGACAAGCCTGTGCCGCCCCGAGCCACGTTATTAATAAGCTCCATAGTCAGTACCGTTTTACCGACACCGGCACCACCGACAATCCCAATTTTGCGACCCTTCACGAAAGGTGTGAAGAAATCGATCACTTTGATACCGGTTTCGAGGATTTCTGGCTTTGACACCGAAAAGTCAGTCGTCCGTTTGGGCAGTTTCAGAATGTCCTTGTGCTCGACTTCGTCGGCAAAAGCCTCCAGACCATCGAGTGGATCACCCAAGGCATTCAAAATACGCCCGATAGTTGAGTCGCCAATAGGAATCTCGATACCCTTATGGGTCCGCTCGGCTTCCATGCCCTTCATGATGCGCAGATCGGATCGGACATTCAAACAAAAAGCGACACCGCCCGGTTCGAGGTGATCGACGAGTAGCTTCGTACCGTGCCCATTCTGAATTTCAACGAGTTCGTTGACACTCGGCACGTCCTCGTCAAACTGGGCCCGCACAACCAGGTCTTTGACAGTGATAATGACACCAGGCATTAGATTTTCACCTCACGACGACTTTTCTTCATACCGTTGATACTCTCCTTAAGTCGTTCATCCTTGACGCCACGTCGGGCCCGGTTAAAAGCAAGGTGCAAGTCCGATCGGGTATCATCGGCTCGCTGGTGGGAGGCGCTCATAGCCCGGAATCGGCTGGCGTACTGGGCCAGCTTAGAGTCCAGAATTAATTGGCTGACGGCAATCTGGGTCATCGTCCGCTCCAGGTGAGCAGCCACGGCGTAGGTACTCGGTTCAAAAATATAGTTCTTCTCACTGATGACTTCGTCGGGTTTGTCGCTGCCATCGGCCCGCTCTTTGATGGCGGTCGACAGTTCAATCCGACGCACATCCTGGACCATGAGTGAGACGTACTCTTGGTAAAACATTTTAGTGGATTTGTAGCGCTGGACTTGGCGAATAATCGGCATGACGTTAATATTTTGATCTTTCGTCGGCAGTTTAAAGTACTTGGTATAGGAAATACCCCGTTGGGCCAGCTGCATGGCACCGTGGTGGCCGATGACGATAATGTCATTTTTATCTTTATTGTAGGTCGTCAGCATGAGGTGGACGAGCTTCTGGTCGATATCACCACTGAAGCCGCCCTCGGCAGTAATAATGACGTACAATTCTTTATCAATCAGGTCGGTGGCCGTGTCGTCGCGGCC
>JBDTSH010000021.1:0-10586 GCA_039931245.1 Candidatus Saccharimonadota bacterium
CACCTTGAATGGTGGCGCTGCCGGATATATTTAGGCCAACAAAGCTTGGCGTGCTCGTAACCGCGATGTCTTGGACGGTGTTGACGGCGCCGGCGACCACGCTAAAGTTGATCGCGTTGAAACTGGCGATACCCTTGGCACCCGTCGTGGCGTTATTGATAGTAATCGTGCCGCCGACCCCGCTGGCATTGGCAATACTCAGTGTGCCTGTCAGGCCGTTTAACTGGTTGACGACGCTGCCGGAAGGCGCAAAGCCACAAGCCACCGAGTTTTGCAGACACACCGTGCCTGAAACATCCGGTAAACTGATCGTCCGGTTAGCCGTCAAACCGAGCGTCGTCAAGGTCGATTTCAAACCACTAACCGTACCGTCATTAAAGAGGGTTGCACCAGGGTTGGTGCTACTGCCAAGCGTTAGAGCGTTGGCGCCTTGAATGGTGGCGCTGCCGGATAAGTTCAAGCCGGTAAAGGTCGGCGTACTGGCGATTGCGATGTCCTGGATAGTGTTGATAACGCCGGCGCTGGCCGTAAAGTTGACACCGTTGAACTGGGCCAGACCCTTGGCGCCGGTACTAGCGTCATTAATAGTTATAGTACTGCCGGCCGCCGTGGCGTCGGCGACAGTTAAGACGCCGGTTAGGGTGTTGAGGCTCGTGACGCCGCCCGCGCCGCCGCTACCGCCACTCGTCAGACAGGTCGCACAAGTCAGGTTGCCATAGCCGTCGAGGCTAATCGGACCCGACGCGCTGACTGCGACCATGCCCGAAGCCGCTGGAAGCGTAATATACTGGTCACCGGTCAAGCCAGGCGCGTTAGTTTGGTCGACCAGCAGGTTGATCGAGTACGGGCTAGTCGCGCTCTTATATATGGTCGACCCCGTCGTTGTACCGGCCGTCCCGAGGCTTATCGAGGCGCCGCTGACACTCAGTAGACTATTGACGGTGACGGTTGTGCCGTCATCGCTAATATTAGAATTGACGATGTTGTAGCCGCTGACGCCGAACTTGGCCAAACTGTTGGGTGACCCGCCGGGGGTAGTAACGCCGCCGCCGCTACCGGCGCAATTACCGTCACTAGTACATACGGTGTAGCTGCCGGCACCGCCGGCTGGAGCGGTATCAAAGTTATACGTAACGTTACTATTAGCAGTCCCGTTAAAACCTATTTTCGTTGTAAAGTTACCAGCACTTGTGGCCTGAATGTAACTGTTAGACGTCCCCTGCAGCGCAAAACTCTGGGTCGTCGCTCCAACCGTCAAACTGGCCGACGGCGTGATGGTGTTGGTGTTGATAGTGGCCGTAGTCAGGACCCCCGCGCTGCTGACGACAAACTTGTCGAGACCACCGCTTTGCAGCTGCACCAAGTTTCCGCTACCCGTCGCGTTAATGAAGATAGCCGCGTCGGCCGTGTTATTGGTCTGGGCACTGCCGGGGGCCAAGATGACGGCCTGGCCACCACCGGCTGCACAGGTAATTCCGGTCGTACAAATCGTCTGGAAGTTACCGCCGGACGACGGGAAGATAAACTGGCGCGTGCCGACGCTGAAGATCACACCGTTGCCGGCATCGTCGCTAATAGTACTGCCCTGGGCAAGACTTATGTCGCCATTCACGATCAGGCCACCGTTTAGGGTCAGGCCCGAGAACGTTGGCACGGCGTAGACGTCAATGTCTTGCGGCAGGCTAAAGGAGATGTCGTTACCGACCGTCGTCAGGGTGACTTGATTGGCGGTGCCACTCAGACTAATCGCCCCTTGCAAGCCATTAACCGATTGAACGGCTGGACAATTGCCGGAGCTGTCGCACACCGAGTTGCCGTTTTGCAATATATTCGTGGCCGTCAAAGCACCGAAAGTATTGGTTAGGCCGGTGAAGACGTTGTTGGCGTTTAAGAAGGCGACGTTGGCGCTCAGACGAGCGTCGTTCAGCGTGCCGCTGCTGATGTTGCTGGCGTCGGTGAAGAAACTGGCGGCATTGCCCTGCAGTGTGAGTGCGTCGACATTGCTAACGGCTGCGCCATTACCGATTAGACTGGCCGCCGTCAGACTACCGGCCACTGTGACGGCGCCACTAGCGTCGATAGTCAGGCGAGTCAGGCCGTTGGTGCTGAGAGTAATACTGTTGGCACCGCTAGCATCGAGGGCCAAAGTACCGGCGTTCTGCAGTAAGGGAGTGCTGACACTCGTCGCGAAGGTCGGGTTGGGCACCGTATTAAGCGTCACGCTGCCGCCGGCACCGAGCGTAACCGTACCGCCGCCGGTCAGATTGGTCCCGCCATTAACAGTTAATGTGGTACTGCCCTCGACAGCCGTGCCGGCGCTCGAACCATAACTGACGTTGAGCGTCGTGCTGCCGCCGAGGCTAACGGCGCCGCCGCCGGACAGCCCGGTGCCGGGACTAACAGTCAGGCTACTGTTGAGTAGCTTGGCGTTGGTGACATTGGCATCGGCGATCTTGACGGTCGTAATAGCGTTATTGGTGATGGTAGCAACCCCGGTACTATTAAGACTGACGTCGCCGCTGAGCGTTTGATTGATCCAACTAGTACCGTTATATTGCAGGATTTGACCGCTCGTCAGGCTGGAGATGCCAACGGTGACGCCCTGTAGTTTGGCGATTGTCGGGTTGGGGTAGGTGCCGGTCAGGTCGCCGCCGGCCGCTCCGGCCGTCGTACAATTACCGCTATTGTCACAGACGGTGTTACCGTTTTGAGTAAAGGTGACCGCGGCGACGCCATTAAAGGTGTTGGTCGCGCCGGTGAATATGTTGTTGGCGTTGAGTAGCACGACGTTGGGGCTCAGCCGGCTATCGTTCAACGTGCCGGAACTTATGTTGCTGGCGTTGGTGAAATAGCTCGTGTCGTGACTCTGGAGCGTGATCGCATCAACGCCGGTGACAAGGGCGCCGTTCAGGGCCGGTAAGGCACCACTGCCACTGAGCTGGACCAATTGATTAACGCCGTTGAAGCTGTTGCCTTGGAGCGTGACATTGGCGCTCAGGCGAGCGTCGGCAAGAGTACCGGCATTTATGTTGTCGGCGTTCTGGTAGTAGCCGCCAGCTTGACCGTTCAAAGCCACCGCGTCGACGTTGGTAATGCTGGCGCCGTTGCCGCCCAGCGTGGTAGCACTCAAATCGCCGGTTACGGAGATACCGCCGGCGGCGTTGACGCGCAAGCGCTCGACGCCATTAGTCTGCAAAACCAGTGCGAAGTTATCGTTGGTACCTAGGCTAGCGGTGCTGCCAAAGCTATTGCCGCTTTGCACAAACGCCGTCGCAAGGGCGGCGCCCGATGTGTAACCGCAATTGTTCGAGTTATCACAGACGGTGTTACCATTTTGGTTCAAGCCACCGGTGAAGTTATTGCTGGCGGTAAAAGTGTTAGGCGTGTTGCTATAGACGATAGTGGCTGGTAAGCGGCTCGAACTGACGGTGCCAGCCGTTAGGTTGGTCGCGTCTTGGTAAAAACTGGCTGGTTGACTGTTGAGCTGGCTGGCGTTAACGCTAGTGAGGCCATTGCCGTCACCCTGCAAGGCCGTAGCCACCAGTGTGCCGACGACCGTGACGGTCGTGCCGCTTTGCATGATGATTGAATTCCCAATACTACCACCACTAGTAAACATGGCGAGACTATTGGCGCTACCGCTACCGGTAATACCGGTGCCGAGACCACCACAATTGCCGGTGACGTCACAGACAGCGTTGCCGTTTTGGGTAAATGTCAGGGCCGATACGTTGCCCGCAAAAATGGCCGACTGCCCAGTGACCGTACCCTGAACGATTAAATTGCTGCTGAAAGTATTTGTGTTCGTGAAGGTATTGCTAGCATCTCTCAGCGCCACATTTGTGCTCAAGCGGGCGTCGCTGAGAGTGCCACTAACGATATTGCTGGCATTCAAACCAGTTAAGGCGTTGCCATCACCGCTGTAGCTGCCCGTAAAGTTACCGCTCAAATTCTGGGCAATAATATTGGTGGCCGTCACGTCACCACCAAAGGTACCGTTGCCGGTCACGACGACGTCACCGTCGATTTTAAGCCTGTGAAGGCTAGAACTACCAGCGACGGTCAAATCACCCTTAATGGCGGTATCGTTCTGGACCTGCAACTTTGGGTTAACAGTCAGGATTTGATCTGTTCCCGGGATGACGACGATCGACTTCTGGCCATTCAGATCACTAGACGTCCCAGCGGCCGCATCGGGGTTATGGTGCAGTTCGCTCATCAAGGCCCAGCTGGCATAGCCCAAGAAAAACAAGGCCGCAATGCTCAAGGTTATAATCAACACCTTGTGCGATTTGTAGGCACCGGCAAATCGCCCGAATCCATCGTGGCGGTGCAGGGTGGGCACTGGCTTCTCGAAACGCGAAGAATAGTCGACTGTACTATCCAGCGTCTCTAACGATTCGTAACCGATTTGTCGTTCCAGTCGATCCATACTTTTTTTTGAGTCTTTGATTTTAAAATAACCTCTTGTCAGTATAGTCCGGAACAGTAGTAGCACAAGCATATTGCCAGTCAGAAAAGGTCATGCTGGTAGAATTTTAAAATAATCGACTCAGTAGTTGTTAATATTACTCCGTTTGAAACATGTATTAAGCACAACAATCACCATAAAATTAATATTATGTTCGTTAAATATTTATCATTTTTATAAATAACTTCTTAAGTTTATATTCTAGTTGTCATGCATACAACATTAAATATTAAATGTTTTTTTAATATTGGACCATCTGTCTACTCAGCTCCTCTCAATTAGTTATACACAGGGGGTCCAGAATTACACAACAGTGTATTATTTTGCATACCTTTTTTTCATGATATATCGCCACATCCAGTCTCCCGCCCTCCAAACCCCTTTTATCACAAAATGGGCGCCCTTATCCTGCTTTTGCGCCAGAAGATAATCTATTTTTTGGCACTGTCTTCCCGAGCATGCCGAGGCTCCCCCGCCACCAGGCCGGGCTTGCGAGTGGGGCGCTCATCCGCAATCTAGGCTTGCCCGAGCAAGCCTGCTTATGAAAATTAGCGTCTTCTTTTGCTAGTTTAAGCTCTACCCACCTACCAAAAGTAGGAGGGAAACCCTTCCCTCCTACTTATTTACGATGCCATGAGCCTCATCTACGCCCAGAGTGGACACTAGTTAGATGCCCACCACAAACAAACTGGACTTTGCTTAGCTGCAACCGGTGGTCGAACCGCACGAACTACAGACGTAACAACTACCGGCTCGTTGTGTCTGATTGCCGCAGTTGTAGCACAGTGGTGCCGGGCTGTAACTGGTCGTTACCTTAGCGGCCGAAACTTTCGATACGGGCGTAGCCGCCGGTATATGTACCGGCTCGGTTGGAACCGATGTAGCAGTTGCCGCAACTGACTCTGGCGCCGCTCCATCGAGCAGCGACGTCTGACTGTCAGAGGGCATATCGTCGATCGAGGCTAGCCCGAGCTCGAGGCGATCATCAAACGACAAATAGTCGAGGGCCAGCCGGCGGATGATGTAATCGGTGATCGAACTCGCCGTGCGAATCTCACTATCGTTGGTGATGCCACTTGGCGCAAAACTTGTTCCGCGCAGCGTCTTGGCGTAGCTCTTCAGGGGCACGCCGTATTGCAGACCGTGACTGACGCTGATAGCAAATGAATCCATCAAACCCGACAGCGTACTGCCCTGCTTCGAGACACTAACGAAAAGTTCGCCCGGCATACCGTCTTCATACTCGCTGACGGTAAAGTAGCCTTTAAGGTCAGAAATCATGAACTTATAGGTCTTGCTGTTACGAACGCGCGGCAAGCGCCGACGGACGGCGCCCTTCAAGACAAACTTTTCAACCGGAGCGATCGGTTCGGCGACCGGAGCAACGTCTTTTTTGGCCATGCTGAGCGGCTGAGCAACCTTACAATTATCGCGGTACACAGCGACAGCCTTGAGGCCCATCTTCCAAGCATCGATGTGCAACCGTTCGATGTCTTCGACGGTAGCTTCTTCGGGCATGTTGACGGTCTTGCTAATGGCGCCCGACAGGAACGGTTGTACTGCCGACATCATCTTCACGTGGCCTAGGTAGTGAATTGCGTTGTCACCCATCGAACAAGCAAAGACAGGTTCGTGCTCTTTCTTGAGGTGGGGTGCACCAAGTATAGTTTTTTCAACATCGATGTAATTAATGATCTCGTCGATCTGCGCTTTGCTATAGCCCAGGTTTTTCAACGCTCGAGGGACGGTTTGGTTAACGATGCTCATCGTTCCCCCACCGACTAATTTCTTAACTTTAACTAGGCCGAGGTCCGGTTCGATACCGGTCGTGTCGCAGTCCATCATCAGACCGATGGTGCCGGTTGGGGCGAGCACACTGGCTTGAGAGTTGCGAACTCCGTAGCGTTCGCCGAGTTCGACGGCATCATCCCACGCGCTGGTAGCGGCATTCAATAGTTCTTCGGAGACGAGACTCGCGTCAATGTTCGAGACTTCAGCCCGGTGCATGCGCAGTACGTTGAGCATATTGTCGCGGTCCTTGTGAAAGCCGGCAAAGGGGCCGACCCGGCCGGCAATCCGGGCGCTGGTGGCATAAGACTCACCCGTCAGGATGGCCGTAATAGCGGCGGCAATGGCGCGGCCTTCGGCTGAATCGTAGGGTAGACCAAGCGCCATTAAGAGCGCCCCGAGGTTGGCGTAGCCGATACCGAGCTCGCGGTACGCTTTCGCCGTCTTGCCGATACTTTCGGTCGGATACTCACTGTAACCGACCAGGATTTCCTGGGCGGTAAAAATCAGCTCAATCGTGTGGACGAACGCCTTCACGTCGAAGGTGTCGTCATCTTTGAGATACTTAAGTAGGTTGATGCTCGCCAAGTTACAAGCCGAATTATCAAGGTGCATGTATTCGGAGCACGGGTTGGAGCCGTTGATACGGCCAGCATTTGGCGTCGTGTGCCACTTATTAATGATGGTGTCGAACTGCATACCAGGGTCGGCACACTCCCAAGCGGCTTCGGCGAACTGGCGGTAGAGCTTGCGGGCCTTGATAGTCTTAACGGTCTTACCGGATGTGACGGCCTTGAGGTCCCAGTTATCATCATTTTCAACGGCTTGCATGAACTCGTCGTTGACGCGGACTGAGTTATTGGCGTTTTGGTACTGAATACTGAAGGAGTCTTTACCGTCGAGGCTCATGTCCCAGCCAAGTGACTGGAGGTCACGGGCTTTGCGCTCTTCAATTGCTTTGCTCCAAATAAACTCCTCGATGTCGGGGTGCTCAACATTTAGTATAACCATCTTGGCGGCGCGGCGGGTTTTGCCGCCACTCTTGATCGCCCCGGCGCTGGCGTCAGCCCCACGCATAAAGCTCAGGGGGCCACTGGCCGTTCCGGCGCTTTTACCAAGGGTTTCTACGCTCGAGCGGATATTGCTAATATTGATGCCGGAGCCGGAGCCGCCCTTGAAAATCATACCTTCATCGACGTACCAGTTCAAAATGGCGGGCATAGTATCCTCTATCCCGAGGATGAAGCAAGCACTGGCCTGCTGTGAACGATCGGGCGCACCGATGTTAAACCAAACCGGTGAGTTAAAGGCGGCCCGCTGAGTGGCCACGATGTACTTGAGTTCTTCGCGGAAGTTTTCGGCTTCGAGCTCGCTGGCAAAGTAGCTTTCTTGTAAGCCCTGGCGAGTGATGGTGTCGACGACCCGGTCGATCAAGTGCTTGAGTGAGCTTTCGCGGTCAACGGCGCCCGGTGTACCAGAAAAATATTTCTGAGCCACAATGTTGATAGCGTTCAACGACCAGCCCTCAGGAAAATCAACACCCAATTGCTCGAACACCGGCTTGCCGGTCATGGGGTTTTTAATAATAGAATCACGCTTCACCCATTTGAGCTGCTCGTAAGCTTTGCTCTTTTTGGGGGTAAATACTCGTGTCACTCCCCGTGTTGTTGTCTCTGCCATCTTAACTACCCTCACTTCTTTTTAGGGCCATGAACCTGTTCCCGTTCAGTGGGCCATTATTATTTGATTTGTTATATTTTTTGTTAGAGTTCCCTATTCACGGCTCTCAACTCGTGAACCTGGTGAGCTCTCTGCGACTTCGAAAGTTACCTTTCGAGACCGAAGAAAACTGTTAAGTCACCTTAACCTGTTTAACTTCATCGTTGAGTGGAATGTGCCTGCCCTGCCTGACGATCGATAACTCTCGTTCAAAACTGGCAATATCAGTAAACCGTCGATAGACACTGGCAAATCGGACGTAGGCGACTTCATTGAGCCGGGCAAGCTGATCCATCACAAGCTCGCCGACACGGGCCGATTTGACTTCTTGGTCGCCGCACGCGTATAGCTCTTGCTCGATGTTCGTTATGACTTTTTCGAGCTGCAAACTAGTCACCGCTGTCTTCTCGCACGCCCGATACAGGCCGTCCAGTAGCTTGGTCCGATTGAACAATTCGCGCGTCCCATCATTTTTGACGACGATGAGTTGCGGTCGTTCCAAACGTTCGTAGGTCGTAAAGCGCTGACCACAAGCTACGCACATTCGGCGGCGGCGGATTGCCTGGCCATCTGCCACATCACGCGATTCGATCACCTTGACGTCGTCGCTCTGGCATTGGTTGCATTTCACGTCTGCCTCCTTAATCAAAAACACGTTGACCGTCAAAATTGCTCTTTATAAGGAGAACCAACTTTGGGGTGCCGTATTTAGATATTTTAGTTAATGTACCGACACCCCCGTGGCGTTACCGGCCACATATAGCGTCTAGACAGATAACTATAGCCCTAGCTATAGCGTTTTGCAAGACTTTTTGCGCTGTATTATTTATCACAATTTACCCCTGTTATAGCCCCCTATATACCGGCGAACTAGCGCCGGCCGGGCAGCTTACAGTCTAAAGTCAACCGACGTTCGCAGGAGCGAACGGAAGTAAACTAGCTAGTAATGGTCGTCAACTTAGTTTCGCGAGCTGGCCAAAAGCGAGACCGAGTCGAAGAGTACTAATCCTTTTTATCTTTGTCGTCGCTGGTCTCAGCAGCTTTTTCATCACGATGGCGCTTAGCCAAGCGGCGCAAAAATGAAGGCTTTTCGAGATCATCGTCGAGGCTACCACCCCCCATTGAGCTCCCTGAGCGATCATCGTCTTTGTCGTCATCTTGCTTGCCGGGCTCCGGGGCATCTTCGTCCTCAATAGTCCAGATGTTCGGGGTCGGCGCATCACTAGTAAAATCAGTGACTGGCGTGTCATCCAGGTCCATGTCGAGGTTACTAATGGCACGTTCGTCTTGCTGTGAGGCTTGCGTACTTAGGGGAGTCGGGGCTGAGTTTGCCTGGCCTGAATCACCGTCCGCTTCGCTACTTTTGGTAAAGTAGGACGCGTCAAAGCCAGTCGCAACGACGGTAATGATAATTTCACCATCGAGTTCGGGGTTGATAGTAGCGCCAAAAATAATATTAGCATCGGAGTCGGCAGCGGTAGTAATCGTCTCGGCCGCGGCGTGAATCTCGTGCATCGATAAATCGTTACCGCCAATCACGTTGAACAAAATTCCCCGAGCGCCATCGATTGAGACTTCCAGTAGCGGTGATTCAATTGCTTGCTGGGCGGCCAGCACAGCACGGTTCTCACCACTTGCCCGGCCAATACCCATCAGAGCCGAACCGGCATTGCTCATCACAGTGCGCACGTCAGCAAAGTCAAGATTAATCAAACCATGTACTGTGATCAAGTCAGAGATGCCCTGGACACCCTGTCGGAGGACGTCATCGGCAACTTTGAAGGCTTCCATCAACGGTGTCTGGCGATCGATAGTCAGCAACAGGCGATCGTTTGGAATAATAATGAGAGTATCGACGGCCTTGCGCAGCTGTTCGATGGCAACATCGGCGTTCTTGCGACGCTTTTCACCTTCAAAAGCAAAAGGCTTGGTCGCAAAGCCAACGACGAGAATGTTCATATCTTTGGCTATTTGGGCCACCACGTGACCAGCGCCACTACCGGTACCGCCCCCGGCACCAATGGTCACAAAGATCATATCAGCGCCTTCGACGGCTTTCGCAATTTCGTCGTGCGATTCGCGAGCAGCTACCTCACCGATGGCCGGATCAGCCCCGGCGCCGAGGCCGCGGGTTGTGTCCTTACCGATATGGATGGTGTGTTTCGCCTTGGAGAAATGCAGAGCCTGCGCATCGGTATTGACGGCGATGAATTCGACACCCTCAATCCCCGACTCGATCATGCGGTTGATAGCAGCACCGCCGGCCCCACCGACGCCGATTACTTTAATTTGTGCAAACGTTTCGATGGCTGGTTCGACAACTTGTGGCATTCTTATCCCTCTTATAATTTAGTACTTATTTACCCTGAATTATACGCTATCCACTGTAATAGTCCAACAAATTTGTACGGGGCAAACAAGCCCCCACGCGGCTACTTTTGGGCGGGGTACGGCATTTTCAAAATTGTATCCACGAGGCGTCCAATTGGACGATATTGCACTAATTTTGTATTCATACCGAGATCTGTTCGACCAGCCTTTTTGCCCGTTACTTGGCGGGTCAATAGCGCAACTGCGATGAGTGAGTTATCAGCGGTTAAAGCCTTCC
>JBDTSH010000022.1:0-39988 GCA_039931245.1 Candidatus Saccharimonadota bacterium
CGCCATGGCAGCTATCAGAGAGAAGGACCGAGACGACTCTTGGCCCGTTTGCAGCGTAACTGCTCGGCACTTTTTTGGCGATATTTATCCATTTCCTGCCGCGAAACATGTAATGAGCTGGCCGTATCGGTGACTGGCCAAATGTCATCAAAAACATCGAGTGAAATGGCCCGCATTTCTATATGCCCGGCAGTCAAGTCCGGTCGAATAGTGAGAAGTTGAGAGATGAAGTTCTTGGAGTGGCATTTGAGCAGTCGCGTCCTTTGGAACACCGTCACCCCCCTGGCGACGGCTTCAATCACAGCGTGGCGACCGCTTAAGCCGCGCTTTGCTTTTTCAGTGAGGTTCTTTGAGCTGATAGGTAATTTACCCTCGTTTTCTAATTTGATATACGAGTCTAGATTTTTGAAGCGAGTGGTGGCTTCGGCCTCGATCTGCAGGGCGCCTTCATCTATAATTTTCGCTTTGAGACCCGCCCAGCCGCCGTCGCATTTTTTCGTCAGAGCCTGGGTTGAAGGGCCAACCCCCCTTCTTGATAAAATCTTAACCATCACCAAGCTTAAAGACTCGTCGGGATTCGCCTTCATCACGTTTATTCCCCAGGTGATGAAATCATCTTCAATCCAATCTTCGGTTGAGCGATGAGGGTAGCTTAGACGCCTATGGAACACCTTAATGCCCCCAAACCGGTCATTAATCATCTTGAGGCTCGGGCCTTCACCGCGATCAAACTGCTCGCGATAATCTTGATTTGACGGATACTGGCCCAATTTTTCATAGGTCTGCTCGGCATAGGCGACATACTCAGCCGTCGTCCAGCCCTTATATTTCAGCCTGTCATATCTTATTGGGGAGCCGATGGCTTCCTTGTACGCCGAAAAATTACCGAAATCACGCTTATAGATATTTGAATAAGGTGAAATACCGAGCAACTTCAGCCGCTTCAGGTGTTCGGTCGTCAGGGGACGGGGGGCGCCATCAGCCCGCTCGAGTGCCTTGAGGGCCATTCTACCGATAGCCAGACACTCTTCTCGGTCCCAATTCGCGACATCTTTTTCTTGAAAAGTACCGGGTGGATATGGAAATTTATCGGCGATCAATAGGTCACTCAGCGGCAGCAGATCGCCCCCTGCCGACCCGGTCTTCGCGGGGCCGACCGACAGTACTACCTCACTAGTTCTGGGGTCAAATAAAACCTCTGTCATATTACCCAGTATAGTTCAGTTAGATCCTCGACTAAGCGCCCGGGTAGATATATCTCTCTTAATCGACGGTGTAGCCCCCTCACCTGCACGACAAGCGCTACTACGGTCTGCGAAATATTGACTCGTGCATCGCACCTCCCCGGCGTATACTACTGGCTACGTAAAATCATATGAAGGAGGAAATATGTTACACGATAGCGCAGCATTTAGCGGTTTTTCAGTCAATGATTTAGCGGCGGCCCAGGCGTTCTACAGCCAAACCCTGGGACTCGATGTAGAGGAAACGATGGGCATGCTTAAACTTAAAGTGAGGGGCACCAACGGCATTCTCGCCTACCCGAAAGACGACCACCAGCCAGCGACCTACACCGTTCTGAATTTTCCGGTGACGAACATCGACCAAGCGGTCGATGAGTTGACGACTAAAGGAGTTATCTTTGAGCACTACGACGGCATGACGGACGACAAAGGCATTGCCCGAGGTAAAACAGTTCAGCGCGGCCCTGACATCGCCTGGTTCAAAGACCCAGCGGGGAATATCTTGTCCGTCTTAAACGACCGCTAGCGTTAATCCGCCCATCAGTGATTACGTCGATCGTCGGCGGCCATGGCCATCACGATTAGATCAACCCGTCCAGTGCCCGGATCGACCTCATTACCAATGATTGCGACCAGCTCGGCCCGACTCATCTTCTCATAGTCGCTGTTATTCCTGCGCGACATGGTTTACCCCCTTATTTTGCTAACAAGCTAACTCTACCAATAAGTTTGGCTATCGTCAGTGAAATAATCTAGCCGGGCTTTTTCTCCGCACCATGAAGTTACGGTCGCCCCGGTCGACTAGCCAGGTGTTACCCGAGGGCAGCCAACCTCGTCCCCTTTTTGCTACAATAGGATTAATGGTCGGAGAGCACTGCTATTTTTTTACCTTGGAAGTTACCCCGATGAAAGTGGGCGATAGGTATAGTGCGATGCCCCTGCACTGCACGCTGATGCCAAAGTTTTTTTCGAATCTGTCGGCCGATGCCCTCAGTGATCAAGTCAACGTCGTGTTCCATCGGACCACACCGCTCCGTCTAAGGCCGACCGAGCGTGCTGCCTTCGGACCCCAGCGGGTAATGGCCACCCTCATAAAGCCTACGCCGGCCGTCCTCAAGCTTCACGCCGCCCTCTACCTCTTCTTAAATCAATTGGGCGTTCGTTATACCGAGTCGGACTGGGTCGGCCCGGGGTACCGTCCGCACGTCAGTGACCAAAGCAACTCAGCTCTGCCGCTTAATAGAACACTGCCGACTAGGGCCGTTTATCTCATCGAGGTCGAGCATCCGCTAAACGGTAAAAGACGATTCATTCGATCCAAAATAAGTCTGACGCCCCGAAGCAAATGAACACTACCGAAGCTTTTCATCGACCATGATGTGAACTCCCCGGTTGCAAATGGGCCGGCGGATACGACGGACAGCCGTGGACAATCTTGCTTTTTGCCGCTAGTATGGAGTGATAGTATTATTAATTATCCGTGGGGGAGCAGACCATGACCGTGACGGCATTACCAAATTCCGGGAATTCATCTAAATTTCTCGTAGCCGTCGCTAAGCGGGGCGAGTTTGTTGTTGCCCTATCGTCTACGCTGTGTCACTCCATCTGGAAATTGGCTGATGCGGCGGCCGAGCTCGATGCCGGCCAACAAGTCGCCGAAGCCCTAGTTTCGCGTCATGACCCAAAGTTACCGTTTAAGAAAGTTTACGTTTTTGGCGAGCACAACACCGAACCGACACTTCAGGGTGCCGTCAAATACTTACGGCGCTTCCAAATTTAATCAGCCAGATAACTCAATTGCCCGTCGGAGCTGACTCTTCGGCTAGCCCGGGGGATTAATACTGGCTCTGATATTGGGTGCGTAAGTAGGCATTATAAGTGGGGGTTGTCCGACACTGAGCCTCAGTCTGACAGACTCCCCCATCGTGCCTGGCGTACATCAAAAAAGCGGTGGTGGCGTCGACCAAATCTTGGCCGCTGACATTATCAGCCATGTCGTGAACCGGATAGCCGACAAAATAGTATAAAGGTATCGGGGCTGAATCAGCCGGCAAGTTGCGGGCATAACCACCGGCCGCGGCCGTGGCGTAGAGACCGGCAATCGTGTGGTCGCTATGATCGGGGTATTGCGTGTCACTGAACGCACTTTGGGTCCGTATTTCAGTGGGGTGATACACCTGCATAAGCGTGCTCAGGGCATTGCTTAAATCATCCGAACTATAGGTTGATTGATTATCGATGGAGTGAATTCTACTGAGACTACCTTCCCGTAGGCGAGCGAGGCTTTCAAAGTTAGTAGCCGCAAAGCCCCGACCGTTCAGATCCCCGTCCGGTAAATGCATGAAAATTAGCGATACTTTTTCGTTGCCACGAGGACTCGCTACCGTCACGAATTGCTTGTTGCCCAATTTCACAATCCGCTGTACCCAACCAGCTGTCCGCTGGCCAAGCATGTAGGAATAGGCGCCTTCGGAGCCCTGTTCACGATTAAGCATGTAGAAACGGCCGCTGCCGGCATCGCCGGCCGTTAAGTACACTGTGCGCACGCAGTGACCGGCTTGAATATCCCGCATAATAGCCGGATTCATGAAGAGCAGATCATCATCTTGGTGGGCGACGATATTCATCACGATAGGAAGGGGACAAGTGGCATTCGGTATTTGATCGGGCCGAATTGGCAGCACCGTCTCGAGGGGAGATACGTCAGCTGAAACAGCCGAGTTTTTTTTGATGCCGTTATTGTAAAACATGAGTAGCTCCTGGGGGGCATCCAATGTCCCGGCGATCAGAGTAGTGGCGCTCGGCGAACCGTAAGCGGCCACGACTTGCTTGAGGTTACAGCGGGGGAAATCTGTCAGGCTACGATCAAGCGAGAGCAAGTAAGCAAAGCTATGGTGCTGCAAATTCGGTTGCCAGACGCTACTGCTCAAAACCTCCCGGGCTTGGGCGCAGCCGGCCAAGGGGTAAATGTTGAACTGTTTTTGGGGGCCGGCGGCAAACTTGGCGGGGACAACCCGCCAGTAATCCCCGACGAGCGTATCGACACGGTGGTGATTTAATACCTGCACCACCAATGAATTTCGATCGTTGACCACGGCTAGGGCGGACTTTTCCTGACGGGATAGCTGAGCAACGCTGACGGTGGATAGTAGCACGGCGCCAGCCAACACCGTACCAACCACGACCAACTGGGCAGCGGGCCATGCCCGCCGACGGGTAGCTGTGGCCAGTGCCACAAATACTGTAAACAGCCAAATCGTGAGATATCTGGCGTCAACGGCATAGGCATGCGTCGTTAGTACGTAGGCCGCGAGGGCACTGCCACTGGCCAGTAACAGCATCGTTGCGAGGGTGTGGGCTATCCCCGGAGATTCGTCGGGCTCACGGGAGGCTCGCCCACTCGCCCGCGCAACCCCGATGACTGCTCCCAGCCCAGCCAACCCTACCAGGCCGTTGGCGAGCAGAACCAGACCGCCCGGACTCAACAGATTATGCAGGGCCGCGTCCGGAACTTGACGAAGCAACGTGACGCCGGCGGCGGGATTCGCTCCAAAATTAGTTAATAATCCAAGAATCGCGTAAGCCCAAGCGATTAGTAGATCAGATCCCCTAGCGATAAGGGCGTACGGACTGAGCGTCGTCTGGTCAGCCAGACGAAGGGCATGACTGGCATTGATGGTGGCGATCAAGGCAAACGTTCCGAGCGCAGCCCCAGCGGAGGCCGCTAGCCAATCGACGGACACCCTGACCAGCCTCCAGCGCTTGACGAGGGCAAAGATAATCAGTCCGGCTAATGCGCCGCCCCCACTCAACGTTAAGAAAAACCGATCACTGGTGAATAACAGCATGAGGCCGACTGTCGCGAGATAAAACTTCCGATTCCTGACCCCCCGCCCCGGCGCGAGCAATATTAAACAGCCAATAAACCACAGATATTCAATATTACGGGTGGCCAGCATCGCCATATTAACCGGCAACAAACCGCCCACATATGGTTGGGCCGGGACGGCTATTAAAACAGATCCGAGGGCCAGACAAATAGTGCCAAACACTAGGGGGCGTCGCTCAATGCGCTGCAACAGCACCGCCAAGCCGACCACAGTGGCCAGCACCACGGCGACGGTTACGATGACATAGCTCGCGCTCGAGTAACCCCCCAGTTTGACGATCAAAAATAGAGGCCACTTCAACAGGAAACTATGCGTGGCCGGTAAGAGGGCGCCACTCCGCGTGGCGGCATCGTGAAACAGGTACGGGTTAACGAGTTGGTCGGCATTAGATTGCTGGACTTGAGCGCCGAGCATTGCCCACCACGCGCTACTGGCCAAAAGCATAACGACGGCAATAATCGCGTATAGCTTTTTGAAATGTTTCGTAAAACGCCCGTTCGTCCACAATTGTGACTGTGGCGATTCGGCCGGGGGGGACAATGGCGCGGGCGTCGGGGGAGCGAGCCGGGCCCGACTATGTTTAGCCTTGTGGGGCTTGGCGCGGGTTGCGCCTTTCGTTGATTTTTTGGACTTTTTGGCCATTAATTTGACTCGATAGCCGGTTTAAAGATTCGTGTCTTATACAGGTAGAAATTCCAAATTGTGGTGATACCCAACGCGATGGTTCGTGATATCGCCGGCCCGACAAGGCCAGAGAGTAACTTGGCAACCCCGATCGTAAAGCTAAAGTTGAATAGCACGAGGCAGGAAAATGCGACGATCTGGGGTATAAGAATTCGATGATGAAATCGTTGATCATTGAATGTCACCAATTTTTGGAGGGCAAATGATACGACGAGCCCGACCCAAAAACTAAGTGCCACGGCGGTCACGGCATTCGCGCCAAAACGTTGGGCGCCAAAAATGACGGCGAGCTCCAAAAGATAAACACTCCCCCCAATCAGCAGATAGCGCAGACCGGGTCGTCGCCCCCACACCAGTAATCTCGCCCTCACTCAGCTTGGTCCGAATCAATAATATAGAGCGGACGGTTTTGGGTTTCCGTGTGAATATGCGACAAATAGAGTCCGATAATCCCCTGCGATACCAGCAACACACCGACTAAAAACAGCAGCAATATCATCACGTAGGCGCTGCCCGTCGCCTGGAGGTGTAACGGGTCATTGAGCAAGAGATTTATTAACATACCCAGGCCTCCCACCACTGAAGCCGGCAGGACGACCGCCCCGATGTAGGCGGTGATATACAAGGGTGAGATGCTCAGCGACACCATGCTGTCGATGGCCAACTTCACAAGTTTTTTAAACGAATAACCCGCTTCACCGGCGAGACGCGGTTTGGCGGTAAATTCTATAAAGGTGCGCTCAAAGCCCAGCCAGTCGATCAACCCGCGTGTAATCCGGTTGCGCTCTGTCATGCGCATAAACTCCCGCTGGACAGTGCGATCGATGAGACGAAAATCGGTTGATCCGGGAATAAGCTGAATCCGGGTCAGCCGAGTGAAGATCTTATAAAAAAGTTTCGAGCCAAGCCGCTTGACTAGCCCTTCTTGGGTATTCGCGGTCCGGAGTCCAATGACGACCCGACTACCTGCCTTCCATCGAGTGATAAACTGCGGAATTAGCTCGACCGGATGCTGCCCGTCGGCGTCAATCGTCATAATCGCCTGCCCCCGAGCGTGATGAATGCCGGCGGTTGTGGCGATTTCTTTGCCAAAGTTTCGCGACAACTTAATCAGCGAGACCCGCGAGTTGGTTTTCGCCAGCTGCTTGATAATATCGGCAGTGCCATCCTGGCTGCCGTCATCACAGTAGATTATCTCGTACTTATCCGGGTAGACTTGCCCGACAACGGCCTGTAACAAATTATGAAAAGTCAATAAACCGGGGCTTTCATTATAAACCGGTATAACAACAGAGAGTACGATCGAAGATGGCGAGGTCATTTATGGGCGTATTATACCAGAAATTAGCGCCAGCTACTCCTTAGAGACTACGTGACTGATAATTGTTAACAGATTATTAATTATCACTACACAAATTATTACTCAGCCCTAACTTAGGACATACTATACTGTAGCGAATGTAGCGAGGAGTCACGCCCATGAAGAGTAGGCAATGCAGGCGTTAAACACTGATCATTTACGGCTTGAACAACTCCGGCAGTCCGGCCGGCGAGTCACTTACAAAAAAGGCGAAATTATCCTCCGCCCGGATGATCAAACGACTGATATTTATTTCATTGTCAGCGGCTTAGTTAAATCCTACGTGATCGACGATCACGGGGAACATTACATTCACATCGTTTTCACAGATGATGAGATCTTTCCGCTGGCCTGGATAATCAACAAAGAGGGCCTCGATCTTTACTTCGAAGCCCAGACAGATTGCAGCATCATTCGCCTAGCTAAAAGAATATTCTTAAAGGCCATCAAAACCGATGCCGAAGTAGCCTTCAGTATGCTCAGTAAAATACTTGACCAATATGTCCTCTATCAAGCCCGGGTCGATAACTTGGAGTACAAAACCGCCCGACA
This sequence comes from Candidatus Saccharimonadota bacterium, assembly GCA_039931245.1. GTDB lineage: Bacteria > Patescibacteriota > Saccharimonadia > Saccharimonadales > UBA4665 > UBA4729. The sequence continues at coordinate 7,731 of JBDTSH010000022.1, forward strand.
GAGGCTGGCTTACCGGCTGATCTTTATGTGCCGCCGCTTTGGAATGCAAAACGACGACGGGGCGATCGTTTTGCCGCGCTTGACACACAGCGACTTGGCCTCAACCATCAATTTGGCCCGGGAAAGCGTCAGCCGCGAATTGAGCCGTTTCGAAAAACTAGGCCTTATCAGTTCACAAGATGGGCGGCTACTGGTGCTTAATCCCGATGGGCTGCGCCTGCAGATCGGCAAGGACCTTCGATCGTTATTTATCGATGATTACACCTATCCAACCTGGAAAGGCGTCTAAGGACCGGCCCTCCCCGCTGAACCGGGCAAGGGCGAGCGACTGGTTCGTTACTCGAACCGACGTCTGCTTTTAAAGTGCTATAGTTAAGCCATAAAGCGTAAAAGAGGTACTTATGATGAAACTGACCGACATGCCGCAGTGGCAAGCCCTGCATACCCACTCACTCCACATGAAAGAATCCCACCTTCGCGATCTGTTTAACGCCGACAGCTCGCGCGGCCCCGCCTTTAGCCTCCAAGCCGCCGACATACTGGCCGACTATTCCAAGAACCTCATCACCCAAGAAACCCTCGGTCTGCTGTTTGACCTGGCACGAGCCAGCAAAGTGGAAGACCTGCGTGACGCCATGTTTGCCGGAGAGAAAATCAACACAACCGAGAATCGCGCCGTACTGCACACCGCCCTGAGGAATCAATCCCCCACACCAGTTCTGACCGATAACCACGATGTCATGCCCGACATTACAACCGTTCTACAAAAAATGGCGGACTTCAGTAACCGAATACGCAGCGGGCAATGGCTCGGACACAGCGGCCAACCAATTAAAAACATCGTAAATATCGGTATTGGGGGGTCAGACCTGGGCCCCGTTATGGCAACCGAAGCCCTCAAGTATTACTCGCAACGCGATCTCTCAGTGCGGTTTATCTCGAACATTGATGCGACTCAGTTCGTCGAAGTCACCCGCGATCTCGATCCGGCCGAAACCCTCTTTATTGTGGCCTCTAAAACCTTCACTACCGATGAGACAATGACGAACGCCCGCAGCGCCCGCCAGTGGCTGCTGGAATCACTCGCTGAAGAATCCGCCGTCGCCCGACACTTCGTGGCAGTATCGACCAACGCCGCCAAAGTCCGCGAATTTGGCATCGACCCGGCGAACATGTTTGAGTTCTGGGATTGGGTTGGCGGCCGTTATTCTCTGACGAGTGCCATCGGGCTATCGATCATGGTTGCCATCGGACCTGAGAATTTTAAACTGCTGCTCGAGGGATTCTACGAGATGGACGAGCACTTTAAGAGCGCCCCGCTCGAGAAGAACCTCCCCGTTATTCTTGCCCTGATCAGCTTGTGGTACTCCAACTTTTTTGACGCGGAAGCGGAGGCGATTCTCCCCTATGACCAATATCTCCACCGCTTTGCGGCTTACTTTCAACAAGGCAACATGGAAAGCAACGGTAAATCCGTCACCAAAGACGGCGCCGTCGTCGACTATCCCACTGGCCCAGTGATATGGGGCGAGCCCGGCACCAACGGCCAGCACGCTTTTTACCAACTACTGCACCAAGGTACCCGCTTAATTCCGGCTGATTTTATTGGCTTCGCCCAGCCACTCAACCCCCTGGGAGACCACCACGTAAAATTAAGCGCCAATTTACTCGCCCAAACCCGCGCCTTGGCATTTGGCAAGACCGCCGATGAAGTGCGCGCCGATGGTGTGCCCGAAGCCCTCGTTCCGCACCGTACCTTTCCGGGCAACCGGCCGACCAATACTCTGCTGTTGCCAAAATTGACGCCTAAGACCCTCGGCGAACTCATCGCCCTCTATGAGCATAAGATTTTTGTCCAAGGGGCTATTTGGAATATTAATTCGTTTGACCAATGGGGCGTCGAGCTCGGCAAAGCCCTCGCCCAAGATCTGTTTGGGCAGCTGAAATCGGGCCAGCTAAGCGAGCTCAATGATAGTTCGACTGCTCACTTGTTAGCCGCCCTCCAACGTCTGTCGTAGAAAAACCTGTCGGCTGCCTCGGGATGATATTCTCAGGCAGCTTGAACGCTTGCCTCCAAGGTCATCCGCCTTGCGCGCGACGGAACTTCACTCCAAGGAGGCTACGTTACCTCTTCTAAATATTTCAATTTATTAGTCCCGCGGTCTATCAGGGCGAAGCCGAGTAACGTCAAGCTGAGCACGGCGTACAGGGTGACTATGCCGACGCCGAAACTGTTCAGAGTGGACGAAGATATCATTAATATTTGCGCCACAAAAATGCTCAGCATGACGGCCAAAATACCGAGGTAAAAATCCCGAAACATCCGTTTATATATCATCCCCGGCGTATGATACGAGTAACGGGCTAAATTTACGGCCGCCAACAAGCCGAGTGACCAGCTAATTATATAGGGAAGGACGTAGCTCCCCATAAGTACGTTCGGGGAAGCGTCAAATCCCGGCATACCGTGCCCGCTCATTAAGTCAGTGGTGTGGGCATAAAAATTCGCAACAAACAGGGCGACGAATAACGTGAAAGTCGCGACATAGACCAGTTCTTTCCGGCGATTTTGGCCGCTCAAGTCGACTAACCCGGCGAGCTGACGAGAACCAATATAGAGCAGGACCGTCGCGACCAGGGCAATAGCCAGCGGCACATAGTGTTGGATCACCACGGCTGCCGTCCCCAGCGCACCATGACGCTCCAGCCCAACCAATACGTCACTGATCGTCAGCGTCATTATGTAGGCCGCCAGCAGAAACAAGCCGTTCGCGATATGACCCAGTCGGCTGCCGTCATCACTTTTATTGATTCTGGCCGCGTAGCTTTTGAACCGAAACGCACAACGCAGGGCGATCAACCAGATGAGAAGTTCCAGAAAAGTAATAGATATTCGCACTGCCACGCTGTGAGGTAAGAAGCCATCGGTGCCATCAAAACTCCAGGACGTTTTCCAGAATAACACGAGCATCACAAGAGTGGCGGCAACACCGATAGCGTAGACGAGAGACGAGTATCTCCAGAGCTGTTTACTGCTGAATCTTGCTTTCATCGGCTGCCTTTAACTGATTTGTGTAGAAATTATTATACACCCCCTTAATTCGCCCGTTGTGATATATATCCGCCCCGCTTGTGATAATACTCCGGCGGCCGTATTGCGCATCCGTCTTGATTATGCTACAGTTAAGCTATTGTTAAAGATGAATCCGGGTTTTGTACACTAGTTACTCGATTTTTCATTGCCGACAATCGCCAGTAACTAATTACATAACTCACAAAGGATTCTTTTTTTTATGTCTTACACAGATTATAGTCAACGCCGCGGCTCAGGCCGTCCTAGCTCATTTCGCTCCAACAACAACCGGGGCAGCAAACGCGGACCCAAAAAGGAAAACATCCCGTCAGCCCGTTTTATTAAAGCAGCGATCCCTGTACAGATCGACGACTTTACTCCGGTCCACGCTTTTGCGGACTTTCCTCTGCACGAAATAATTCAGCGCAACGTCGTTAATAAGGGCTATACGGCACCGACACCAATTCAGGATCAAGCTATCCCGATTGGCTTGAACGGACAAGATGTTATCGGTATCGCCAACACCGGAACCGGCAAAACAGTCGCTTTTGCTCTACCGGTATTAGACAAACTTATGAGCAACCCCGGCTCGCGTGTTTTGATCATGGCCCCGACCCGTGAGTTGGCCCAACAGATTGAAGACGAGTGCCGCACGTTCGCTAAAGGCAGCGGCCTGTTTGGCGCCCTACTCATCGGCGGCACCGCCATGGGCCCACAACTCCGCGACCTACGGGCGAACCCCCAGATCGTTATCGGCACACCGGGACGCATCAAGGATCACATGGAACGCGGCAGCCTCAAGCTGCACGATGTCAACCTCGTCGTTCTCGACGAAGCCGATCGGATGCTCGACATGGGCTTCATCGACGATATCCGGGAAATTTTGAGCCACTGTGCCCCACAACGCCAGTCTTTCTTCTTTTCAGCCACTTTAGACAATCGCGTCAAGGGCTTGGTCGAAACTTTCATGAACAACCCCGTCAATATCTATGTCAAAACCGGTGAAACCAGCGATAACGTCGAACAAAACGTCGTCCGCTACGGTTCTCACCACGAGAAGATTGAAAAACTACATGACTTGCTCACCAATACGGTGGGGATGAAAGCCCTCGTCTTTGATGATACGCAACGCAGTGTCGAACGACTCAGTCAAGAATTGATTGACCGCGGCTTCCGGGCCGACGCCATTCATGGCGGCAAGTCGCAATCACAGCGCCAGCGCTCACTCGATAGCTTCAAACGTAGCAACATTTCGATTTTGGTGGCCACCGATGTTGCAGCACGGGGCATTGACGTCGTCGACATCACCCACGTGATCAACTACTCAACGCCGCAGTCCTACTCCGACTACGTCCACCGCATTGGCCGAGCCGGCCGTGCCGGCCACATGGGCAACGCCCTGACGTTCATCGAACGCTAAGCCCGGCTGTCATAAGCTCTCCCTCGCCCCGGTAAATTTTTATCGGGGCTTTGATGTATGCCGATCGACCGCTGTTACGTAACGCCCCTTTCCCAAAAAAAACGGCCAAAGTGGATCGATATCACCATAATTTAAAGCCAAACGTGTTATATTTAGTACCACAGGTTATATAATTGAATAATTATGTTAAGGCTGACGAGAGATATCACCATGCTAAAACTGTTACTAATCGATGATGACTCAGGTATAACGACCGCCCTGACCCATGCCCTAGCCACTTCGTATGAACTTGACATTGCCCGCACCGGAACGGGCGGCCTCCACAAGGCCGATACTTTTCACTATGACGTCATTCTTCTCGATCTTAAGCTCCCCGATATGACCGGGCTCGACGTCTGTGAGCGATTGCGGCGCTCGGGGGTCACCGCCCCCATCTTGATTCTGTCCGGGGAGACAAAAGTACTTAGCAAAGTTAGCTTGCTTGATGCCGGCGCCGACGATTACCTAACTAAGCCGTTCAGCCTCGGCGAGCTCAAAGCTCGGTTACGGGTGCTGTCCCGGCGGGTCGAAACCACCCAACCCAAAAAACATCGCTTGCAAACGGCCGGATTGACCCTCGACAGCGATACCCACCGCGTCACCCGCGCCGGGCAAACAATCAAACTCCGGCGCAAAGAATTCGCCATGCTAGAGTGCTTGATGCTGCATGCTGGCAGCGTCGTTTCGCGTAACACGCTGACGAACCACGCCTGGCGTGAAAACGAGGACCCTTGGACGAATACGATTGATGTGCATATTAAATACTTACGCGATAAGATTGACCGCCCTTTTGACACCCCCCTGATTAAGACCGTCCACGGCTTAGGTTACAAATTAGAAGTTTCCGTTCAGACCAGCAAACCGCTTTAGACCCCCGGGCAACGGCTAGTGTTACGCGAACTGGCTATTTGCTCTTCCGGTCAGTTAGGACTAAGCTTACTCATACTGTATTTATCATAAGTCTTAATGTCATATGAAATATATTCACTACCCCCGGCATTTATTCCAAGCTTTCATCCAGATGATGAGGCCGCGCAGTCGCGGATCCGACAAGCAACGGCAAAAACTTATCCTCGAAGTCTTCTTTATTGGCTTCGTGTCAGCCGCCATTATCGCCTCGATTAATTGTGCCATCAATTTCATCGTTGAGCCCTCGCCTTATTATCGCAACAAGCTTCTCATCACACTGTTAGCCAGCGCCTTCTTGATTGGTCTGGCCTACGCTTTTCGAAAAGGCTATCAACGAGTATCCGGCCGTATTTTTGTCGTACTGTTAGCTTTTATTGCCGTCCTGCTGACTGTTCAGCTCGGTTTTGACGTCCCCCAGGTTCAGCTTTTCTATGCCCTGATCCTGATCTTTGTGGGCGTGCTCATTAACGCCCGAGTGGGTCTGACCATCATCGGTATCATCATGACCCTCGGACTGGTCGTCGCTAATCTACAGATTTATAACAAATTAAATCCCGGTTCACAGTGGCTGACCAACACCTTTATTTACGGCCGGCCGGCCGGCTATGCCATCATTATGAGTACCGTTGGGTTAGTCTCCTTGCTTACCGGCAGCGTAATTAACCGCTCATGGCGGCGAGCAAGATCTAAGGAAAGGGCCGTGCTGTCCGATCGTGTCGACCTCGAAGATAAAATCAGCGAACGGACTCGTCAGCTGAAGGAAGCCCAGCTTATGCGCTCCATGGAGCTCCAACGCTTCGCCGAGTTTGGCCGTTTGAACGCAAATTTAATTCATGACTTAACTAATCCATTGACCGCCGCAACTATTAACCTGGATATGCTCGATCATACCCAAGACGCCGCCTTATTACTGCGCGTCCGCCAAAACCTCAAACACGTTGAACGGTACGTCGAGGCGGCCCGCCAACAAGTCAAAGGTCAAAGCACTATAAGTTCCTTCAGCGTCAGAGCAGAACTAACACAATTACTGGAGAGTCTCCGGCCGCGGGCCGATCAAGCCAACGTCATAGTGAAGCTACAGCCCGGCGGTAATTTCAAATTAACTGGCGACGCCGTTAAGTTCAATAAGCTGATGTCCAATCTCATCGCCAATGCGATTGACGCCTATGTGGGGATAGAAACTGACGCCGACAAGCTCGTCGAAGTAGCGGTAAGCCAGACCGACGCCGGGATGCAATGCTCAGTCATTGACCGGGGAGTCGGCATTCCCCCTGACGCCATCAAAAAGATATACGAGCCTTTCTACAGCACAAAGTCAGATTCACCTACCAGTATGGGGATTGGCTTGGCGATGGTGAAGCAGTTTGTGGAGCATGATTTTAATGGCAAAATAACAGTCAAGAGTTCCCCGGCCACCGGCACATACTTCCTCGTAAAATTGAGCCGACAGCCGCTCAAAGCGGCAACCCCGCGCCCCGTTAAAAGATTATCGGCCGGGAGTCTGGCCAGCCCCATTAGTGCCGAAAGCGCGTAACTTAAAAAGTTCAGACGCGTAATTGTGCTAAACTGACCTGTAGAACTTATGGCTAAATCCGTTACAACCCCCTCGAAAAAAAATACGATGAAGCCAACGACAACGAGCCCAACGGCGCCCCCGCCCAAGACCGCCCAAAGCTTGCTCATCACTTTGCCGATATTGGCCGTCGTGCTCGTAGCAATTGGCTACATCGAGCAGCGCACAGCGACGTTTTCGACCGGTCAACGAGTTACCACGCAAGCCACGGAATCGGCTAAAGCGACGCTTCTGATATCGGCCCACAGCCAGCAATCTCTCGAACCGATTTCCGTTTCTGTCACTGAAGGACTGATAGATCCAGCCGCAGGGAGCCTCGGCGACAGCGGTGGTTCTGGCGCCGCTCAACCTACCGTCACGACACTCCAGGCTGCCGCCAGCACCCCATCGACCGATGACGCTTCGGCTCTACAGGCTCATAAACCCGCCCAGTCGTTCGCCCAGCTATTAGAACAATTGTAATTATTTACTTAGGGTAAGTAATCGTTTATACTGAGGTCATGCCGACACAACAGGAAAGCATTATCGCCCTTGAGCTCGCAATGCGAACAATGGTGCAGACGATTAAACGGCCGCAGACCTGGACGACATTGACGGCCCGGGCGGGCTTGACTATCGACCGCCCCGGCGCAACTATTCTACGGATACTGGCTTCTCAACCGGGTACCTGGCGTCTGCACGATCTGGCCGAGCGGATTGGTGTTGAGGCGCCCTCAGTCACCCGCAAGGTGCAGCAGCTCGAGCAAGCTGGCCTGCTCGTTCGGGAACGTGACCCGCAAGACGGTCGGGCGTTCAGTGTCGTGCTGAGTCCGACCGGGCGCGATGTCGCCCTGAAGCTCGAGGCCGCTCAACGCGTCGTGCTGGAAGAAGCGCTGCAAGACTGGCCCGCCGCCGATCTCGCTCAATTTATCAATTTATTTCAACGCTTTAGCGCCGACCTTAACCGTCCAAGCAAAACCGCCTCACCCCAACCAATTAATAAGGATTAGTAATGCCCCGACCAACAAACCACAAAATTATCACCCACGACTCAAATCCAACACACGCCGAAATAATGGTCGTAATATTCGCTTTGATGGGAGTCATGCTATTAGCGGCCCTCGACCAGACAATTGTCAGCACCGCCCTGCCGCGCATCGCCAGTGACCTTAACGGCCTGAGTAAATATTCCTGGGTAGCGACGGCCTATTTGTTAACGACGGCTATATCCACCCCGCTGTACGGCAAAATCAGTGATATGTTTGGTCGAAAAAAGATCTTCCAAAGCGCCATAATCATCTTCTTAATTGGCTCAGCCCTCTGTGGCTTGAGCCAGACTATCAATCAGCTTATCTTTTTCCGCGCTCTGCAAGGCATCGGAGCAGGCGGACTGATGACTCTCGTCTTCGCCATCATTGGTGATATAGTGCCGCCTCGCCAACGCGGCAAATACCAAGGCTACTTTGGGGCCGTCTTTGCGACATCGAGCGTAGTCGGACCGCTCCTCGGCGGCTTCTTCACTGACCATCTAAGTTGGCGCTGGGTGTTCTATATTAACCTGCCCATTGGCCTTGTTGCCTTTGCTGCCGTTCAAGCCCGCCTGCATTTACCCATATTCAAGACTTCGCATACCATCGATTATGCCGGGGCCGGCTTGCTCGCCGCCACTGTGGTCACGCTACTTCTCGCCACCGTCTGGGGGGGCGTGACCTATCCCTGGGGCTCGAACCAGATCATTGGCCTATTCACAACCAGTATTCTTAGTGCCGGGTTATTTATTTGGCGCGAGCGCCGCGCCGCCGAACCAATCCTGCCCCTCCGTTTATTTCGCAACGAGGTTTTTCGAGTTACGACACTCCTCAGTCTAGTCATCGGCATCGTGATGTTCGGGGCCTTGATTTTTCTGCCCCAGTATCAACAGATTGTCCGCGGTGACTCGGCCACCAAATCGGGTCTGATGCTCCTCCCTTTGATCATCGGCTTGATGACGGCTTCACTGACGTCTGGTCGACTTATGTCGAAACTTGGGCGCTACCGCATCTTTCCTATTATCGGCACCTCCCTCATCACGCTCAGCTTCTGGCTATTTAGCCACATCACAGCGACTACGCCACGAACGGAACTCGGCATCTGGATGGTAATTCTTGGGCTGGGGATCGGTCTGGTCATGCCGGTGCTGACCCTGGCCGTCCAAAACGCCGTGCAACGCCAGGACTTGGGCACGGCGACTTCGTCGGTCATCTTCTTCCGCACGATCGGCAGTGCGCTCGGGGCGGCCATGTTTGGCGCTATTCTATCCAACCGGCTAGTGGTGCATGTCACCCAAGCCGTCCCCGGCCAGGTCGGCCAGCAAGCAGCCGGCGGTCTCAAACATAGTGTGGCAGGCTTACAGAGCCTTCCCCCCGCCGTGCAACACGCCGTCCTCAACGCCTTTGCGCTCTCCTTCCGTGATGTGTTTCTGGTTGGAATACCTTTTGCCGTGGCGGCGATTATCATCGCCCTCATGCTCAAGGAGTCACCGCTCCGCACTTCCAACGGGGCGGCCGAGGCGGCCGGTCCTTCTCATTTGTAGATGACGACCGACTCTTATTTGGTGATTTTAGGCCAGACGACCCGACCGACGACGTCCCGCCGTTTCAGCCAACCAAAGTGCCGGCTATCGGTACTGGCCGACAAGTTATCGCCAATCACAAAAATGTAACCGCGATCGATCCGTTCAATTCTCTTCACTTTTTCGCGGCCATTATGCGACACGATCACAACCTGCCCGGGCCGCAAGCGGTGAAAGCGCGGCAGGGCCAGCAGTAGCTGTCCTGGCCGGAGCAGAGGACTCATGCTACCGCCCACGACGCGGCGGATTAGGACTAGTTTAGACTTTTTTGGTAGCCCAAAAGATTTGGGAAATTTCATCGATTTGATCCATTAACTTCTGGCCCTCGGCGGGCTCTAGATGATGTTTACAATTACTGGCTTGCTTGATTGCATACCAGAATTTATCGTGTAAATCGGGGTATGCCACCACATGCTCGGGTTTAAAGTAATCGGCCCACAAGACCATAAGATGGTGCTTTACTAGTTCGGCGCGCTCCTCTTTGATAATAACGGCACGCAGTTTTCCGAGGTCGTCCAGGCCCTCGTATTTGTCCATGATGGCTTTCACGCTCTGGGCCTCAATCATGGCTTGAGCGGGGTCATACACGCCGCACGGCAGGTCACAGTGGGCGTACACAGGCTTGATGAACGGTAATTTCATAGGTAATCCTTTCCAATTAAAGCTTGTACTATTCATTATAGTCCCGTCAGCCAGGAAATACCGTACGATTCTGGCCCTCGTCGCGAGATGCGGCCCGTTGTGCCAACTAACTTGAAGGCTGGCAACCACCCCCGGTCCAGTTGGGTATTCGGCTGCTCTCGCAGGCAAGATTAGCGATGAATTCCCTTTTTCGGGTGATGTTTCGCCGGACGCCCGGTAGCGGCCAACAAGATTATGCCGACCAGCCTTGAGTTAATTCGCTTGATCACGCCATTTAAGTATTTCGGCATGGTGGCCGTTGAGGAGCACTTTGGGTACGGCCATACCGCGAAAGTCGGCCGGACGAGTGTATTGGGGGAATTCAATGCTTATATCGTCCTGCTGAAACGATTCGATTTCGGTACTGCTAGCGCCGCCGAGCACGCCGGGCAACAGCCGAACGACGCTATCAATCAGCAGCATAGCCGGTAGCTCACCACCAGTTAAGATAAAATTGCCGATGCAGAATTGTTCGTCTACCCAGGCAGTCACGCGCTCGTCATACCCTTCGTAACGGGGGCAGAGAATAATAAGTCCCCTATCTGACGCGGCGAGGCGTTTCGCGTCTGACTGTTTGAAGACAGTACCGCGCGGTGTCGGGAGGTAAACGTGGGCGGTCGGGTCAGCTTGCTTGGCGAACTCAATGGCCGCAACCATTGGCTCGGCTTTGAGGAGCATGCCATCCCCGCCGCCGTAGGGAGTATCATCAACTTGACGGCGCGGTCCCTTACCGTAGTCTCGCAAGTTAATAAACTCGTACTGGACAATAGCGCGGTCGCTGGCCTTCCAAAGCATGCTGCTCCCCAGGACGCCAGTAAACATTTCCGGAAATAAGGTGATTATCTGTATTTTTTTAGTCATTATATATATTATAAAATACTTTTAAAATCAAAACAACCCCGCCGTAGCCGGGTTGTTTTGTCACATAAAGCTCCCAACAGGTTACCCTATCGGCTCGCATGAGCTGAACATCTTTGTTTTGAAAGAATTTCTGTCGCTATCGACTTACGATTAGTATAGCCTGGGCGTGGAGAATGTTTCAAGTAGCTTACGAGGTTATTACAACGTTTCGGACATTTTTAGCTACACATCGAGGTCGTCGAACTCTTCAAGGTCACGGCGGTGTTGGCTGAGGCGGTCAATTTTGGGAGCGACTTCAATAAGGGGCGCCTCCTCGACCGGAGCCTCGACCGGTGCCTCGATCGGCCGGGTAGCCGTCTCGTCATCGTCGGCTGACGTCAGAGCGGTAGTCGCGCCCTCATCGGCCGGTGCGGTCACTATCGGGGTGGAGTGGTCGTGACTGCGATCGTCACCGTGTCCCCCGACACCGTTATCGATAATCTTGAGATTGTAGCGGGCGTCATTTTTCGTGCCCAGGGCTCGAAGCAAAGTACGCAAGCTTTGGGCAGTAGCGCCCCGTTTGCCGATCACTCGGCCGAGATCTTCGGGGTCAACCGTCAGTTCCAATAGGACCCCTTTTTCGTCAATCCGGCGATCGACTTGGACTTTATCGGGTTGGCTGACCAGGGACTTTACGACAAATTCAACGAATTCTTGATCAATGCTATTCATATCAGTATATGCTCCTCAGTTACGGTCAGTGTTCACTACTAAGTATAACAAACGGCTAACGCCTATCAATGTGAAAAATCTTGCCTGGAGTAGCCTGGCTAGGCGACGGTCGAGGGGGTGTCCGCTTCAGCTTCAGCTTCAGCTTCGGCTTCAGTTTCGATTGGAGCGGGAGCGGCTGGTGCTTCAGGCTTCAGTGCGGGAGTCGTGCTGCGGCGCTTTTCGGGGTGTCGGACGCTTCCGTCTTTGCCAGTTGGTTGCTTGACCCAATCGGGAAGCTTGACGCCATCATTTTTCATCAAACGAGCGGCCCGGTCTGATGGCTGAGCACCGTGATCGAGGTAATAGGCTGCTTTTTCTTTATCGAGAACGAGGCTCTTGGCGTGAGGATCATAGTTACCAATAAGCGCAACTACCTTACCGCTAGTAGGGGTTAAGTGAGATTCTTGTACCACGACACGGAACATAGCGTGGCCTTTGCGGCCGGTTCGTTGCATACGGATAGCTAACATATATCTATAAAACTCTCTTTCCTAGGTAACACTTAACTTGTGAAGATAATCTCTGTTATTTTACAGATATCCGCCTCTGTTGTCAACTGCAGTCGCCAGAAGGGGCCGCTTTTAGGCCTTCCCGCTAGGGGCTCGTGGCGTCGTTCTGGCTCTGGGCATCGGCCGTTCGATAAAAAACCAAGGCGGCTTCCGCGGCTTTTTGTTGACCAGCCTGCTTACTCGGGCCGTTGCCTTGACCGCGCAGAGTGCCGTTGACATACACTCCGACCGTAAAAGTCTTGTCGTGGTCGGGGCCTTCCTCGGTGATAACTTTATAGACGGGGGTGGCCCCATCTTTGCTCTGGGCCAGTTCCTGGAGATGCGATTTAGGGTCCATCCAAGAACCGCTCGCCAGAATGTGCTGAAATGTCGACAGGACACTTTCGGTGATAAACAGCTTGGCAGCCTCATAACCCTGATCGAGGTAGAGGGCGCCGGTGACGGCTTCAAAGCTATTTGCCAATATCTGGGCGCGCGCCCGGTCGGTGCCACGTTTTTCCCCGCGGCTCAGGCGCAGCAAGGGTTCGAAATCAAATTTTGCGGCGGCCGCACCGATACTCTCCGTCCGCACGAGTGAACTGCGCCAGTTGGTGAGGACCCCCTCGGGGTCTTTAAAGTTAATATAGAGATAGGATGTCACGACGAGTTCGAGGACGGCATCGCCCAAGAATTCGAGCCGTTCATTGTGTTCGCTGACTGTTTTTTTGTGCTCGTTCAAGTAGGAGCGGTGGGTAAAGGCAGTAATTAACAATGAGGGGTCATTAAAAGTAACGTGCAACTTCTCTTGGGCAAAAACGGCGTAGGCAGTCGTATCCATGGTTTTATAGCTTTCCGTCTCTAATTTTTTTCATTCCAACTAATATCAATTTACCGATGTCCTCGTAGGCAATCTTGTCGACTGCTTCAGTCGCCGGCATCCATTTTATACCCGTCAGCCAATCTTCGCCGTGAAGTTTATCGGTCTCGCCTCGGCCTTCGACCAGGTAAATGTGCATCGACATGAGTACCAAGGTATGGACACGGCGATAGCGAAAATTGACTTTGCCGAGCCAGCTGTAAACTTTCATTTCTTGCAAGCCGGTTTCCTCGCGAATTTCGCGTTCGGCGGTCTGCTTGGGCTCCTCGCCAGGTTCGACATGGCCTTTGGGAATCGTCCAGCGGCCTTTAGCGTCTTGGATCAACAAGATTTGCAGAACATTGTTCGCGTCGTGCCGATAGACGATACCGCCCGACGTCGTCTCGCGGACGACTTCATCGATGACTGGTCGTCGTTTTGATACGAGGTTACGAAATCCTTGAAGTGGCTTAGGGCGTTTCATAACGGGTGGGCTTAATCAGCTTTCTTGCCAGCAGCTGGCTTAACGACGGTCGGCTTGGTGCGAGACTTCTTGGCGGGCGACTTCTTGCGGGGAGCAAGTTTCGGCTTAGGTTTGGATGTCGGCTTAGCTTCGACAGTGGGACTAGTGGACTGGTCCGCGAGGGTTTCCTGTTGGCGCAGCAGTGTCCCGAGCACCCCGTTGATGAATTTCGAAGAGTTATCGCCGCCAAAAGCTTTGGCGAGCTCAACTGCCTCGTTAATCACCACTTTCGCAGGAACGTGATCGTCACTTTCGAGCTCGTAGAGGCCGATGCGCAGGATCAAATGGTCCATGCGCGCAATCATTGCCAGGGGCCACTCGGGAGCGACTGGTTGTAGCTTGATATCGAGTTCGGCGGCCCGGGCGGTCACGCCGGTGACGAGCTGTTCAATAAAAGCGACATCATCGACCATTTCACTATAGCGGGCAATATTGCGTTCCATTATCTGGGCGCTGGCCACTTCCGTGTCACCGGCATCACGCCTAAAATCTTGCTCGTAGAGCGTTTGCAATGCGATGATGCGACCGAGGTGACGGTTTGAAGCCATATTGTTAAATTCCTAAATTAGCGATTGGTGAGTGCTCGCCGAAAGCCTTACTAAGCTAGGCAACCTTGCCAGTTTCGCGCTTGGTAGTACGCACTTTAACGGGCGATTTTGAGTTAACTTTGCGGGCTAGTTCGAGCACAATGTGGCTCCGGCGAGTACCGGTTTTGCGTGGGCTAGTTCGTTTCTTTGGTTTACCCATCGATTGATTTCTCCTGTCTTGCAGCGGTCCTTACAAGGTTTATGGTTGATGACTTCTGACTCAATGATATCCCAAAGACACCCTCAAAACAAGCCAAAAGTTGCATACCTTGGATATTATTTTAATATATGTTTACTATCTTAACGTTTTATGCTATAGTATTTTTATATAACTGGAGCATTTACTATGACAAATTTTAATACCCTTCGCCGTCTGGCACCTGGCGTCTTGACGCTGGGGATTGGCAGCGCCCTGCTGGCCGGCTGTGGCCGAACCGAGGCAGCGTCCAGCGAAGCCTGCTCCGATGGGGTCGTCTACGCCGCGGTCGTCAAAGATTCTGTCTCCCAGAGCCTGCACGAAGTGCTGACAATAAACGGCCACCAGCTAAACGACATGCTGAACATGAACGAAACCGCCGGTGAAATAGATAGCAGTCTGGTAAAGCTCCACCAGAACGCGACTCATCATTACGACAGCGTTTTGCCGGAAGACACCTTTCAAGTTTGCGTAACGGGCAATGAAGTAACGGCCGGTCTGAAGTACAGCATCGTCGACAAGTAATTAGACGACAAAATTTACAATCTTACCAGGCACGTAAATCGTTTTGCGCACCGTTTGGGCGGCCAGATGTCCGGCCACTTTTTCGTTGGTCTGGGCGCTGGCGACAATAGCTTCCTCGATGGCATCGGCCGCCACAACTATTTCACCGCGCAGCTTGCCGTTGATCTGCACGGCAATCGTCATGACATCTGAAACCAGGTACTTTTCGTCGTAGGCCGGCCAACTGTCGTGATGGATCGAGCTCGAATGGCCCAGCTGGTGCCAAAGTTCCTCGCTCAAGTGGGGCGCAAACGGAGCGACTAGGCTAACGATCGCTTCAAGTGCCTCCTGCCACGCATCATTCTTCGCCAAGCTGCCGACTTTCAGCTTGTACAGTTCATTGACGAAGCTCATACCCGCGGCAATCGCCGTGTTATAGAAGTTCCGTTCGATATCGTGCGTCATCTTCTTAATGGTCTGGTGCGTCACGCGCACCAGTTCCCGCTGTTGAATTTCGGTCAATTCAGCGTTATCACAGGCTAAGTACTCTTGGACTAAATTCCAAATACGCGACAGGAAACGATGCGTCGCGGGGACGCCTTGGGCGTCCCAGCGGGCCCCGAACTCCAGCGGTGCGGCGAACATTAAATATGTCCGGAGCGCATCAGCCCCATAGCCGCTATTGATGATCTCGAGGGGGTCTATTCCGTTGCCTTTAGACTTAGAGAACGGACTGCCATCGCTAGCCGTGACCTTACCGTTGAAGAGCATTTGTTTGAAGGGCTCAGGGTTGCTGGCGATACCAATTTTAGTAAAGAAACGAGCCATAAAGCGGGCATATAGCAGATGAGCCGTGGCGTGGTCGCCCCCGTTATAGAAATCGACGGGCATCCATTTATCAATAATTTCACTGTCAAAAATCTGCTGCTGATTATGCGGATCGAGGTAGCGATACATATACCAGCTACTGCAGATATAGGTGTCGAGCGTATCGGTTTCGCGCTCCGCCGGACCGCCGCACTTTGGGCAATCAACCTTTAGCCAATCGGTGGCTCGGGCGAGGGCACTGCGGCCATCACCAGTCGGCTGGAAATCATCGAGTTCGGGTAGGCTCACCGGCAAGGCTGCTTCGGGCACTGCCATCGGCCCACATTTCGGACAATCGATAATAGGAATCGGCGCGCCCCAGTAACGCTGACGGCCAACGCTCCAGTCGCGCATTTTGAAGTTTACTTTTTCGCTGCCGACCCCAAGCTTAATCAGCTGTTGCATAATATTAGCTCGACCGGCGGTGAAGTCGAGATCATTAAACTCGCCTGAATTGGCCAGCTTAAACTTCTGTGGAGCGGCTTTAATGTCGGCGTAGGCCACGAACTCTTGCTGGGCCGTCGTGTAGACAATAGCCAAATCGAACTTCTGCGCGAATTCATAGTCACGCTCGTCCTCACCTGGCACCGCCATAATTGCCCCCGTTCCGTAGCCGGCTAAGACGTAATCGGCGATCCAGATAGGCAGCGGCTGACCCGTCAGCGGGTGCAGCGCATAGGCGCCGGTAAAGACCCCTGTCTTGATTTTTTCCGCTTGGCGTTCCAATTCAGACTTTAGCTGAGTTGCCTGTACATAGGCCTCGACCGCGGACTTTTGGGCCGGACTCGTCAGGCGGGCGACGAGATCATGCTCGGGCGCAAGTACCATAAAAGTCGCTCCATAGATAGTGTCGTGAGCGGTCGTAAAGACGGCGATGGATTCGTCAAAATCTTGGACCTGGAAGACGACTTCGGCGCCGATGCTCTTCCCAATCCAATTCTTTTGAGCTAACTTCACGGTCTCGGTCCAGTCGAGGGCGTCAGTCGCCGCTAATAGCTCATCGGCGTATTCTGTGATTTTGAAAAACCACTGCTTCACTTCTTTTTTCTGAACCAGGGGGTCATTCGGGCCGTCGTGGCGCCAGCATTTCCCATCGATGATCTGCTCATTGGCCAACACTGTTTTATCGATGTCACACCACCACTGCATGCGCAGGTCTTGATAGGCCAGACCCTGCGCGAACATTTTGATAAAAATCCACTGGGTCCATTTGTAATATTCCGGCAGATGAGTGGCGATCTCTTTTTCCCAATCGTTACTCCAACCCATCGCTTTGTACTGGGTGCGATAGTCAGGAATGATAGTCGCCATACTCTCCTGCGGTGATACACCCGCTTTGATGGCGTAATTTTCGGCCGGTAAACCAAAGGCGTCCCACCCCACGGGGTGATAACTCTCGAAGCCCTGCTGCCGTTTGAAACGCGCCTTCACGTCAGATATCGTGTAGTTCATGGCGTGACCAATATGGATCCCGGCGCCACTCGGGTAGTTGAACATACTCATCGCCAGATATTTAGGCTTGGCGCTGTTGATGTCGGTCGTGTAGACGCCCGTCTCCTCCCATATTTTTTGCCACTTGGGTTCAATGTCTTTGGGGTTGTATCGCTGCATGTCAGCAAGTATACCAGAAAAAACAGGGGTCGACCACGGAGCACCCCCACCCCAGCGGCCGCGCCGGGGGGTCGGCTAGAACTGCTGAAGATAATTGGTCGAAAATGTAGTGGTCAGAGCTTGGCGGTCGGCGTGACGGGATTCGGCGTAGTCGATCAGTTGCTGGACAAGGCTGACGGCGCTAACGCCGGCTTGGGCCCAGTTGTGGGCGTACAGGCCGCCCGGTAAGGGATTAACTTCATTGAAATAGACTTCGCTGGTGACGCGGTCGATCAAGAGGTCGACCCGCGCCAGGCCACTGCAGCCCAGGGCTTTGTAGACAGCTAACCCGACTGCTTCGGCCTTAGTATAGACATTCTCCGGAAGATCGGCCGGAATTTGGCTGTAGCCTTGGGCGCCTTTGGCAGCGGCCTGGCCCTTGCCCTTTTTGCCACCTTGCAGATATTTCGTTTGGAAATCGAAGAAGTCTTCCGGTTTCGTATGGGGTTGCTCGAGTAACGCCGGGAGAGGTAGCTCATTACCCATGATGGGCAAGGTGACTTCGATAAGGTTGGCGACGGCCTCTTCGACGATGACGGAGGTGTCGTAGTGGAGGGCCACTTCCAGGCCATTATGCAGCTCCGCTTCGTTGAGCACTCGGCTGATGCCGATGCTCGATCCCAAGTGGGCCGGTTTGACGAAAATGGGAAACGTGAGGGTTTTGCACACCAGGTCAACCGCGGCGCTAAGTTGCCCGGCAAGTTCGCTTTTATTGAAGGCCAAGAATTTGGTGACCGGAATGTGACTGGCCACGGCGATTTGCTTGGCGAGCACCTTATCCATGGCGAGGGCAGCGGCGCTGACACCACAACCGACGTAGGCCACACCGGCCATGTCAAGCAAGCCCATCAAGGCACCGTCTTCACCGTAGGTGCCGTGCATAGCGGGAAAGACAACGTCGATTTTAAGCTGGTGCTTGCGGTTACCGAGACCAGTGCCCGACTGAAGCAGTGTCATGCCACCGTCAAACTGCACGCTGATTGGTACTGTTTTATCAATAAATTTTTGGATAGAACCCGACGTGAATAACTTGATATCTTTCAGTTTCTCGTCCCAATACCAAGCGCCGTCTTTGGCAATATAAATCGCTTCCACCCGATACTGACGCGTGAGCTCCAGGGGTTTAATAATACTAGCCAGAGCGGTCACGATCGAGACATCGTGTTCGGCCGACCGGCCGCCAAAAATAACTGCGATTGTTTTCATATCAATAGTATATACAATCACCGGGCTTAGGCGTAATTGTCCGTCCAGTCGTTTTGCATGACCACTAGATCACCCGCCGCCACGAAGTGTTTAAGATTAATATAGAACTCCAAGGGTTTGTCTTCGATCTGAATTTTTCCGGCATAGTGGCCGGCTGCCAGCCCCGCCGAAATGGCGGCGGTAACGGAATTTTGCATCAGTACCACCAGATCAGGCTGAGCGGCCGCAATAAGTTTGCCGACTTCAAGGTGGACGCGCTGTGACTCCTCGCCCTGGTCTACCAGACCGGGAGTGACATAAATTTTACGGCGCGCGTCAAGGTCGCTCAATAGCTGCGTACCAGCTCGAATCCCTTCCAGATTGCCATTATACGTGTCGTCAATAATCCAAGCCCCACTGAGCGGGTACGGCTGCATGCGGTGTTCAAAAGGTTTGGTTTTGGCGATACCCGCTTGAACCTGCGGCTGAGTGAGACCGAGCTTCAGACTTAGCGCCGCGACAAAAGCGAGGTAGGAAACTTGGTGCTGACCAACCAAACCGCTGTGCAGCGGTAGCGATTGAGCCCCCTTCTTCAGGGTAAAGCTGGTGCCGTCAAGACTGGTTTTAAGTCCCACGACACGCCAGCCGAGGGCCTGATGCGTATCAAATAAAATGAAGCCGGGCTGGAGGTACGGGTCAACCACGTCGGTCTGGTGATTGACGAAGACGTGGGCGGGGGCCAGGCCGGTGGCGACTGAGAAAATGTCTTGACCGGCCGCCACCAGGGTCTTGTAGCGATCCAAGTGGGCGGGGGCCAGGCCGGTGATAATAGCATCCGTCGGGTGGGTCACGCGAGTGAACCGCGCCACGTCCCCCGGAGCGCCTTCACCATACTCAATAATTAATACCTCTTCGTCCCCAGCTAAGCGGGCAGCGAAGCGGGCATGACTGATCGAAACATTCTTATTGGCAGGTGTGGCGGCAACTTTTTTGCCCTCAGCGAGAACCGTGGCGAGCAATTCTTTCATGGTAGTTTTACCGTAACTACCGGCCACGGCAATCTTAACTCCAGGGTGAGCGGCAAAGATCTTATCAGCGGCGGCAATCAAACGTTGGTCGCGCGGAATAACTATTAACCGCCGCCCGAGCAGCAATGGCAGGGCCGCCGCGTACATCCAGACCAAGGGGTAGGAGATGATAATAGCCAGTCCGAAATAGACACCGCCGGTTAGTTGTTGCCAGTGGCCGAGATATATCATTACCAGACCCAGGGTAATTTGCAGCCCGATCCCAGCCCGAATACCGAACAGCAACAGCCGAGCGGCTTTGGTTTTATGGAGCGTCCGCCGCTTCATCACCCGGTTAAAGTTATTAGTCCGGTGCAACCACGCGAGGTACGGGGCGACCTGGTATTCCGTTGCTTGGAGCATGTAGACGATAACCGTCGGTAGTCGGAGGTTGTAGAGACTTGTGAAGTTTTGCATGGTGTTATCTTCTCACGCAGCGCCTATTTGCGCTACTGCTTAGGTGCTCATTTTTACTAAAGACCGAGAAATTGTGCGATCAGCCGCTGAACTTGCGCCGGCTGGTCCAAGTGCACAAAGTGACCGGCGTCTTTGATAATTTCTAAGCGCGAGTTCTCGATGAGGGAATGGTAGCGCTGCCCGTCGGCCAGCGGTACCGCTCGGTCGTGAGCGCCATAGATCAACAGGGTGGGCAGCTTAAGCGTCGCGGCGTCCGCCTGGACGTCCTGACGAACCGTCTTCTTAAACGTCGCCTGCAGGCCGGCAACGACCAGGAGATCGGATCCGGCTGCGCCGTATAAGCGGGCCCGTAAGGCCTGGCGGCTACGCCGCGGCAGCCACCAGGTCGCCACCTTGCCGAGTTTCGCAATCACATTCAGGACCAGGCGTCGGGCAGAGTGCTTGTTGCGGACGCCAGCAGCGGCCAACAGAATCAATTTGCGAGGCCGTAACATATGCCGCGCGCAGCCGCGGATCGCGATGGCACCGCCGTTGGAGTGGCCAATGACGGCATAAAGTTGCCCCAAGTTTAACTTCTGCAACACAGCCTCAACAAAACTCGCATAATCGTCCAGTCCCCACGTCTCGCGGGGGGGTTGCGTCCCGCCAAAACCCGGCAGATCAAGCGCCAACACCCGGTAGTCTTGGCTCAACTGATTGTCTACTGCCGCGAGTCCCCCCGAACTATCGCCCCAGCCGTGTAACAACAGCACGAGCTTACCTGTACCGGTCAGGGTGTACTGAGTTAGCAGATCGTTCACGATGATGTTCACGCTACAAGTATACCAATCTAAATGCTATTTAACTCTGTGAATAACTTCCCGTCGCTCAACGTCGCGGTCAGTGTGAAAGTCGTGCAGGTTGTCGACGCTAAGCCGTCACAACTGCCCCCGCTGGCGCTGTTTGATTGGTAAGCGTAGACCTTCGCGGCTGGCGTCGCACTCAAAATGCCTGTGGTGCCGTCGGGATCTTTCATGGCGCTATCGGCTAAGTTGGGCAGATTTGCCCGCCGCCAGGCAGCATTATTGAACTGGGCGAGGCTTGGATAATAGCCCTTCTCGGCGTTATACGCCTCGGCATTAGTCTGCAGCATTCGGATGTCTGCCTGCCGTCGGCTATCGGCCGCCTGCCCGGCAACGCCGGACGTCGCGCTAGCCTGCAAGGCGCTCACAGTATCGCCGAGGCCAAGCTGATTTAACACGTCGCTTAAGTTTACCGCCCCAGTTGGCACGGCGATTTTTACCGAGTCGTTGCTCGGCTTGAAAGTAAAGTTTGCGTCAATCGTGCTGGCACTCAGCCCCGTGGTTTTGAAATTAGCCTTCAAGGAGATCGCATTGGTCGCCGTGTCCAGCGTCGCGATCAGCGAACCACTGTTCGTCGTGCTGCCGTCAGTGGTATGACTCGTTACGAAGAACGGATAACTGGCCCCTTTTTGGTGGTCGAGCCCCAAATCGATATAGTTGGCAGCGGAATTTGTTTTATCGCTGATACGCACTTTGTAGACGACTCGACTACCCCTATCGGCCCAGACGTCGATAGTGTCGGACGATTTAATTGAGTCGGCCGATTTTTGAAGATCGGTGAACGAATTATTCACTGAGTCTTGATACTTATTCTTGATTATCCAGGCACCGAGCTTGCTGGCATTCAAGGCAGCTTTCTGCGCGCCGATGTATTGCTTGACATTGGCTTTGACGAACGCCACCTTATAGTGAATCGTCTTGTGTCCGTCTATCGTCTCCACCCCGTAGGTTTTTACGACAGTCGTCACCGCTTTGTCTTTTTTAGTCGAGAAGACGTACTGCTGATTTACGGCGCCAAACGAGCGCAGTCCATCGATGACCTGCTCTTTTGTCGGCGCGGTCGGCGTCCCACTCGATTGCGTCGCTTTGGACTCTAAGTTATCGATGAGCGTATGGTCGACCGCGATCCACTTTCCATCCAAGCCGTCGAGCGTTGTGCCGAGCGCGGCCGAACCAGTCAAGGCGCCGAGGCCTTTGATGCCGCTGGCCATTATATAAGAATCGGGCGTTGGACTGGCGGCTTGCTTGAAGGTGCGCACTTCAACGTTTACCCGCGTCACGCCGAGGCCGACATCAAACTTAGTGTCGCTGCTGGAGCCATCGCCCCTAAAACTTAGCTTGCCGTCGGTCGTCGTATCACCGCTTTTGAATTTAAACGTGCCGTCGCCGACAGAGCCCTTAAAGTGAACCGCCGAAGCAACATTAGCGTAGTCGACTAGTTTGCTATACGCTTTGCCGGTATTGCCCAAGGACTGGCTATAGACAACCGTCGGGTTTTGGTAATAACCGAAATAATAGCCGGCAGCGCCGAGGGCTAATAGAATAACCGCGGTGCCGCTGAAAATGGCGACTTTAGGGAATTTCCGGCCCTGAGGGGCGACGGGCGTCAAAGGTAATGATGCCCCGCCCGGAGTTGGCTGAGAGCTATTAATTACGGTCGCGGCGGACGCACTCATGTCGCCGAAGACAGCGCCACCAGCCGCGGGAGAGTAAGCTGAATCGGTGAATGTCGGGAGGGGTGACACGACGGGGGGCATTTCTGAAACTTCTCCAGCCGGCCGATTTATCGTCGGGGACGGTGATAATGGGGCAAACGAGGGGGCCGGTTGATCGGCTGTGGTGGGGGGGCTAAAGACGGGTTGTACCGTCGGAGCAATCGGTGCAGAATCCGCCGGAAGGGGCGGCGTGACTGGAGTGGGTCCGGCCGCGGGCAACGGTGATCCTTCCTCATGAGGCGTGAAGTTATTAATAGGGTTTAGATTATTTATATTTGGATCCATGACGGCCTCTCCGGCTGCTTAGTTTTTATGCTTATTTTGTCATTATACATTCATGTGAAGGTTTACCTAAGAAGTTGGGATAATCGGAGACGCCGGCCAAGGAGGGAATAGCCCCCGACGGGCCGGTAGCGTGGAGCCGAACTCCGTCGACCTCAACTTCCCTGTGAGTGACCGTCAGTAGCAACCTTTATGATATAGAAAGGCCCAAACTTTCGTCTGGGCCTTTCTATATGGTGGAGATACAGGGACTCAAACCCTGGACCTCTGCCCTGCCAGGGCAGCGCTCTAATCAACTGAGCTATATCCCCACGTCGCTGGACACGGTTATTGATTCTAGACAACAATAGCTGATGAATTCTAACAAAATAGCTGATGAATTAAAAGGGGCTAAATGATTCGTTTTTTACGGGCAAAGTATATGATGCCACTAATGAGCAGCACATTAACGCTGACGATCATTTCGTAGGCCCACGGCGTAGCTTGGAATGGTAGCTTCACGTTCATGCCGTACATACCGAAGAAAACATTGGGCAGCGCGACGAGTATCGTCGCCAGCGTCAATAGGGTAATCGTGTGGTTCAGGTTGTTGCTGCTGATGGCCGAGTAGGCGTCACGGATGTTGGAAATCGAGCGCAAGTTGGATCGAATTGCCTCGATAGACTGTTCGTTATTGAGCAGTAAATCCTCAACAATATCATGATCCTCGTCAAACATGGGTATTTGCTTACCCACCAGCAGGCGGCGCAGTGCCGCATTGGTCGGCTGGAGTGAAGACTGAAACTCATTCAGATCATTTTCGATAGTCACAAAGTCTAGTAAATCTTGGTTGGTAATACTGTTGCCGCGGAGGCGGGACCGAATGGCTTTAATTTGGCGACTGGTTTTACTGATGAAGCCGTCATATTGGTCGCTAATGTGCGACAAAATTAATAAAACTAACTTCGCTCGTTGCGTTGTCGCAAAGGCCGTCCGTCCGCGCATCAAGAAATCGAGGGCCGGCAAATGAACTTGGCTGACGGTCAGGACGTGTTCCCCGCCGCTAAATATGATGAGTAATGGCGCAGTCGATAACTCACCGCGGTCATTGCGGTAGGCAAACCGGACATAGATGTAGGTATGCTCGCCTTCGCGCTCCAAACGGGGCATTTCGTCTTCGTCGAGGGCATCTTCCAAGTTACCCGGTTCCAGGTCGAAACGCTTGGCGAGCTGCTGAACTTCACTATCGGACGGCGCCTCGACATAGACCCAGGTGCCGCGTTGCAGCTCCTGCGATTCTAAGAGCTCGCTGCTCCGAATGCTTTTGTAAAAATATTTGATCATACAGTGTCTCTTCCTGCTTATTATACAGCCTGCCGGGCGGATGTCATTACGGCTCAATAAATAGAGTCGAGCACATTGCTCGACTCTATAGTTCGTGCGCGCCCACCCTAGCGGCGGGTGCTTTTTTATTTTTGTAAAATTTTTATTTTGCCAAGCGCCGCTTGATGCGCACGACTTACCATAAGCATAACGTATTAGTCGCCGCTGTCAAGCTACTTCTGACTTTGCCACTCGGCGTCGAACTCATCCAGAAAATCTTGTAGATAGCGGTGACGGTGCTCGGCCAGTTCGCGGGCAGTATCGGTATATAAACGATTCTCGAGCAGCAGTAACTTCTCATAAAAATGATTGATTGTTGTACCCTTATTTTTTTTGTACGATTCAAACGAATCGTGACTAGTCGGGCTCTCCTCTGGGTCATAGATGGCCCGCTGATGAGCGCCGCCGTAGGCAAAGGCCCGGGCAATTCCAATCGCCCCGATGGCATCGAGCTTATCGGCGTCATGGATGATTTTACCTTCAATTGTTTTCATATTGGACGCCACGCCGGCCCCCTTAAACGACACCGTGCGGATAATGTCTTCGATGTGGATGATCACCGCATCGTCAACCTTGAGACTGGTCAGCCATTCCCGAGCGGCCTTCGGTCCGGCCGCTTCATCGCCGTCGTGAAACTTCCAGTCGGCGATGTCATGCAGGAGGGCCCCCAGTTCAACCACCAGCCGATCGGCGCCCGTCTCACGGGCGGCAATCTTTTTGGACATTTGCCAGACACGATACATATGCCACCAGTCGTGTCCCGTGCCTTCACCGCTGAACTTCGCTTTGACGAAGTCAGCAGTTTGGTCAATCAACCGGGTGGCGTCCATCAGGCAGCCTGAGCGTTCCCGCGCTCGCCGGTGACTCGAATATAGTAGCCTTCCCGGAGCTTAAAGCGAAAGTCTTGAATGCCGGATGGCTGGATTTGAATAGTCGACACAAAAGGAATTTCGGCCGAATCATCGGTCCGCTTCAGGTCACCAATAGTTTGGTGGACAGCTTCCAGATCTTTAACCCAGACCCCAAGTTCCAGTTCGGTACCGACAATGTCGGTCGCGTCTGGTTGAGGCGCGAGGTTGGTAGTCTCGAGGATGTCCATCGTTGTTTCTGACAGCAGTAATCGTCCGGTACCTATCGTCACTTCCGTAAGTCCGGGCTGGAGCTTCCGCACTATGGCATTTAAAAATACCTTCTTAAAGATATTTGCGGTCTTTGGAACGTTGTTAACATAGATTCCGCTAAACATACTTGGTCGAACCATGGGCCCTCCTTTTTTAATTTTTATGAATGATATCCAGAAGTTCTTCTTCGGTCAGCTGGGTCGTACCATACTTGGTTGCCTTGGCCAGTTTGGCAGCGCCGACATTTGCGCCAACGACTAAGTACGTCGTGTCTTTCCCGAGGGCACTCTGGAACGTGCCGCCCAAACTCCGAATTTTTTCGGCGGCTTGGTCACGCGACATGGTATCCAGTGTACCAGTAACGACAAAATTTAGGCCATGCAGAGGGCCAGTATTATGGCGCTCAAAATGCGGCTCAACTCCCAGTTGCGCGAACTTTTGCAGCAAATTCTGGTTTTCATCGAGAGCAAACCAAGCCATGATTGATTCCGCTACCACCGTCCCGATACCGGCGACCGCTTGGAGGTCGTCGAGCGAGGCTGAGGCTAGGCGCGGTAAGTCGCCAAAGGCTTCACTGAGGTCAATTGCTGTCTGAGCCCCGACATGGCGGATACCGAGACCGTATATAAAGCGCGGCAAGGGTGGTTGCTTGGTGGCGGCAATGCCAGTCACTAAGTTACGCGCCGAGAGGGCGGCGAAACGATCGACCTGTACTAAGTGGGCTTCTTGTAAACCATAGATGTCAGCCAAATCCTCGACCAGTCCGGCGTCAACGAGGGCGGCCACATTTTTTTCGCCCAGGGTGTCGATGTCGAGCGCCCCTTTACTGGCAAAATGTTCGAGGGCCCGCTTGAGTAAGATTGGCCCGGAAGTGTTTTTCATACGATAGGCGACTTCGCCGGGCGGTCGTTCAAACTCGAGTTCAGGGTATTGCCGCTGGAGCTCGTGCGCCATATCAAACGGCTGGGCGGTCGTGGGCCTCAACTCCGTGAGGACGCGCAAAACTTGCGGGATAATATCGCCGGCCTTGTAGATAATCACCGTATCACCGACGCGAATGTCTTTACGGGCCACCTCGTCGGCGTTGTGGAGCGTGGCGTGCTGGACGGTGCTGCCCGCCACAACGACCGGCTCAAAAACGGCGACGGGATTAGCGGTGCCCGTCCGACCGATGCTGAGGACAATATCTTTGACGGTCGTCGTTGCTTCTTCGGCGGCATATTTGAAAGCGACGGCGGCTCGAGGCGCTTTACCAACCGCTCCTAAGCGGGCATACAGCGAGCGGTCATTGAGCTTAATCACAAGTCCGTCGGTATTAAACGGCAAGGCGTGGCGGGCTTTGTCCCAGTGTGCACCGTAGGCCATGACCTGCTCAATCGTCGTAAAAACCTTGGCTTGGCGATTCACCGCAATACCTAGTTCAGCCAATATTTTATAGGCGAACGCATTGGTCGGAAGCTCGCTCGGATCAGACCGCATGATATCGTAGGCGCGAAAACGCAGGGGACGGGTGGCGGCTAGTTTGGAATCCAACTGCCGAATAGTGCCGGCGGCCAGATTACGGGGATTAGCATAGAGCGGCTGATCGGCCGCCGCGCGGGCGATATTGAGGGCTTCAAAATCGGCTTTGTAGAGCACGACTTCGCCGCGAATTTCGGTACGGCCGACCAGAAACTTTTTAGTTTGCGCAGACGATCGCAATTGCAGCGGTACATTCTCGATCGTCCGAACATTCCTGGTGACGTCTTCGCCGACAAAACCGTTGCCCCGCGTAATCGCCTGGGCGAACTGGCCGTCTTGATAGACCAGGGCACAGGCTAACCCGTCCATCTTAATATCGGCAAAATAGGCTAATTTGCTGTCGGGCGCCAGCTTTTGGATTCGTTCAACCCAGGCAGTGACTTCGTCGGCGCTAAACACATCGTTCAGGCTCATCATCCGGGAACTGTGGGTGACCTGGCTAAATTTGTCGAGTGGCCGTCCGGCAATACGTTGGGTGGGGCTGTCGGCAGTCACGAGATCCGGGTACTTTGTTTCAAGCTGGGCGAGTTCGTGCTTTAAGCTATCGGCCGCCGCTTCGCTCATGATCGACTCGTCGAGGACGTGATAGTGATAACGATAGTCGTTAATCAGCTCGCGTAATTTTTCGATTCGCTCGGCGGCCAGCTTCTTATTCATTGAGCAGTTCCCGGTAGAGCGTATAGCCATAGCTATGGACCGCCAGCAGGGCAAAAATTGTCAAACCGAAGAACACCACTTGTACAAGTGGGGTTATGAAAATTATAATCGGCACCATAATGACCGCGGTAATGACCAGCAATACCAGTGGGAAAAAAAGCATTTTGCGCAGCACGGTCCAACGACGATGGCGGACCAGTTCACGGGCGCTCCGTAGAGCTTTGAACGGTGTCATGTCAGGCAGAGTAATGATATAAAGCGCGAATATAGAGGCACTGGTCATGTAAAGACTCCAGCCGGCTAAGACGCCGAACAGGAGCGTCCAGATTAGTTTCTCAATCAGCAGGACGGCAATGCCATTGCTCGTCACCGTCGCGTAGAGCGATGCCCCGATCAGGAGTGGCAGCAGTTGGAGCCCAATGACGAGCAAGACCAGCCCAAACGGAATGAGGGGGGTCATGCTTTTATAGTAGGCATCACGGATACGGGGCTGCTGGCCGCTCAAAACTTGGCGCAAAGCCCAGATCATCACCAGACTGACCAGGAGCGCTAAGATAGACTGGTAGGCGCCGGCTGAATTGCTCGATCCTTTGCCGGCTGAACCGAGTAGAACAACAAAAATCGTCAGGCTGGAGGCGACCGAACTAAAATGTCCGCTGAATACCTGAGCCAGTTCCGTTTTGAGGTTACCCACATCAGTCCCGCTGGCCAAACCTTGCACCAGTACGATATTCAGCAGCCCATATATGACGGCAATGCCGCTAAAGAGCTTCTTGTGACGCCATAGTGTTAGGGCGGCTACCTTAGTAAGCAGCAGGACATTTGGCAAGCGGACGGGGTGGCGAGTGCGGGTCCTGGTCGGCAGACTGGGCCGGCCCCGTCGCTTGACGGGACTCAGGTGGGAGCTGACAACCGAAGCCGCCGGCCCGTGAGGCGCCGCTTTAGCCGGCCGCGGCGTGGTTTTTTTGGAATAAATGTGTTTCGTCGGTTTAGTCATAATGTGTCTTATTGCTACTTTTAGGCGTGACTTTCCATTTCCCGCAAGCGGGCAATCCGTTCGGCAATCGGGGGGTGGGTGCTGAATAGGTTGGCCAGGCCTTTCCCCCGCAATGGATTGGCAAAAAATAAATGGGCGGTAGCGGTATTTTGTTTTTTCAAGGCACTCCCGGACTGGCCTATTTTGGTGAGGGCGCTGGCCAGTCCTTCGGGATAACGCGTCGTTAAGGCACCAGTCGCGTCAGCCAGGTACTCGCGCTGACGCGAAATAGCCAGTTGGATCAAGGCGGCCACGATGGGGGCTAAGATTGCCGCGGCGATTCCTAGCACGAAAAAAACCGAGCTGTTGTTGTCTTCGCGGTCGTCCCCCCGAAAAAATGTCAGACGGAGCAAAATATCGGCGATCAATGATATGACCGCTGTCAGGGCGAAGGCGATCATACTGACGCGAATATCATAATTCTTGATATGCCCCAGCTCATGCGCCAAAACACCCGTCAGCTCATTGTCGTCCATCATAGCGAGCAAGCCGCTGGTGGTGGCGACTGCAGAATGCCGCGGGTCGCGTCCCGTCGCAAAGGCATTGGGGGCCGGGTCATTAATAATGTAGACCAGCGGCATAGGCAAACCGTCGGTGATGGCCAGATTCTCGACTATCCGCCATAAGCGCGGATTGTCGCTTTTTTGAATCTTTTGGGCGCCGCTGACCGCCAAGCTCAGCTTACTGCCCGAATAATAGGTCAGGGCCGCGTACAGGGTCGCGCCAATCAACCCACCGTAAAATACCTGGTGGTTGCCGCCGAAATAGGCAGCCAGTAGCGCCGCCAAAGCGGCGACTAAGGCAACAAAGCTGACCATGATGAGAATTGTTTTGCGCTTGTTCGCGCTAATTTGACTATACATATAGGCTCAACTATTAGATTTTACAAGTGACATTCAGGACGGCTTCGGACAACTCTGCTCTTAGAACTTGACACTGACTGGTTCCTGGACGGCGGCCGTGGCGGCTTCATCCAGCTCGAAGAACTCTTTATCTTGGTTGAACCCGAGCATGCCGGCAAACAGCTTCGTCGGAAAGACTTTGCGTTTAGTGTTAAAATCACGGACGACCCCGTTGTAAAAGCGGCGCGAGGCTTGGATTTTATCTTCGGTATCGGTAACCTCGGCCTGCAGTTGCTGAAAGTTCTGCGAAGCTTTCAAATCCGGGTAAGCTTCAGCGACAGCAAACAAACTCTTCATAGTATCGCTGAACTGATTCTCGGCTTTGGCAGTTTCTGCCACGCCCTGGGCGTTCATGGCGTTGGCGCGGGCGGCGGTCACCTTTTCAAATACTCCCGCTTCGTGGGCAGCGTAACCTTTGACGGTGTTGACCAAATTGGGAATTAAATCGTAACGACGCTTCAGTTGAACGGTAATATCACTCCACGCTTCACTGGCCTGCTGATTGAGACGGACGAGCCCGTTATACATAGCTGCACCGAAGATAACTAGCAGGACGATTACAACAAGTACAATAACAATGAGGGACATTCGTTTCTCCTTTAATTTATAGTCTTAAGTATACAGCAGAGCGAGCTACCGTGTATCATAAAAGGAACATATGAAAACAAGCTTAAAAAAAAGATATCGACTCATTTTCCTGATTGCCTTAATGGCCGTTCTGGCGGCTTATAGCTACCACGCTGTGCGGCGCCCCCTGCCCGACCTCAAACCGGCCGTCTCCCAGGCACAATTGCAGTCCCATACCCTCGTCGGGAAATTTGCCTGGCCGAACTATGGCTCGGCGGCGTTAGGTCTGGTCGGGGCGGACGAAATAGTGACTAATGGGACCCAGAAGTCGCTGCCCACCGCCAGTACGGCCAAAATACTGACGGTCCTCAGCGTGCTCCATAAAAAACCCTTGACCCCGGGCCAACCAGGACCAACCATCACCTTGACTGACGCCGATGTCGCCATCTATGAAGTTTACGTCGCGCACAATGGCTCGGTCGTACCCGTCAGAAGCGGCGAGCAGATTACTGAGTATCAAATGCTGCAAGCCATCCTGCTGCCGTCGGCCAACAATTTAGCCGACAGCTTGGCAATTTGGGCCTTTGGCTCGCTAAGTGCCTACCGAACCTACGCCGCCGATTACGCCCATCAGTTGGGCCTGAGCGACACCAAAGTCGGCAGTGATGCCAGCGGCTTAGCCCCCGATAGTACTAGTACAGCCCATGATTTAGTGCTACTCGGTAAAGCAGCTATGCGCAACCCCGTGCTGGCCGCCATCGTCAGTCAAGCCAGCGCCAGCGACATTCCAAATGTCGGCGCGATTGATAATGTGAATTACCTGCTCGGAACAAGCGGGATAGTCGGTATCAAAACCGGGAACACCGACCAAGCCGGCGGTGTTTTCTTGTCGGCGAGCAAAACTATTATTGACGGCCGCCCTGTCACCATTGTTACGGCGGTCCTGGGGGCTCCCAACCTGGGACGCGCCCTGAGCGATAGCCTACCTCTTATTCGGTCGGCCCAAACAAACTTTTCCGCTAATACCTTGATCCAGCCCAATAATGTCGTCGGCCACTACGATGTGCCATGGGGCGGCCGGGTAACGGCGCTGAGTAAAACAGCCCTGACCGTTACGGCCTGGAACGGCGCCATAATCCCGGTATCGATTCGGCTTGACCCCATTAAAGCATCGGCCCGATCGGGTCAAACTATCGGCGTTATGACTGCCCAGCAGTCGCAAGTCAGCAATCAGATAAACAGTCCGATTGTACTGTCAAAAGCGCCACCGCCACCTTCCATCTGGTGGCGTCTGCAGCATGGCTTCTAACGACACGTGATAACGAGAGTTACCGGGCGCCAGCCGGTAGCGTATGGCGGGCTCGGTGGTGCCCACTAAAAATCCGGCCCAAGGCCGGATATTTAGTTGGTGGGCGAGGAGGGACTCGAACCCTCAAGGTTGTTAAGACCAGCGGATTTTAAGTCCACCGCGTATACCAATTCCGCCACTCGCCCAAAAGTTATCGAACTAGCAGAACTAGCCTCTATACTATCACTAATTAGAGCTGAACTTCACCATCGACGACTTTTTTGAGTAAATTCTGCATGTTGGGCGATAAATCGTCCATCTGCCGCAGTTGTTTAGTCCAAAAATACCCCCAATTGTCGTGTATCGCTTCCTGGGGATGGGGGGAACCCTGAAGTATGACAGCACCGAACCACTGGTATCGATAGGGCTGCCCGTTCTGGCTGAAATCTTGTTCGCCCAGTTTCGCGCCTACCGCCACCCTCACACCTAGTTCTTCATAGAGCTCGCGACTCACCGCGTCGGCCGACGTTTCGCCGCGCGTCACCTCTACTTTTCCCCCCGGTAATTCCCAGTGAGTGGTTTCGGGCGTAGACCGATGGATCAGCAACAACTGACCACCGTTAGACACCACACCACCAGCTAGTTCTATTATCATAGGTTTGTCTCGAAATTAAATGGAGGCACCTACCGGATTTGAACCGGTGTACGCGGTTTTGCAGACCGCTGCGT
>JBDTSH010000023.1:0-6861 GCA_039931245.1 Candidatus Saccharimonadota bacterium
GCCCGATTGGCCTTGCGAAATCTACCTTTCAGCAGTTGGCGGGGCTCGACGTCCACGACAAACTTCCCCGCCGCCGACAGGTGGGCGAGGTGCCAGGCTGAACCGAAATGGTTGGCTCGCCGGAGGATGGCGAGTAGAGGATCGACTGTCTCGTCGCTACATTCGTGACTCATGAGCTGATTGTAAAACTAAACACGATTTTGTCAAGTATGGGCAATGCCGGACAGTCCAGTTGTTAACCGGCGGGCGACAAGCAATCAGTTCACTGTATACTACCTATCATGACTATTCTAGAACAGGTACCGCTCGCCGATTATTCGACTATGCGCCTCGGCGGCAGCGCGGCCTACTTATGTGAGATCAGCCAGCGCATGGAACTCCTCGAGGCCCTCGACTGGGCGCGGCAGCGCTCGCTCCCCGTGATCATGATCGGCAGCGGCAGCAATATTATCTGGCGCGATGAAGGTTTTTCCGGTCTACTTATCGTGAATAAAATCCTAAAGTTTGAATTGTTTCAAGAGGACGATCTCAACACCTACCTGACAATCGGCAGTGGTGAACCCTGGGACAGCGTCGTGCAGCGAAGCGTGGCCGCTGGCCTGACGGGTATAGAAGCCCTTAGCTTAATCCCCGGCACGGCCGGAGCGACCCCCATTCAGAATGTCGGGGCCTACGGCCAAGATATTTCGCAAACACTCGTCACCGTTGAAGCGTTCGATACGGTGCTCAAAGACTTTGTAACTCTGGCCGGAAGCGATTGCGGCTTCGGCTACCGGACCAGCCGTTTCAAAACTCATGACCTGGGCCGCTACTTTATCACCGGCCTCGCCCTCCACCTGAACAGCAGCAACCCCCTTCCTCCGTTCTATCCCGCCGTCACCGAGTACCTCGCGG
Organism: Candidatus Saccharimonadota bacterium; assembly: GCA_039931245.1. GTDB lineage: Bacteria > Patescibacteriota > Saccharimonadia > Saccharimonadales > UBA4665 > UBA4729. The sequence continues at coordinate 895 of JBDTSH010000023.1, forward strand.
CTCAGGCCATCACGGCCCCCACAGCAGCCAATATCCGCGCGGCGGTCGTCGCGATTCGCACTCAGAAGCTCCCCGATCCCGGCGTTGTCGCCAATAGCGGATCGTTCTTTGCCAATCCGATTATCGGTGGCGGCCAACTTGCCCAGTTGCAAGCCGACAGCGGCGGCGAGATTCCGCACTGGTCGAATGAAGATGGCAGCGTCAAGTTAGCGGCGGCCTGGCTCATCGAGCAAGCCGGTTTCAAGGACTACCACGACCCGGAAACCGGTATGGGCACCTGGCCGGCCCAACCGCTAGTCGTCGTCAACGAACGCGCCACCCACACCGCCAACCTCTTGGCATTTAAACAAAAGATCGTCTCGGGGGTCCAAACGAAATTCGGCATCACGCTCGAACAAGAGCCCGAGCTGCTGCCGCTGAGCCCGACGCCGACAACTTAGCTGTCGCTGGGCAACGGGAACTGCAAGGCAAATGTCGTGACTGCGGCATGCAGTTCCGCCAGTTTACTGTCGTTATCGCGGACCTCAATGGCTTGCTTCATCCACTCAGCCAAGCGAGCCATGTGCTCCTCTTTCAGACCGCGGGTCGTCAGCGCCGGCGTCCCCAACCGAATACCGCTCGGCCTATAGGGCGGCAGCGTATCATCGGCGATGGCATTCTTATTCAACGTTAAGCCAATTTTATCGAGCGTTTCTTCGACAACCTTGCCGTCGATGCCGAAGCTACTGTAGACGTCGGCCAGAATCAGGTGATTGCTCGTCCCGCCGGTGACCAGCTGGAAACCGCGGGCCATCATTTCGTCGGCCAACACGCTGGCGTTCTTGACGATTTGGGCGGCGTACTGCTTAAACTCTGGCTGGAGCGCTTCACCGAAAGCCACCGCTTTGGCGGCGATGATGTGTTCGTGCGGGCCACCTTGCATGCCGGGAAAGACCGCCCGGTCAATAAGGGTGGGAATATTTTGCAGTGTCTTTTCGGGAGCCTTCAGGGGATTACCGACGGTGCCTTGGGATAGGATCAAACCGCCCCGGGGACCGCGCAGCGTTTTATGGGTCGTCGTGGTAATGACGTGGAAACCGTAATCAAAGGGATTCTTGGCGACGCCGGCTACGATCAGACCGGCAATGTGTGCCATATCAGCCATCAGCAGGGCCCCCACCTCGTTGCCAATCGCGGCAAACTTGGCGTAATCGAGCTCGCGCGGATAGGCGCTGAAACCGGCTAAAATAATTTTTGGTTTGTGGCGGCGGGCGAGTTCGGCCAACTCCTCATAATCGATCTCGCCGGTCGTCGGGTCTTTCATCTTGTAGCGAATGAAGTTATAGAGTTTAGCGGAGCGCGTCACGGGGGCACCGTGCGTCAGGTGACCACCGTGCTGCAGATCCATGGCCAACACCGTATCACCCGGCTCGAGCCAGGCGGTATAGACGGCTTCATTGGCTGGGGCGCCACTGTGCGGTTGGACATTGGCGTGGTCGGCACCAAACAGCTGCTTAGCCCGATCAATCGCCAGTTGTTCGATTTTATCGGTGTTCTCCTGGCCCCCGTAATAGCGACGTCCGGGGTAGCCCTCGGAGTATTTGTTCGTGAAAACGCTGCCCATGGCCGCCAGTACATCGCGGCTCACGTAGTTTTCGCTCGGAATCAGTTCGAGGCCTTCACGTTGGCGTTTTTCTTCGGCGGTAATGAGTTGGCCGACAATTGTATCATTCATCACTTAAGTCCTATCGGGTTAGGTTAGTACGGCGAGATAAGAATGTCCCTTGCTAAATCATCCCCTTATTGTAGCAACCAACCCGCCGAAAAGCAGTAGCTTTTTGATTCATGGGTTTAACATCATACATGATATAATTGGGGGCATATGATGACATCTAACGAAAAAATTGGTCTATTAATTGCCCAAATTAGGCAAGAACGCAGTTTGACCCAGGCCGAATTTGCCCGGCGCTTAAGCACTAGCCAGTCGGCGGTCAACCGGATGGAGCACGGCCGGCAAAACCTCAGCCTAGAAACGCTCGGCCGGATCAGCGACGTGCTCAACAAGCAGCTCATCAGCTTGACTGGTGCCGCCGTGAACTTGCGGATCGAAGGCGGTCACCAGTTATCGGGCGCTATCCCCCTCAAAACGAGCAAAAATGCCGCCGTAGCCCTGCTGTGCGCCAGCTTACTGAACTTCGGCGTCACCCGTTTTACATCATTCCCGCGTATTGAAGAGGTCAACCGCATTATTGAAGTACTCGAGAGTATCGGCGTACAGGTGAAATGGTTGCCCGGCAATGATCTCGAAATTCGTCGTCCCGAAGAATTATTACTCGACAAGCTCAACGCCAGTGCGGCCCGCAAAACCCGCAGCGTCTTGATGCTCATTGGCTCGCTCATGCACGATTACACCGAATTTAAAATTCCCTACGCCGGCGGTTGCAAGCTGGGGGCGCGCACCGTCGAACCGCACCTGTTCGCCCTCGAAGAGTTTGGCGTCAGTATCGTCGCCACCACCGGCTTCTATAACGTGACGGTCAATAAAAAGGCTGCCGGTGAGTTTGTGCTTTATGAATCGGGCAACACGGTCACGAACAATGCTTTGATGGCTGCAGCCCGTACAACCGACAAGACCGTCATCCAAGCTGCCAGCGGTGACTACATGGTGCAGGACCTCTGCTTCTTCTTACAGAAATTGGGCGTCACTATTGACGGCATCGGCAGTGGCTTCTTAACCATCGAAGGCGTGCCCTACATAAAAAAGAACGTCACCTATGCTCCCACCGAAGACCCCATCGAAGCGATGTTCTTCATCTCGGCGGCCGTGACTACCAACTCGAAAATTACCGTCCAGCGTGTCCCCTATAAATGGATTGGCCTCGAACTGCTCAAGCTCAAAAAAATGGGTCTGGTTTTTTCCCTGAGCGAATCGTACAAAGCCGCCAATGGCATTATCGATCTGGCCGACATTACCATCGAGCAGCACAATGGCCACCTCCGGGCCCTACCCGATAAGCTCCACCCCAATCTCTACCCGGGGCTCAATCCCGATAACCTGCCCTACTTCGTGCCCATTGCTTCCGTCATCAAAGGCCGGACACTCATCCACGACTGGATGTACGAAAACCGGGCCATTTACTACACCGAGATGACTAAAGTCGGCGCCCAGGTCGAACTGGCCGATCCCCACCGTATTTACGTCACTGGCCCGTCGAAATTTACCGCCGCCGACGTCGTTTGTCCGCCGGCCCTGCGCCCCGCCAGTCTGTTGTTAATTGGCATGTTGGCCGCTAAAGGCAGCAGCATGCTGCGCAACGTCTACACTATCAACCGCGGCTACGAAGACCTGGCCGAACGCCTCAACAGCCTCGGCGCCCACATTACCGTCATCCACGAAATGTAGCCACCTAGCTACTCGTTCCCCGTCGACCTATGGTATAATCACCTCTGTTGCGGTCCTAGGATAGCCATCCAAAAGTTAACAGTACCCAGCGCTCTGAATATTTGGCAGTCGGCCCGAATTAACAATCGAGCTTTTGTCGAAGCCAAATCGCCGTAGTGACAGGCGAAACAATAAGCGGGCGTCGTATAGCGATTAATACTTTAGTTTTCCAAACTAAGAACGGGAGTTTGACTCTCCCCGCCCGCACCACATACTAAGACTCAACTATGTGAGTCTTTTTTATTTTACTTTTCTTTACTTAGACAACAGACGGGGGTGCAAAGCTTCCACGACGAGATTAAGCCGCGTCACTTGGCCGCTGCTCCGGCCGACGGCTTGGAATTGCTCGGCCGCCGGATCGGCCCCAAATTGAGTGCGGGCGCCGCTCAACTGATGAGCCATCTGAATTCGGGCGAAACCGTGAGTCGACGGCCCCCGCATGACAAAGCGCGCGACGAGAGCCCGACTTAAGAGATAAGTCGGACCGGCGGGAGCGGCGTAACTCGTCAGCGACAACGATAGTACAAACAGCGACAGCAAGATGCCGATAACGGGCAAGCTGTGGGTATGGAGATTCTTGTTGTTCATATTATTTCCATTGCCAGTTGGCTTCGAGCTGGGCCAGGTCGGTTGTAGTCCCCGACGTAGCGTGGATTAGGACGAATAAGTTATCGCCGCGCGACGTCGCATGGAGGACGGTTGACTCCTGAAAAGCGACGTTGGTCGCCCGATCGGTCGCGTTGACAAAATAGGCCGGGCTATCGGCAAACCGGCCGGCCTGTTCGGACGTAATAACAAAACTAGGTAGGCTCTGCCGGATGTCTTGTTCGATGGCCGCTTTCGAGACGCTCGCAAAGTTAGTCCGGCTGACAGACGGTTCGGTGCTCGATAACACTTTATATATTTCACTTGAGGTAGCCAACGAGCTGGCGTTATAGACATTGAGGCTGCAGGCCGCACTGGTATTCTCGACGTTAAGTTTAGTATTGTTGGCCAAGCTAAACGAGTAACACGGTGTCGTAGTGCCGGCCACGCCGGTTAAGCTTTTACTCGAGGCACCGCTCTGGCCAGTCGCGAGGTTCGCGCCATCCGCGATAATCGACACCCAGACGCCCAATCCGACAATAATAGCGAGGATCGACATGACGAGCCCGGCAATTTTAAGTTTGGGCCGGGTCGACCGCGGCGCGGTTGTCGCCAGGACGATACCGGTGACGCCCAGGGCAATACCTAAGATAGCCATAAACAAGGCCCCGATACTGCCCACTATTCCACAGACCAAGGCCAGGATAAGCTTGGTGCGGGCCGGTTGGGCCGGACGCAGAGCATAACTAGGAATTGCCATCACGCTGGCGGCCGGCGGAACGACGGGGCTTCCAATGGAGCCGGGCGCTGACAACGGATTAGCCAGGACGGGGGCGAGGGCTATGACGGGGGCGCTGTAGACGGGCGGCGGCAGGGGGGCTGCTGATAATGCCAGCCCGCAATTACCACAAAAGAGCGCACCATTCTCGAGGGGCTGATTACACTGGGGGCAGTTCATGTAATTCCTTTTTGTTTATGTCTAGTCTTGAGCATAGTTAAGCACGATTGCCGCAACGGACGCAATAGAGGCTGTGGTGGGGATTGGGCAGCCCGCAGGTTCGGCAAAAACTGTTTTTACCGACGACGCTTAGCCCCGCGGCCTGGTCCAACCCAATCGCTTTAGAAAAGAAAATGAATAGGCTAACGCTGACGGCAAACGTAATCAAAATAGACAAGCCAACGAGCAACGGGACACCCGATGCCAAGCCGAAGTCATACATGCCGTGCAGTACCATAACGGCCCCTAAGGCCCACGGCGCAGACGAGTACCACGAATGGCCAGCCAGCTTGCTCTTCGCTAAGAAATAGCCCACCAGGCCGGTCGTCGCGGCATGAAAGAATGGTGTCAGAATAACGCGCGACAATCCCACGCCGGCGCCAAATTGCAGGCTATACAATATGTTTTCGGGCAAACCAAAACCGAGCCCGGCGATAGCGAAGTAGATAACCCCGTCGGTGTGTTCATTAAAATAGCGCTTCTTATATAGAACGACGGCTAGAGGGATGAATTTACAAGCCTCTTCGATGATACCGACGCCCATCGAAGCTATCCATAAACCGCCGAGCGGTGCTCCGGGCTGCAGGCTATCCATCGGCAAAAGCAATGTTTCTAAAATTGCCGCCGTAACTCCACCGAAGAGACCCAGGCCAGCGGCCAGCCACAAGGCCCCAATCGGCTCCTTCTCACCGCGGTCACGAATGATGAAGTACCAGGCTAATCCGCCGGAGACGAGGATAAAGAGGACAAGTATCAAAAATAGCGACATGGTTTGTGTGTTTTAGTTAAATGATATGAGTTCATTGTAAACCATAAGCGTGAATACTCGTCCCAGGGGATTGTACGATATATGAAATGACTGCAATAACTGATATAGTGACCCCACCGCCCTGGTAGCTCAGATGGATAGAGCAGAGGACTTCTAAGCCTAAGGTCGCTGGTTCGAGTCCAGCCCGGGGCACCA
>JBDTSH010000024.1:0-7931 GCA_039931245.1 Candidatus Saccharimonadota bacterium
CCAACTGTTGCCAAGTTGCAAGGTACCGCGCTTAGTGTCGCGAGCCTCGCGAGCGGGGACTTCTTGCTCTACAACGGCACTAATTGGGCCAACCACAGTCTGACTGGCGACATCACCGTCACCGGCGGTGGCGTTGCCACGATTGGCGCCGGAACTGTTACTAACGCCAAGCTCGTGAACAGCAGCTTAACGGTCACGCCCGGCCCGGGCCTCAGTGGCGGCGGCAGCGTCAGCTTGGGCGGCTCAACCAGCATTAGCGTGGCCTACGGCAGCGTAGCCAACACTGCAGTGCAGGGTAACACGACAATAACTTGTTCTAGTGGCGCCGGTAACCTAGCCGGCGGCGGTGGTACCGTTACTCTCGGTAGCGGCGGCAGTTGCGGTAGCCTGAACACCGTGGCAAGTCCTTCGTTCACGAGCCTGACTCTGGCCAGCCCACTCTTAATCGCTTCGGGCGGCACCGGCGCTAGCACCTTTACCAGTAATGGCATTATCTACGGCAACACCACAGGTCCGCTTCAAGTCACCGCGGCCGGCACTTCTGGCCAGTGCCTGGTCGGTAACACGGCAGCTGCGCCGGCGTGGGCCAGCTGTACTGCGGCTGCAGGAGGCGCAACCCCCGGCGGCCCAGCCGGCGGTGACCTTACCGGCAGTTATCCCAATCCAACCATTGCTAAGTTGCAAGGCTCAACCCTAACAATCGCGGCACTGGGCGTAGGCCAGGTACTGCAATACAATGGCTCGGCTTTTGTGAACTCACTGGTTACTAACAGTAATCTCGCGGCCGGTACCTTCGCCAATATCACGGGCACGGGTAGTCTGACAGCTGGGTCAATCGCGGCTGGATTTGGTGCTATTTCGACAAACAATAGTATATCGACTAGTTCGTCATTACAGGGTGCGGCGGTCACTGCGACCGGCCTGCTCACTGCTAACGGCGGTATCACCGACACCGGTAACTTCGCCCAAACTGGCGTCGGTACGTTTTCAACTGGTACCGGTACGGTCTCTTTGAACGGAACAACTTCCGTCAGCGGTATCGCCACGTTTGTCAGTTCGGCCGTCATCCAAGGTTCCGCTGGCCTAACCCTCGGTTCGACTACCAACACTGGCGTCGTTAAGTTCCTCGATGGCACCAGTGATGGTTTTACGGCTAATCTACAGGTCGCTACTATTACCGGCAGCAGTAAAACCTACACTATTCCGAATAGTAGCGCTGCGACTGACTCATTCTGTCTCGTTACTCTGGCTAACTGTAGTGGGGCAGGTGTGAGCACCATTGGCGCCCTCGACGGCGGTACCGCCAACGCCAACGGTGCTACCATTTCCGGGTCAACGATCTACCTGCAGTCCGCTAGTGCTAGCTTCGCTGGCCTTATTAATACCGGTGCACAAAGCTTTGCGGGGGCTAAGACGTTTGGCAATGATGTGAAGATTCAAGCGAGCCTGTCTGACACATTAACGAGCTTAAGGGTGCTGCAGAACGGTGGCAGTTCAGTATTCGTCGTTAATGCAAATGATAACTTTGTCGGTATCGGTAGTAGTGCTTCTGCACCTAATTCGACACTGCAAGTCGCCGGTACATTCACGACTGCCGGTGGGCTTGTAAAGATTAACAACTCGTCTAACTTCGGGACTAATATTAACGGTGGAACCAGCACGGGTGCAGTGACAATTGGTAATGCCTTATCAGGTTCAATTACGCTTCAAACAAGCAACTCAACTACCGCCTTCAGCGTTCAGAACGCGGGAGGAACAGCGCTACTGACGGTTGATTCGAGTGCGAACAGAATCATCGTCACTACATTGAACGCCACCGCCAGCCTGCTCACTCCGCTGCTCGATACCGCTACAGCAATTGCCCTCAACATCGGCACCACCAACGCTACAGCCATTAATTTGAATAAGAATGTGGTAGTCGCAGCCGGCATGACCCTTACGATTAACGGGCACATTATAACGGGTGGCACCGCTCCGACGATAGCGGCCGGAGCGGCGGCTTGTACGACCCCAACGGTGAGTGTGGCGGGTACCGATACGGCGGGTACCGTCACTGTAACTACTGGCACTGGCTGTGCGGCTACCGGCGTCTTGGCGACCGTTACGTTCAATACGGCCTATGGGTCAGCACCCCGCCTGTCACTGACGGCTCGCAATGCCAACGCTGCTAATCTCAAGCTGTATAACGGGGCCGTAAGTGCGACAACGTTTACACTCGATACGAACTCCGTACCGACCGACGCGACGGCCTACTTAATTAATTACTGGACAGCGCAATAGCGACGAGTAAGCGGGCGCCAGGCTACGCATTTGAGCCAAACAGTTGTCTAGAATTTATGTGACTTGTTGATAAGCACCCTTGATCTATTCTTGCACTATTTAATATGGAGTTAAGGCAAGAGCATTATGATAAGTAGATGTTAACAGTGGATGTTCATATTATTATTAACCAGTTAGGGAAGCTCACCGGCCGCCTAATTAATTCGGTGAACCCGGCGGCGGACGATTTGGTAACAGCGTGGGGATAGCCTCGCATACGTCGCCGAGGGACGTTGGGGACGAGATACCGTCGTCTTGGATATGTCGCTGCTGCGATGTAGCCATCGTTGATACAGAACACAAGAATATCTACCGGGTTATACTCAGCTTTTCTAAGGTGAGGCGCTAGTTCGGAGAGCGGTCACAGACCGAGCCAATGTTATATTCCGGAGCAAGTCAGGCCAGAAACATATTTGTTTCGAACAAATAGACTAGTTAGTACGTTTGCGAGCCGAGGCAACCCAAATGAGCAGTTCGAGTGCCAAGCCGAGCCCGAAGCCGCCGACAAAGAACAATAAAAAGACAAAATAATTATAGCTAAAGCCCACGTGTTTCGTCATGTACAAGTAAATGGCTGAGCCGACGAAGGCTAAAATACCGCCACCGAGAAGGCCGGAAGGTCGTGTGACAGTTTTACCAGTTACTTCACTTAATACCCGCACCACAGGTTGGTGGACGACTTTACTAAGGGCACGCGCCGAGACGGGCAGCTTACGGCGTACGGAATTCATCTCGCGTTGCAGGGTTAATTTTTTGAGGTCGGCATTAACGAATACTGGCTGGGCTGGCTCGGCGGCTTTTTCAGCGGCCTGTAAGCGCTCAAGCGGGTCGTCTTGCTCGGACGTCTCAGCAGCCGAATGTTCTTCCTCGACGTTATCCCGGGCGGCTTCAACAGCAGCTTCGGTCACATTGGCCTCGTTCTCGCGTAACGGTTCGGCCTGTTCGGCTGTGGGGAGGGCTTTTTCTATCTCCTGAACGACAGGTAGATCATCTCGTTTCTCTGGTGCTGGTGCGAATTCTGACATTAAAAACCTCCACTATTGTTGTCTTGAACCACGATGCTTGTTTCAGTGGCGAGCAGACGAGCGCGCGAGAAGAAGTAGCCGGCGAGGACGACGATGGCGGCGGCCCCGAATAAGCTAGTGCCCGGACCCGTATTGGGCAGCACGGCAGCGGCTGTTTCGACGGTCTTGGTAACGTCGGCTGGCAGGGTAATATTGACGGTGTTGCCATAGACATTCGTCATGGTCAGGTCAAAATGACCGCCATCTGATGATGAGACGGGAGTTTGTGGCACGGGTGTTTTAACTCTAACGGTCAGAGTCTTAGAAACAGTGGCGCCCGCGTTGATGTCGACGGCCGACCACGTCACAACGTTTTCAGTGTTTTCGTTGCCACCTTGTAGGTCGACCACGTCGGCATAGTCGAGCACATCACTTAAGTTTTCTTGAAAGACAAAAGCTTTCACGGTGGCTTTGCCATTATTTTTGGCGTAGAGGGTGTAGACGAGGGTATCACCGGCGTGCGCCATGGTATTGTTGGCATCTTTGGTCCCCGTTGTCGTGTTGCTGGCTGACTTGCTAACGATTACGCAAGCGAGGGTATCGGCACTGCTGACCGATTTGTCGCACGGCTTGCAGTCTGGACTGGTGTTGGACAATGACGGGTTGTACTGACATGGCGTTACACAGGCGGGGCTAGACGAGGGAATGGCGGGGTTGTACTGACACGGCGGTACACAGGCTGTGTTAGACGAGGGAATGGCGGGGTTGTACTGACACGGCTTGAAACAATTTGGGCTATTGGCCGGAAGCTTATTGTTGTAGGGGCAGGTGGCGACGCATTGAGGTGAGGATTGCGGGATGTTTGATTTGCCGGCGATGGGGCAGGGTACGAAACATTGGGCACTGCTGGCGGGAATCGAAGAGTTATAGAGGCACGGTTTGACACACTTGGCATCACTAGCCAAGATACTCGAATCGTATTGGCAGCGGATGGGTGGACCTTGGACCCCTATGAAAACTAAGTTGCCGCAGTTATATAGGAGGTAGAACGTTTTGTGGGTAGTACTGTTGACGCCCTGCAGAGCCTGATAACTCGAGCTCGGACCAGTGTCGAAACTCGACAAGTGGCGCAAGTACACTGTGCCGACGCCACTAATTTGGACTGGCGTTTCGCTAGTAACTTTACCGCTACTGGCATTTCTGGCCCCGTACGGCAGGCGACCCATTGAGAAGAGGGTGTTGTTTTGGGCCGTTGACGTCAGTGTAGTCGTGCTGGCGTTGGCCACATCAGTACAAGAAATGCCGTAGTAGGCCAGGATTTTGGAATAATTTTGAGTATTGGCGTGGCAGGCGCTGACGGCTTCGGCTTTGGAGCTGAACCCACCATTTAATATGTCATTAGTCGAGCTGGCCACTGTTGGTTGGGGCGGGCTGATGACGGCAAAAAACTGGATAAAGAAAGCCAATACTATAAAGAGTAGTCCAACTCGACGCACCGACTGCTCTTGGCGCATCCTTTTTCCGTAGAAGGCTAACTGGTGAAGGAGGTTTGGATTGTAGGGCAGGGCGGTGATCAGTTTTTCAAACATATGATTATAGCTTTTATTTTTAAATTATTATGTATCAGTATTTAACCATAACCATAAGTGTTTACACAAGTCTGACATCTGTCCAAAATAGCCGACTGACTCCTAAAGAACTTTACTCGCCTGCTCGCGACCATCATGACTGCATAGGGCCTCTGGGCCAGGCGGTGTTCCTACTTTCACCCATCATTTCCCAGTAAGTTTGGCTTCGTCACAGAGGTAGTTGATGGCAAAGCAAAATTCGTCTATAATATTGATCAGTAGGAAATTCTAAAAGCACAGCTAAGAGGGTTATTTATAGTGGCTAATAAAAACGCGTATTCAGCAGATCAGATTACAGTACTTGAAGGACTCGAGCCTGTCCGTAAACGACCGGGTATGTACATCGGTGGTACTGGCCTCGAGGGCCTGCACCACTTGGTGTGGGAAATCGTCGATAACGGCGTCGATGAAGCGTTGGCTGGCTATGCCACCGAAGTAACGGTTACGATGTTAGCCGACGGTGGCATCAGGGTCTTCGATGATGGACGCGGTATCCCGACTGATATTCACCCTAAAACTGGCAAGAGCACTGTCGAGACTGTTCTGACTGTTCTCCACGCTGGTGGTAAATTCGGCGGCGGCGGCTACAAAGTCTCCGGCGGTCTGCACGGTGTCGGTTCGAGCGTAGTCAACGCCCTCAGCCGCGAGCTCCACATTAATGTTTTCCGCGACGGCAAACAGTGGGAACAGGATTACGCCTTTGGCGCTCCCCTCGGCGATCTCAAGAGTACAGGCAAAACTACTAAGCGGGGCACCGAGATCACTTTTTACCCCGACGACACCATCTTTAAAGAGTCGACCCAATTTGATTACAAAACCATTCTCGACCGTTTGCGTCACGCTGCGTACCTCACGAAGGGTATCCGCACCAGCCTCAAGAACGAGGCGACCGGTGAACGCTACAGCTTTTATTTTGAGGGCGGGATCCAGAGTTACGTCAAGCATTTGAACGTCGGCAAAGACGTTGTCGACGACGATATTTTCTACGTTGATAAAATCATAAAAGACACGCAGGTCGAAATCTCGCTGCAGTACACCGACTCCTACACTGAAATGATCAAAACTTTCGCCAACAACGTACTTAATCCCGACGGCGGCACCCACCTAACGGGTTTTCGCTCAGCCTTGACGCGAGTCGTCAACGATTACGCCCGCAAGAGCGGCTTGCTCAAAGAAAAGGAAGAAAACTTAACCGGGGAAGATTGCCGCGAAGGACTGACGGCCATTATCCTCGTCAAATTACCCGATCCGCAGTTTGAGGGTCAAACCAAGAACAAGCTTGGCAACCCAGAAGTCCGCGGTTACGTCGAAACTGTCCTTGGCGAGTACTTGGCGTATTACATGGAAGAACACCCCGCCATTGCCCGCAAGATGATTGGCAAGGCACTTTTGAGTGCCCGGGCTCGCAAAGCCGCTCGCGCCGCTCGCGATAACATCATCCGCAAAGGCGTCCTGGAAGGTGCTAGCATGCCGGGCAAACTGGCTGACTGTTCGAGCAAAGACCCGGCCAACTCGGAAATCTACCTAGTCGAGGGTGATTCAGCCGGTGGCTCGGCTAAATCCGGCCGCGACAGCAAAACCCAAGCCATCCTGCCACTACGCGGTAAGGTACTCAATACCGAGCGGGCTCGCTTGGACAAAATGCTCGGGAACAATGAAATTGTCAGCCTGATTAAAGCTCTGGGCGTCGGTATTCAAGACTCCTTTGACGTCCGCGGTTTGCGCTACGGCCGTATCATCCTCATGACCGATGCCGATGTCGACGGTAGCCACATTAACACGCTGCTTCTGACATTCTTTTTCCGCTACATGAAACCAGTTGTCGACGGTGGGCACCTCTACTTGGCTAAGCCACCGCTGTTTGAACTCGTCAAAGCCGGGCGTAAATCGAGTATCTTTATATATGACGAAGACGAACTTGAGGTCGTTCTCGACCGAGTCATCGCTAAGCGCATCGCCGATGGTTCAACCGTGAACCCTGAAGATGACCGCCTCAAGCAGGGGGGGTTCGTCGAGCAGAAGCGCTACAAGGGACTCGGTGAAATGGATGCCGACCAATTGTTTGAAACTACCATGAATCCAGAAAAACGTGTTCTCATCCAAGTGAAAGTCGAAGACGCCGAACGGGCCGATGCAATATTTAACAAACTTATGGGTACCGAAGTTGAACTTCGAAAGAGTTTCATTCAAGCCAATGCTAAATTCGTAAAGGACCTGGACATATAATGGAAGACGATACTAACATCCCAATTGACCCGATTGAGCCTACTAATGACGATGTCACCTCAGACGAACCCAATAGTAATGAGATCACCCCAATATTTCCGCAACGAGTTCCCGAACGATCGATGGAAGAGCGCCGCCGCGGTGACGTGCGCGCCGCCGACGTATTAGACTCCGGCCACTCGCGCACTGTGGAACTCCGTTCGGTTGAAAATGTCATGGAAGATAGCTATTTACGTTATTCCATGAGCGTGATCATTGATCGGGCGTTGCCCGATGTTCGTGATGGCCTCAAGCCGGTCCACCGTCGCATTTTGTATAGTATGAATGAAGATGGGCTGCGCTCTGGCGCCCGCCACCGCAAGAGTGCCAACGTGATTGGTGCGGTTATGGCTCGTTATCACCCGCATGGCGATTCGAGTATCTATGACGCCATGGTCCGCATGGCCCAGCCGTGGGCGATGCGCTATATGCTCGTTAATGGGCAAGGGAACTTCGGTAGTATGGACGGCGATCCTCCAGCTGCTTATCGTTACACCGAAGCTAAGATGGCACGTTTGGCCGATGAACTACTCGCTGATATCGACAAAGAAACCGTTGATTACCGCGATAACTACGATGGCACGACCCGCGAACCAACCGTTTTGCCGGCTAAATTGCCCAACCTGCTTTTGAATGGGCAATTGGGTATCGCCGTCGGTATGGCCACCAACATTCCGCCGCACAATCTTTCCGAACTGGTCGACGCCGAAGTCTA
>JBDTSH010000025.1:0-22894 GCA_039931245.1 Candidatus Saccharimonadota bacterium
GCCGTCTTGATGCTCCTCCGCGGCGTCGTTGATGCCCTGATGATTCGCGGCCAACAGGCCACCTCGGTCGGTGCGTCCCACGGCTTTTTGAGCGCCGATCACTTTCAGCAGATCTTCTCAGCTCATGGCACGATCATGATCTTTTTCGTGGCGATGGGGTTGATGTTTGGGCTGATTAACCTGATCGTTCCGCTGCAAATTGGCGCCCGCGACGTGGCTTTTCCGTTCCTCAATTCGATTAGTTTCTGGCTATTCGGCGCCGGCATGGTCCTAATCAATTTATCATTGGTGCTCGGTGAATTTTCGGCGGCCGGTTGGCTGGCCTACCCGCCGCTGTCGGGTATCGCCTACAGCCCGGGCGTCGGCGTTGATTATTGGATATGGAGTCTGCAAATCGCCGGTATCGGTAGTCTGCTGTCCGGTATCAATTTTATTGTCACTATTCTGAAGCTGCGCTGCCCGGGCATGACGCTTATGAAGATGCCCATGTTCACCTGGACCGTCCTGTGGGCCATGGTGATGGTTATTTTTGCTTTTCCAATCCTCACGGCCACCTTGGCCATGCTGGCCCTCGACCGATCTCTCGGGATGCACTTCTTTACCTCGGACTTCGGCGGCAACCCGATGATGTATATCAACTTAATTTGGGCGTGGGGACACCCCGAAGTCTATATCCTGGTGCTGCCGGCTTTTGGGGTCTATTCAGAAATCGTGGCGACCTTTTCGCGCAAGCGCTTATTTGGCTATAGCTCGATGGTTTGGGCGACCGGCTCAATCGCCGTGCTGAGCTTTATTGTCTGGCTGCACCACTTCTTTACGATGGGGGCGGGGGCCAATGTGAACGCCTTTTTTGGCATCATGACCGGCATCATCGCCATTCCGACGGGCGTCAAACTGTTTAACTGGCTATTCACAATGTACCGCGGGCGAATTCTGTTCGCGACGCCGATGTTATGGTTCTTGGGCTTTGTGGTGATCTTTACGATTGGTGGCATGATGGGCGTATTGATGTCGGTGCCGGCGATTGACTTCCAGGTGCACAACAGCCTGTTTTTGGTGGCGCACTTTCATATGATGATCGTCGGCGGGGTGGTGTTTGGCTACTTTGCCGGTATCACCTATTGGTTCCCTAAGATCTTCGGTTTCACCCTCAACGAACGCCTGGGCCGCTACGCCTTTTGGTGCTGGTTGATCGGCTTTTCGCTGGCTTTCTTGCCGCTCTACGTCCTCGGATTGATGGGGGCCACTCGGCGGTTGGATCATTACGACGCCTCGCTCGGCTGGCAAGGTTTGTTTGCCGTGGCGGGCGTCGGGGTGTTGATTGTCGGCGCCGGTATTGGCTTCCAGCTCTTGCAACTGGTTGTCAGTATCATCCAGCGCCAGAAGCACCTCGATGTCACTGGCGATCCGTGGCAGGGGCGGACGTTAGAATGGTCAACCGCCTCGCCGGCGCCGTTCTATAACTTCGCAGTCACGCCGACGGTCACCGACCGAGACCCGTTCTGGGAAGCCAAACGCATTAATCACCAGCCCGCCAAACCCCACTTCGTCGATATTCATATGCCTAAGAACTCGCCGTTTGGCATGTATATTGCCGGCTTTAGTTTCCTGTTTGGCTTTGCCGCCATTTGGCATATCAATTGGTTGCTGCCGGTCGGCCTATTGGGTGTTATTGCCTGCGTGATAATTCGGCTGAACGATGACGCAACCAGTTATTACCTGCCGGCTGAGCAAGTCGCAAAAATTGAAGCCAGTTCAAAGCGAAGGCGCTACATATGAGTGAAAGTTTAGTCATGCACCACGACGCCCATCACGCGGCGGCTCCGAAGGCCTTATTTGGCTTCTGGGTCTATCTGATGACCGATTGCGTCCTATTTGCTACACTGTTCGCGACCTATGCGGTCCTGCATAACAGCACAGCTGGCGGACCGGCTGGTCGAGAGCTGTTTAACTTGCCCAACGTTTTGGCCGAGACTCTCCTATTGCTAACGAGCAGTTTTAGCTGCGGCCTGATGATGTTAGCGGCCCACCGAAATAATAAAAAGCAGGTTTTGCTATGGCTCGCGCTGACAGCCGCCTTGGGAGTCGCTTTTTTAGCGCTGGAACTGATTGAATTTCATCAGCTTGTCGTAGCCGGCAATAGCTGGCGCCGCAGCGGTTTCCTATCGGCGTTCTTTACGCTCGTCGGAACGCACGGCTTGCACATCGCCACCGGCTTGCTCTGGATGGGCGTCACGGCTGCGGCCGTGGCCCGCCGGGGCTTAACGACGTTGACGCTCCGCCGCCTGACGCTGCTCAGCCTCTTCTGGCACTTCCTCGATATTATTTGGATTTTCATCTTTACGATCGTCTACCTGATGGGGACGCAACCGCTATGAGCCACGATATGCGCGTCGTTGATACCCAACATGAAGTCGGGCAGGGCAGCTTGCTGTCGTATAGCAGCGGGTTTGTGTTGTCGATTATTCTGACGCTGGCCGCCTACCAGCTGGTCGTGAACCACCTTGTGGCGGGCTGGGCTTTGATTTTCACAATTCTCGGGCTGGCGGTCGTCCAATTGCTCGTTCAACTGTTATTCTTTCTGCATCTCGGGCGCGAGTCCAAGCCGCGCTGGAACCTCGTGGTGTTTCTATTTATGGTGCTGGTGGTCGTGATCATCGCCGGTGGTTCGTTATGGATCATGAAAAACTTGAACTATCGGACGATGTCGCCAGCCCAGACCAAAACCTACCTGCGTGACCACGAAGGCTTGTAGCGGTGGCGTCGCTCAAAGAGTTCTACTCCCTGACGAAGCCGGGAATCATCCGCGGCAATGCCCTCAGCGCCACGGCCGGTTTTTTACTGGCCGCCCGCGGCCACGTCAATCTTGTCCTGATGGCGGCGACTATCGGCGGGCTTTCATTAGTGATCGCCTCGGCCGGCGTCTTGAACAACTACATCGACCGCAGCCTCGATCGTAAAATGACCCGGACGAAAAAACGAGCGCTGGCGCAAGGCTCGATTTCCGGGCGGAGCGCGCTTATCTATGCTGGCTGGCTGGGGATCGCCGGGGAAGTAATTCTGGCGGCCTTCGCCAACGGCCTGACCGCCGGGCTGGCTTTGTTTGGCTTGGTGATGTATGTGGTTGTCTATGGGTTTTGGAAACGCCGCTCAACCCTGGGCACCATTATCGGCAGCCTGTCGGGGGCCGTTCCACCCGTTGTGGGTTACTGTGCCGTGACCAATCGACTGGACGGCGCGGCTGGACTGCTTTTTCTGATACTAGTTTTTTGGCAAATGCCGCATTTTTTTGCCATCGCCTTGTATCGAGTGAAGGACTACGCCAGCGCCGGCCTGCCCGTCTTGCCCGTCGCCAAAGGCGTCCAGACGACCAAGCGCCAAATCGTTGCCTATACCATCGCCTTTACCGTGGTCAGCGCTTTACCGAGCGTTTTCGGCTACACCGGGCGGGTCTATCTCGCCGTGGCGCTCCTCCTCGGACTGAGTTGGACAATACTGAGCCTGCGCGGCTTTTCAGCGCCCGACGACTCGCGCTGGGCTCGTCAAATGTTCAGCTTCTCATTGCTGGCGATGACGGTCCTCTGTCTGGTTATGTCAGTCGATCATTTTCTGCCGTAGCAAATAGTAGGGAGTAGGCTAGCGGCCTCAATCGTCAGACCCGTTGCATTACTCCGGATAAGTTTCTATACTTCTAGGAATATGCATAAGTTGTTTGCCGGAAGTTTAGGATTACTGCTGTTTGCGGTGATGCCGTTTACGACTAATTACAAGCTTAATAGCTACGGCTTTGGCAGCGGCGGCGGTACGGCCTCGACCGCTAACTACGCCCTGGAAGGGAAGACCGGTGAGATCAGTGGGCAACCGACAAGTACGGCTAATTATAAGATACTCCCGGCCTACATTGGCAGCCGCCAAGCCAACGTTCCGCTACTCGCCAGTCTCGATAACAACGGCGGCATCTATTATAATAAATTGCACTTTGTCATCGACACCCAAAGTAACCCCACTGACGCCAAGTACGCCCTTGAAATTAGTACCGATAACTTTGTCGCCGATACCCACTACGTCAAGAATGATCTGACAGTTGGCACCACATTGAGCACGACTGATTTCCAAACCTACACGACTTGGGGCGGCGCCGGCGGGGCGAACATCATCGGGCTGGCTTATAACCAACAGTATTGGGTGCGGGTCAGCGCTACTCAGGGCAGCTTCACCCAATCAGCCTATGGTCCCACCCCCAGTACTGCCGCCAACACCGCCACCACCGCTAATCCGTCGATAACTTTTAATCTGACGACTACTAGTCAGGCCCTGCCGCCCTACAGTATTAGTATCGGGACCTTGAGCCTCGGTGCCATCGGGACTTCCGCTGATACGGTTAACCTCGGCTTAACAACCAACGCCAGCAACGGGGCGAACTTATACATCCTGTCTAAAAATAGCGGTCTCAAAAGTACCTCAACCGCCAACACGATTGCCTCGGCCTCGGTGGCGCTCGGTTCAGTGGGGAGTGGTTACGGCGTCCAGTCGTCATCGGCTAGCCAGTCGTCGGGCGGCCCGCTGACAGCCGTCAGTCCCTACGCCGGCACGAGCGACGTCGTTGGCGTCGTCGATAGCTTGAACCGCAGTCTCTACACCAGTTCGGCGCCTATCACCGGCGGCGCGGCAAGTTTCCTGTTCAAGGCCAAGGCCGCCACGACAGTGGTCGCCGCCAATGACTACACCGATATGGTGACAATTGTCGCTGCCGGAAATTTCTAGTTGACACGATATGATGCTTAAGGTTATTCTATACAAAGTAAAGTTCGTAACTATAGCTCGAATGTACAAAATAAACACTTATCACTTAAGAAAGCAGGAAAATATGAAACATTACCTTAGTTCTGTCAGCACTAAAACTTTCGTACTATTCACCACCCTCGTCCTGCTGTTGAGCGCCGGCTTGCCCGCTTTGGCGTCGGCCAGCCAACTCACTCAAACCGGCGTGCGCCTCGGGCGCCTGGCCATCAACTCCGGTTCCGGTGGGGCCGGCGATAATAACGATATGCTTCTCACCTTCAAGCTCAACACCGCCCCGACGACTGTCGCCAAGATTGATATTGTCTTCCCGGCCAGCTTCACCATTGCCACCGGCACGCCGACACCGACCACCGGTAGCTACCCGGCCACCCCGGCCAGCATCGTGGCTCCTCCCGGCACGCTGACCGCCGCCTCTACCGCCGGCACGAGAGACATCATGATATCCGGCCTGACGTCGGCTAGCTTAGTCAACACCAGCCTCTATGGCGTCGTTATACCGGCCGGCACGATAACCAACCCCGGTACAGCCGGTGCCCAGAACATTACGGTGTGTAGCGAAACGGTCACTGGTACCGCGGCTTGTGCCACGAACACTGTCGATACATCAACCGTCCAAACCTATATTTACGGAGCCGGTGTCAATGGCGATCAAGTGACTATTAACGCCTCCGTGGCGGGAAACTTTAGTTTTGCGCTGAGCGCCAACAGTGACACGATTCCGAAGCTCGACCCGTCAGCTCTCCAAACGTCCACCGGGCTCACAATGACTGTCTCGACGAACTCGGCCCTCGGCTACACGGCGTACGTCAAGTCCAAAAATAACTCGCTGACATCTGCTACTTCTCCGACGACACCAATTCCGACGGGTACATTCAACGGCGCCCTCGATACCGTGACCCCCGGCACCAGCATCTACACCTTTGTCCCCTCAACGAATACCGCGGGCGGCACCAACTCGGGCGCGATTGCCTACGACGCTGAATATAGCGGGGCTTCCGGTACTCAAGGTGGTTCATTCAACGGCGCCAACGTCTTTAGCTCCTTCCAGTCGCGCAGCGGCTTCAGTAGTGGCGACATCATTAACCTCAAAGAGCGGGCCGCTGTTTCCAACACGGTGGGGGCTGCCAATGACTACACCGATACATTGACCATTGTTGCCGCCGGCAATTTCTAAACGGCTCTAAACAAGCAACCGCTTGCCAAGCCATCTAAACACTATCGCTTTCACTATCCGTATCCGTTATACTGGGGTTAAATGGGACGTCGCACATACATATTCGCCAGTTTGTTGGTACTGCTCGTCAGCCTACTTCTGCCCAGCGCGCCCGCTCGCGCGCTCAGCGGGGGCTTTAATCTGACAACGTCGCCCTCACCGATATCGTTGGCGACCTCGCCGGGCTCGACGGTTACTTCGGAATTTCGTGTCCTCAACAATGCCCCCCAACTCGAGCACCTGAAAGTCGGATTGATGAAGTTCCGTTCAACGGGTGAAACGGGCCGACCGAATCTGTATGATCGTGGGCCGGGCGATAGCTACTTTGATTGGATCAAGTTTACGCCCAGTAGTTTTGACGCCCCGACCGGCCAATGGGTCAAAGTGAAGATGACGATCACGGTACCCACGACGGCCAGCCTCGGCTACTACTACGCAGTGACCTTCCAGCGGAGCACTAACGCTGCGCCCCTTGCTGATCAAACCGCCTCGGTCATTGGTGCCTCGGCGACGCTGGTTTTGCTTGACGTTGTAACGCCCAATCAGCATCCGAAGCTGACGATTGCCAATTTTACGAGCGATCACCACGTCTACCAGTATCTACCGGCCACGCTATCAATTCGAGTCCACAATACGGGCAATATTCATATGCACCCGGGGGGCAATATTTTCATCAAGCGTGGTGGTAAAACTGTCGCCACTCTCGACGTGAACCCCTACCAAGGCAACATTCTCCCGGCTTCGTACCGGGTCTTTACGGCCGATTGGCGCGACGGTTTTCCAATCTACCAAGACAAGCAGGCCGACGGCAAACCGACACTCACCAAGAGCGGGTTACCGGATCGGTCATTACACTGGGACCTCACGAAAGTCACCAAACTTCGCTTCGGCAAATACACGGCCCAGGCCCTGGTTGTATACAATGACGGGACGCGCGACGTCCCCTTAGAAGCCACCACTAGTTTTTGGGTCATCCCCTGGACGTTCTTGCTGATTGGCCTGAGCCTCATCCTGTTCGTCGTGGCGGGCATGTGGTTCGTCGGCCGCCACCTGCTAAAAAGCACGACCTACCGGGGACGGGTGTGAAGAAGTGGGCGCTAGTTTGCGTGCTGGGGCTGGGGTTTATAACAGGCTGGCCGCTGCCGCCAGCCAGCGCCGCCGCCCTTGCTCCTAACCAACCGGCCGGCATAACTCTGGCGCCGTTTCTGCAAACAATTTCGGTGGCCAGCTTTGAGCCAACCAAAAGCGTCAACTTAGTGGTCAGCAATCATACCCAGGTGACCCGCAATTTTAAGGTGAGTATCACTGATTTTGGCGCTCAAGGCGAATTTGGTGGCGTGGCTTTTTTGGGTTTATCAAACGGTAACAGCCCGTCTCGTTTCGGTTTAGCACGGTCAATGTCCGTCAGCCAATCTGATTTTAGTCTGGCGGCCAATGCCAGTACCACGCTCCTCATCACCGTTCACAACGACGAAAACCTTACCCCGGGCGGGCACTATGGGGCCGTTCTGGTCAATGAATCAACCGGTAGTTCTCAGCCTTCGGCCAATCGCGTCGGCGCAAATCCGACCGTATCGTCACTTATTTTTGTGACTAAATTGGGCGGCGAACAATACGATTTACGACTCAACAGCGTCAGCCACGACACGAGTTGGCGGCACTTGCCCCAAGTGGCACACCTCCGTTTTTATAATCCGGGAAATGTCGCGGTTGTGCCCCGGGGGACGGTCCGCCTACTGGGCCCCCACAACTCCCTCATTGGGCAGGGCGCGATCAATGAAGATTCGAGTTTTATCCTGCC
Organism: Candidatus Saccharimonadota bacterium; assembly: GCA_039931245.1. Classification (GTDB taxonomy): domain Bacteria; phylum Patescibacteriota; class Saccharimonadia; order Saccharimonadales; family UBA4665; genus UBA4729. The sequence continues at coordinate 7,818 of JBDTSH010000025.1, forward strand.
CGACGCCTATCGCCAGCTTGGCGTGCCGATTAAATTGGTGGGAGCTGCGCCGTGGTGGCCGGCCCACTATACCCTGCAAGTAAACTATCGCTATGACGGGCTCGCCCAGACGGCCCGGCACGAAGAAAAATTGTACTTCGTCAATTGGCCACACCTGGGCTTCAGCATCGTAATAATTATCGGTTTGGCAATAATGCTGTATTATTTCCGTCTGACCCTGTGGACAACTCTCAAAAAGGTCCGTTTTCACCCTTAAAACACCCCTGGTGACGCTTGTGTTTATCTAGTATAATTACAGGGGTAAAGGTATGGGATGAAACATACATACAGAATAAAAAAAGGTTTACTGCTGTGGGGGGTGCTATGTAGCACCTTTTTTGGCGTGGCCCTGAGTTTGACACCAGCCGCATTTGCTATTAATCCCACCACCATGCCGTTCCAAGGAAAAGTCGTCAATGCCAGTGGTATAAACGTGGCTGATGCCAACTATAGTTTCACCTTTAAGCTCTACTCAGTTGCCAGCGGCGGCACCTCGATGTGGGGAGAAACTCAAGCCTCCGTGCCCGTCGCCAGCGGCGTCTTTCAGGTTAACTTAGGTAGTACCTGTTCGCTCTTCACGACCCAGACCTGTAGCACATTTTCCAACACCGCTATCGATTTCAACGCCAGCCCGACCCTCTACCTAGGTGTGACGTTCAATGGCGACGCCGCCGGTGAAATGGCTCCCCGTATGCTACTAGGTAGTGTGCCGTTTGCTTTCAACGCCGACAAGGTCGGGGGACTAGGCGCCGCCCAGTTCGTCCAACTGTCGGTTGCCCAACAGACCGGTAGTATTAATGTCAGCGGAACTATTACATCGGCCAGCACGTTGGCCGTCCAAGGCGCCAGCGCCGTTACTCTCGGGTCAACTACCAATGTCGGCGCGGTTTTATTCAAAGACGGTACAGTCAACAACCGGCTAGTGACCCTGAATTCCCCCGCTTTAACTGCTAGCTATACCCTGACATTGCCGACAACTGCACCTGCTCTCAGCCAGTGCCTGCAGTCTGGCGCCTCTACCGCCAGCCAGTTAATATTCGGAAGTTGCGGCGGTACACCGACCCTGGCGCAGGCCTACACTGCTTCGGGGGCGGCCAATCCGCAAATCGTTTTTAGTGCGACCGGTGGTGGTCTCCACCTCCAAGATGCCGCTGTCTCAGTCGGCGGAAATTTATTATCCGTCGCCAGCAATGGCGGCGCTACTAATTTCTTGGCTGTCACTACTGCGGGCGCCAGCATAACCGGTGTCGCCAGTGCGACGACTAGCCTGCTTGCACCGCTGGTCGATGTGTCTTCTGCCGGTACTCTGAGCATCGGAACGGGTACTGCTAATGCTATCACGCTTGGAAAATTTGGCGTCACCACCGCCACTGCCGGCTCCCTAAGCATAGACTCCGGCGCAAGCGTACCGACCGCCGACCAAGTTTCCATAAATAATACAAGCTCTTCTGGAGTGACAACTAACGGCGTTAACGGCATCTCCGTTAACTATAAGGGCGGGGCGGCGGCGGTCGAATCTTCCGGAATGCGGATAGATTATGCTCCGGGGACCACTACGGGGGGCACCTGGAGCGGTCTGCGAATTGTTGCCAATGCCACTGGACCCGTCACAGGGGTAACGGCCTATGGTATTAAGCTCGAAGGGCCCACTTCACCAGGAGCCGGCACGGAGGTAGGTATGTATGTCGGATCCGGCTGGGACATTGGGGCTGATATCCAATCGGGCGGTATGCAGCTGGCAGCTCAGGCAGATCCAGCGGTGCCGGCTGCCGGCAATTTGCGCATTTACGCCAAAGATATTGCCGGGCGAATCATGCCGAAGTGGCTGGGTCCGAGCGGTGTCGATACACCATTTCAGGCCAACCTCGGGTTTAACCGCGTTTCTTGGACTACTCCAGCCGGCGGAACGGTATTGACCACCTGTATCTCGACATTTGGGTCGACCTTTACCAATGTCGGCACGGTAGCAAACCCTACTCCTAGCAGTGGCAACATCCTAAATTCCGTTCGGCGCGTAACCTTCAGTACTGGTACGACGGCGGCTGCATTGGCGAGCCATCGCCAGAGTACACTGCAGGTATGGCGTGGTAATTCCGCTGGCTTGGGTGGGTTCTTCTACACAATTCGCTTCGGCACCAGTACATTGGCAGCCGGTAACCGCTCATTTGTGGGTATGTCCGACTCGACAGCTGCCCCGACCAACGTCGACCCGACAACCAGCACGGCCGGGGGTAAAATTGGCCTGGCCATCAATGCCAGCACTGGTAACTGGAACCTAATCAACAATATTTCTGGTTCTGCTCCGACGGTACTTGGTCTAGGCGCTAACTTCCCGGTTGATACCACCAGCCTTTATGAGCTGGTTCTTTTCTCGGCGCCGAATGGCAGCTCGATCGGTTACCGTGTCACTAACACCGCTACCGGCAATACCACGAGCGGTTCACTCTCGACCAACATTCCTTCTAGCACAACCTTCATGGCCCCTCTGTTTTGGATTACCAATAACGCCACAGCCGCCGCCGCCATCTTTAACTTCAGCGGCTGGTACCTAGAGAGCGATAATTAACATGAAAATAAATGCAACACCTCCACGGAGTATCGATGGCATTAGGAATGTTCAGCTGCCAAAGAAGATAGCAAAAAGTAAGCGGTTCAGGAGAAAGCTGCGCGGCAACTGGAAACTGCTTGTGATTATTGCGCTCAGCGTTGCACTACTCGCAATTGCGGGTTTATTCTGGCGCCATATGACCGCAGGACAGAGTCTTCAGGGCAAGGCTGAGTTGCAGCGAGTCGAAAAGGAGATCGAAAAACACTACGTCCTTCCTAGCGACGAAGTGCCCGCCCTTGCGACCGTAACCGATAAAAACAAATTAACCACTCCCTTTTTTAAGAGCGCCCAAAATGGAGATAAGATACTAATTTATCAAAAAAATAAAATAGCAATAATTTACCGCCCAGTTATTGATAGAATAATTGCCGTTGGGCCCGTCGCCCTTGATGCTCCCCCAAGAGGTCAACAATAATGATAAGCAGCCAATAAAAGCGATGGTGGGCACTTTGAAAAAAAACACAAAAATATGGCTAGGCGTTATTGGCATAGTTGGACTGATCTTAGGGGTCATTCCCGCCAAGGCTCAGGCAAATTTGTGTACAACGACAATTGCGCCAAGTACACTGACGCACGGCGTCGATGCGCTGTTTGATATTACCATTACCAATACTGGGGATGATGCCATTCATTGGGTCGATATAACCACCCCGCCCAACTTATATTATTCTGGCCAATCTATCAGCCAGGACGACTGGAGCATCAGCGAACATGGCGACGGGACGGCAGCTGGAAACGGGAATATATTGCCCGGTGGGAGCTATACTTTTCAGATATCAGCCCATTCTGGGGTAGAGAATGGCTCGACTGTTTGGCAGATCATAGCCTCCAGTAGTCCAGATGGGTCAGGCACATTCGTGTGCGGAGGAGCGGCCACGACTACTGTTAGTGGCCACTACCCAAACGACGGTGATAGCGGTGTATCGAATCTCGTGCTAGATAATCTGAGCGACAGTTCGGTAACCATCAGCTGGGATAGTACAGCCGACACTACCTCGCTAATATACTACGGCGCAACGTCAGATTATGGGAGCACAGGCAAGTACATTACGAGCCACGTCAGTAGCCATAGCCTGACGCTCAAGGGCTTATCGGCCAATACCCTCTATCACTTTCAAGTCGTTGGCCAAGACGCCGACATTAATCCCTATTACTCGGCCGACAATACGTTTATTACATCCGCCAAATCGGTGGTTCCAACTATTTTGCTGCCCGGTAGGTCCAACTCGCCAGCCACCCCGCTTATTACACTCGGAGCAGAATCGGTAAAACCGAGTGTAAATTTGCTTACGATTTTGCCGAAAATTGCTGCGAAGTTTCCTACTATTTCGGGTGTCGCCGAGGATAACGTGGCGGTTGCGCGAGTTGAGTACTCGACAGACGGCGGCAGGAACTGGCTACCGGTTGATACAAATTTAGGTCTCGGCACTAAACGCGATTCGTTCACCTTTACTCCACAACGATTGGAAGATGGTGATTATATGATTGTTGTCCGCGTTATCGACACTTCAGGAAATTTGACCCAAACGTTAATTACGAAGATTGTTATCGACCGACTACCGCCTCAGTTTGGGAATATGGTTATCTCCTATGGATCGCAAGAACTAACGGCTGATAACCAGAGCACCATCACCATGTCGGCAAGATCGGAGTATCAGATTACTGGTCAAGCGATTGGTGGCGCCAGCACCGTGTCTATAGTTGCAAAAAATAAAGCCAAACTAACAGTGAAATCTTTTGGGCTGCATCTGAACGATGATAATGGATTATGGTCAGGCAAAATACAATTTGAAAAAAATGGCGAGTATAGCATTTATGCTCTGGCTGTCGACGGTGCAGATAATAGGGTGGAGCGCTTACTTGGGCAAATCAACGTTGAATCATCGGGAAAAGTTATCGATAGTAAAAATAATACAATCGCGCGGGCAAAGGTTAGCCTGTACTATTTAGAGCCAGTGTCACGACGATGGCAGCTCTGGGACGGGCGTCCGTATGGACAACAGAATCCACAGCGGGTGATAACTAACAGCTATAGCCTGATGGCCCCCGCCGGGGAATATTACCTTCAAGCTGCCGCACCCGGCTATGCTACGGTTATTTCCAATCGATTTAAAGTCAGTTCACCTAAAAACCTGACCATGAATTTTACTTTGCCGAGTCGGCCGAGTTTTAAATTTGGTGCAAGGGTTTTATTCTCCTTGCCGTCCTGGACGTTAGTCCATGACTATTCAAGCGCTAACGAAGTTTCACGGCACAATAAACCTGTTGTCTTTGGGATGCTACCTCATTTTATGCTGCCAAAAATTAACGGCGGAACCGAGTCGTATCTTGATTTATATGGCAGGCCCACCGATCTAGTGCTACTGAGCACGTGGCTGCCTAGCGGTTTGGATCAACTCAGCTCATTAGCAGCCGTTCAGAAAAATAAGGATGTTGGTGCGGTTCCGCTGTATATCGGTGAGCAACCAGAGTCGGTGGAGGCCTATTTGAGGATTGCCGAAATACATATTGATGGACTGGCTGATCCGGACAATTCTCTAGCAGAGAAGTTTCAAGCCGGATTTGGACCTCGGCATCTCTTTATAGATCGTAACGGCCATATTAAAAAGGTTATGGTTGGGGTATTATCAGAGCAGACAATTTTACGCGAGCTGGGCGGGCTCTAAATTATGCAACTACAATTTATCGGCCAAAATGTCCACTTTGCCGTCAGTTTACTGGCGTCATTGGCGGTCTTTGCCGTCTTTTGGCTGACTTTTGATGCCTGGTTAGAGCGCCGCCACTGGCGGGAAGCAATTAAGTGGAGCGGTTTTTTAGTCTTGGCCCTTGGTCTGTTGCTCAACGGGGCGATAACTGGGTCTGGCAATCTGGCCAGTGGCATGCTGTCGACCGCCCTACCGGTAATTACACTCGGACTGCGGATTGCCGGCTATGCTTTAATTGCGTTCGCCCAGCTCCTCGACCCATTAATGAAGCGACCCGACAGTCAGGCGGTGGACGCCGGGGTTGGGCCGGTTCCTCAAAGTTGGCTGAAGCGAAGATTGCATATGCGGTCTGCGCTGGTGGGCGGCGGCGTTGCCAAATTGATATTCATGCCTGCGCTACCGCTTTTCGTCGCTGGATTGTACTGGCGACGGGCCACAACTGGTCTGGAGCGCCACCTCCGGCCGGTGGCACTCGGTTTTGGATTACTGGCGCTGTATGAGCTTTTTGCCGCCCTCGACGTCCTCCAAGGAAACAGTAACCCATTGGTCTACACCTGGGTGGCTGCCTATGGACCCGTCTGGTGGATAGCCCAATCAGCCTTGCTCGCCGCCGGTGTCGTGCTGGGACGGTGGGTCTGGCAGTACTTAACGAAGCGTATAATTAGCCAAGTATTTATAGTCTTAGTTACGACAACTGTCGTGATATATTTTGTTTCGACCGCTGGGTTTAGCTTGCTGTTACTACGTAATACTCGTTCCCAGGCCCTTGATGATCTGACGACAGCTAGCCATGTCTTGGATTACGCGCTAACTAGTCGAGAGGGTGAAATCGCTGCCCAAGCCGAGTCGGTCGCTTTACGTCCCGGTATTGCCGCCGCCGCAACTGTGGCGGATCACAAAGCCATGATTGCGTCGGTTGGCGACTTCGCAGTGACCCACCGGTTGAGCTCTTTAGTCTTTACCGATGCCGATGGTCGGGTCCTGCTCAGGGCCGAAGACCCAAATCGATGGGGCGACTCACTGTCTAACGATTCGCTCGTCCAACGGGCTCTGATTGGCCGGATAGCCTCGAGCGTGGCGGTCCGTCAAGGCGTGGTAGCGCCAAATGTAAACCTGATGTCTACTCGGCCAATTCGTGACGGCAATGGCTTAATCGTCGGCACGGTTACCGTCGCCCAAACCATTTCGAGCGCCTTCGTTGACGGTATTCGGTCGGCGACCGGTCTGGAAAGTTCGATCTATGGGGGCGATGTCCGGGCTGCGACGACGCTCCTGAGTGGTGATGGCTTGCACCGGGCAATTGGCTTGCGTGAAACTAATGATGGTGTCCTCCGAGCTGTCTTAAAAGAAGGCAAAAGTTATAGCGGTGACGCGAGTTTCCAGAACCGAGATTACTTGGCTGCCTATGCCCCACTGAAAGACGAAAATAATAATACCGTCGGCATGCTACTGGTGGCGCGCCCAGCAGACTCCTTACTGGCAGCGGCCGGCCGACTAGTTGAACTAGCGTTTTTGGTTTCGGTCGGACTACTGGCGGTTTCGGTGCTGCCGGTCTATGCTATTGCCCGAAAAATATCTGAAGCCGTCAGATAAGTAACCGTTAGCTAATATATTTCTGGCATCGCAGTAGTTTTTACGATCGACTAGGCGCCCGAATGATCTATGCAGAGCCGGCCGGGTCTTCCTAATATAGTGTAGGTGATGCCCGCGCGGGTTGCACTGGCTGTAGTGAGGAATCCTTAAGCTTCCTTTAATGCCCAGCGGTGTACAGTCAGGGGTATCACGCAACCATAAATCAATTAAGGAATACACATGAATGTCATCACTAGGGGAGTCCGCAACGCTTTTCGCAATCAAATCCGGACGTTTTCGATCGTTGTGATTTTGGGGCTCAGTGTCGGTTTATCATTAGCCATGTTGATCGCCTATCAGGCCGTCGGCCAAAAAATCAATTCTGTGAAAAGCTCGGTTGGCAACACCGTGTCAATATCGCCAGCTGGGGTGCGTGGCTTTCAGGGCGGCGGTAGCGCGCTGACCGCCAGCCAACTCGCGCCGATTAAAAATCTGCCGCACGTGACGGGTCTAACCGAGAGCCTGAACGATCGCTTGAGTACCGCCAATACTAATGTCCAGTCAGCCGTTGACGCCGGTAGTCTGGGTCGGCGCTTCGCCCAAAATGACGGCACCGCTAGTGCCCCCAACCCGGGATTCGGCGACGGCGCCCCAACTGACGGCGCCCCAACCCGTAGCTTTACGCCGCCTGTTACGCTCATCGGGACGTTGTCACCGACTGAGCTGTCGGCCTCCAACGGTGGCGGGACGTTGACGCTAAAGAGCGGGCAGCTCATTAATGGCACGACTAGTGACATGGTCGCTTTGGTCGGGACAACTCTCGCCGCCAAGAACAACCTGACCGTTGGCTCGACCTTTACCGCCTACGGAACTAGCGTGACGGTGGCGGGAATATTTGACGCCGGCAATACTTTCTCAAATAATCAGATCATAATGCCACTGGCCAGTGTCCAAACCCTGTCGAACCAAGTCGGTAGTGTTACCGCCGCGACAGTGAGCGTCGATTCGATTAGTAATGTCGACGCGGTGACGAGCGCCGTTTCGAAATCGCTCGGCAGTGCGGCCGATGTTACCAACGCTGCCGCGACTGCCCAGCAAACGGTCACCCCGCTGGAGAATATTAGGACAATTTCGCTCTATAGCTTGATCGGCGCCCTAATTGCCGGATCGGTGATTATTCTGCTGACGATGATCATGATCGTTCGGGAGCGCCGCCGAGAAATCGGTGTACTCAAAGCTATCGGTGCATCCAACACAACCGTCATGTTCCAGTTCATGACCGAAGCGGTCACCTTGACGATGCTCGGTGCCCTCATCGGTCTAGTGTTAGGCGTCGTGGCGGGGAACCCCATCACTAAGTTGCTCGTTACTAATAGTACGAGCTCGCAGACAGCCGGGGGCGGTGGGGGCCGATCGTTTGCTGCCCGCGCTGTGCGCAACAGCGTCAGCACAATTCACGCCGCCGTTGGGTGGGAGATCATCCTGTATGGTCTGGCTGCCGCGCTAATTATCGCGCTGGTCGGTAGCGCCGTCGCCTCGTTCTTTATAGCAAAAGTAAGACCAGCGGAAGTGATGAGGGCCGAATAATGTTAAAAGTTAAAAACCTCGAAAAGATTTTTCAAGCGGGTGATGTCAAAGTCGCCGCCGTCGCCGGCGTATCGTTTAGCGTCCCGGACGGCCAGTTCGTGTCGATTATTGGTCGCAGCGGCAGTGGGAAAAGCACCCTGCTGAGCTTGCTTGGGGCACTCGATAAGCCGTCAAAAGGAAGCATCGAGATTGACGGCAAAGATATCGGCGTCATGCGCGACCACGCTTTGATCGGCTATCGCTGTCAAAAGATCGGCTTCATTTTCCAGGGCTATCACCTGGTGCCAAACTTATCGGCCCTTGAAAACGTCATGTTGCCGATGGAGTTTGCCAAATTACCAAAGCGGGCTCGTCAGGAACGGGCGGCCGCCCTGCTCGAGCAAGTCGGCTTGTCGGGAGATAAACAAGACCGCAAACCGGGGCGATTGTCGGGCGGTGAGCAACAGCGCGTCGCGATTGCTCGGGCCCTCGCCAATAAGCCGGCCCTGATCCTGGCCGATGAACCAACCGGCAACTTGGATTCGCAAACCGGCAAGATGATTTTCGACTTACTCCACAATCTCGCCCGGAGTGAGAAGACGACTATCATTACTGTCACGCACGACCTCGAAATCGCCGGCAAGACTGACAAAACATTCAACTTGCAAGACGGCAAATTAGTGAAAAAATAAGTGACTGACGACGCCGCCCGCGCTGAGCTAGCGCGGCCAGCTTTGTCACGAATCAAATAACCGATAGCGGGCCCGTGGCCACCCGCGGTGAGAGGGCCGGAGACTTCGCGGCCCCCTGTCGGATACCGTTCCGACGGCCTCATTCATGCCGGCTATGGGCGGGGCGCAGGAGGGAGCAAGGTCTTAATGTTCCTTTAAGGTGGGGACTGTATACTCGATCACATGTTCAAATACACTGTCCGTGAATCCAGTAAAATCTCGGCGTCGACGCAGCTGTTGACTCTGGAAAACACCTCCGGCAAACATTTCCGATTTACCGCCGGTCAATACGCGGCTCTCCACTTCACTCGTCATGGTCGACGCACACCCGTTCGCTGCTTTTCGATTGTCAGCTCACCGCTCCAGTCGGATGTCTTGCAGTTCGCTGCGCGAGTAACTGGTAGCTTCACGTCATCCCTCAGTGCGCTGCAACCCGGCGACACCGTCTACTTGCAAGGCCCCTATGGCGAATTCATAGTTGACTCACAAGACACGAGCTTAGTATTCATCGCGGGCGGGATTGGTATCACGCCGTACATGAGTCTGTTGCGGGCGCTCACCCAGCGTCAGTCGACGATGCCGGTCACTGTGGTCTACGCCTGCCGAGATATTTTCGACGTGCCCTTTGCCAACGAGCTGCGCGCCTTGGTCCGCAGTAACCCCCATATTCATCTGACGTTTATGATCGGTAGGGCCGGCCGCGAAGCCCAATTGGCCGCCGATAGCCGGCGGGGGAGGATCGACAATGAATTTATGGATGAGCTCCTTAGTAGTGTTTCGTCCGCTGCGACATTCTTTGTCTGTGGACCGCCCCGGCTGATGAGCAGCACGAGTGCCTATCTGCTAAGTCATGGCATCGCTGGCGATAAACTTGTCATGGAAGCTTTTGGGCAGAGAAAGCTTGGTGCCAAAACTAATGCTTCGACCGCCCCCCGCCGGATTTATAGCTTGACCGCCGCCTCAGTCATACTCGGGACCGCCCTATTGATGATCAGTAATTTAGTGGGCAGTGCCCACGGCTCCGCCGCCAGTCAGCCAGCCGCCCCCACGACAGCCGCCCCTACCACCAGCAGCGATAATGCAGCGGCCGGCTATGCCCCGACGGCGACGCCGTCTACCCCGGCAGCCAGCAGTCCCATGACAACCCAAACCTATCAACCCCCTATGTCGACCGTCTCGTAATGAGATTGCAACAGACCCAGACCGCCCTCGGCTCAGTTGCCGTCTTAACGGTGGTAGCCGCGACCAGCCACGCAGCCGATGCGATGTTGGGCGAACTGTGGCGCGAAATCAGCGCCTTCGAAGCTCGTTTCAGTCGCTTTCAGCCCGACAGTGAACTGACGAAACTTAATCAAGCGGCCGGGCACAAAGTTGCCCTATCGGCTGAATTTATGGAGCTTTTGGCGGCCGCCCGGCGAGCGAGCGACGCAACCGAGGGACTATTCAATCCCTTCATCTTGCCCGCTCTGCAACGAGCCGGCTACCGTGGTTCATGGCCCAATCCCTCGGTTGTCGACGCCCAGTTGGATTACTCCGACCGGGCGGTGAGAGGTATGGAGTCGCTCGAAACGGGTGCCGGCTGGGCGCGCATCCCAATCGATAGCGCCCTCGATTTTGGCGGCATTGGCAAAGGCTATCTCCTCGACTTGTTGGCCAATCTGGCCGAAAAGAGGACAACGGGGTATTGGTTCTCACTGGGCGGCGATATTATCTCGGGGGGCTTTGACGACGGGCACCAGCCGTGGCGCCTCGGCATCCAATCGGCCCACGAAAACGGTGAAATTATCGCCCAGGTCGAGAACCGATCCGGCCACCGACTGGCCGTCGCCACCTCCGGCGTGACCAAACGTCGCGGTCCCCGTCACGGTGGCGCCTGGCACCACTTAGTTGATCCCCGAAGCGGTCAACCGTCCGTCTCAGACGTTTTAACGGCGTCAGTGGTGTCGGACAGGGCCTGTCAGGCGGACGTCTTGGCGAGCTGCCTGGTCGTGCTCGGCACTAGTAAAGCTCGGCCTTTGTTAAACCGGCATTCTCTCTCCGCGCTACTGCAGACAGCCGTGACGACTCCCTTTAGCCAGGGAGTACACCTCATTGGTGATCAGATCAAACTCATGACAGGACCGCCGGAGAGTGCGTCGTGACCTATACGATACTCGCCACAACTGCTCTGAGTACCGCCTGGCCGTGGTACGTCGTCCGCGCCTCGGGTATAGTGGCCCTACTTTTACTTGGGCTCGTCACCCTGTCGGGGATTGGCATGGTGACCGGCCTGACCTATCGGTTCATCGAGCCCCTCCAGGCCTGGGCCTTGCACCGGGCCATCGCCATTGCCCTGGCGCTGAGCAGCCTGACGCATATCGGTTTTTTATTGCTCGATACCTTCGCGCCGTACAGCCTCAAAAATGTCCTGGTACCTTTCTCGGTTCACTACGAGCACAGTAGGCTCTTTGGAATCGGCGTTGGTTCGCTTTATAACGCCCTCGGGATCCTCGGCGCGTACTTACTTGCCATCGTTTTAGTCAGTTCATTGCTCGTTATAGACACGAAGAAAAAGCTTTGGCAATGGCTCCACTTCTTGAGCTATCCGTTAATGGTAATGGTTTTCTTCCATGTTCTGTTCCTGGGGACTGATTTTAAGCATGGGGCGGTCCGATTAGTATGGCTGGTCTCGGGTCTCATATTGCTGGCCGGCCTCACCTCAAGACTTCGGCGCTCCGGGACCCTCAGCCCACCACGCGACAATTAGCGGAAGGGATTATTTACCGAGCCCAGCAATCAAATTAATAGTCGTGGCGACAATGATTGTTCCGAAGAGATACGACAAAAGGGCGTGCCGTAAGGCCGTTTTTCGGAAAGCTCGGTTACTCAGATCGGTGTCCGAAACTTGAAAAGTCATCCCCAGCGTCAGGGAAAGGTAGGCGAAATCGGCGTAGGCCGGCTGGCGGGATTCTTTAAAATCTACCCCGCCGACCGGGTCACTGTAGTAGAGGAGGGCATAGCGGAGGGTATAGATGGTGTGAACTAGCCCCCACGATAAAATAACGCTGAGGATACCGACACCGGCCAATAACCCCTGAGCCAGTCCGGTGGCCGAGCTGGCCCGCACCAAGACGAAGCCGACGGCGGCCAGGCTGGCGACACTGGCCGCTAACAATAGGAGGTCGGAGTTGGCCCGGCTGGGGTCTTCACGACTGGCGTGCCTGGCAGTCATCGCCTCGTCCATCGGCCAAATGATGAGCCATGTCCAGCACATGTAGATAATAGCCGCACTATCCCAAAAAACGAGCGGTCCGGTTGCCCAATTGCCCCCGAGCCCCACTAGGACCGAGATGCCCAAAGCAATCGTGCCGGCCACAGCGACGCGTCGCCGGGCCGAGACGTCAAATTTTTGTAGGGTTTTTCTCATAACTTCTCCTTTCTCCACATTAAAACCCCAAATGGGTGACGACGCAAGCGATTCGGCGGAGTATCAAATGAGGAGACAGCCTGAGCTGGCGGACGCCGGGACCTCCCCGTCGTGCCTACGCGGGCGCTGAGTTTAAAGTATGATTAGTAGAGCTCAAGTTTTCTCTCGACCTTTTCGCGCAAGGCATCGAGGTACCAGTTGAGAACGATGGTCGTCTTAATATCGAGGGCGAGGGCAATTTTTGGCATAATTTTTGAGCTTGGCAAGCGCTGACCGTTCTCGATAAGCGTGATGTAACTCCTAGAGATCCCACAGCTTTTGGCGAGCTCCGCGGCGGTCAGATTGCTATTTTTCCTTTCGGCTCTGAGCCGGTCTCCGAATCCCATGAGCTGCATTATAACCCACCTTCGGCGAGAATAAGCACTATATAAAAGTTTACAAAAATGAAACTTTCGCGGCTATCAAAGCCCATAAGTACGAAGTATTAAAAGTATATGAGGAGCTACTGAAAAAGGTTATAGTTACTTTATGGACACGCGCGCAGAAATTCCCCAAGTTTCTCCCCATATTTCAGTCGATATCGTCGCGCGAACTTTTAAGGCAGCGCGGGCCGATCTGGGGCTTTTTTGTGAGGCGGAACTGGCCGAACTAGCTAGCCCCCTGAAAGAATTACACGGTCGCCAGACTGACAAATTGGCGGCGAAAAGTCCGGACGAAGCCGGTCGATGGGCGGCGGGCTATTTACTGGCAAATCGTATTTTAAGGGAGGCCGCCGTCGAGAATAGCTTGCCGTTGCCGGCCGTCAGTCGCCGTACCGTTCTCGCCTACGCCGACTTGGTCGAGCGCTACCCCAATCGCCTACTGAATGACTTTGACCGCGATTATGCAGCTGTCGGACATGTCGCGGTAGTCGACTTTATCCAGTCAGGCTTCGCTTTTCCCGCCAATCGTGTCGGCGCAATGCTCCTGTCGGAGCTCTACGGACGTTTTGCCAATCCGGCTCGTGGGCCCGTTCTTATCCCAGACATAGCGGCCCCGCCGGCCACCGGACAGCGACGGCGAGCCACGACTCAGCAGATACAAATTAAAAAAACTCGTTAGGACGCTTTCTTACCACTCCCGTCCACTCCATTAGTGATTATAGATAGGGGCGGGACGACGGCTAAACTAGCTAAACCAAACCGCCTATGCTATGCTCAATCTCGGGAGTTTTACGATTCTACTAAGACATCAGCGACAATTAAGCAAGCACAGCAACCGATAGGCTCACCTATCGGTTTTTTAATTACAGGAGGACAAACATGGCCTATCCAGCCGAAATGATAGCCGAACCAATTAACCGAGCGGACATTTGGGAGCCAATCGCCGGTGATGCTCGTGATAAGAACTTACTCACTATGCGACAACTCGAGGGTGCCGATATCCATGACTATCTGCACGAAGCCTACGCCGCTGAGCTGGCCATCCGCTCGCCCCAGCGCGGGGTCGACTTACTGCCTTTCCGGGTTGCCAAAGCGATCATGCGGCAGGATTCCACGCGGACGGGGGGAAGCTTTACGACCGCCATGGATAAACTGGGCGGCCAGTCTCAACTTATTAGCGGCATGAAAGCTTCCTCGGAAGGCAAGGGTGAAACGCGCCCGGACTCCTACGTTGCTTTGGCGACCCAGGCCGATATTCTTGGAATTCGTGCCGAAGAAGATGATGATCCGGCAGTGGCGGCCCAGGCTATTTCCGACGCTGTCGCAACGGGCGGATTGTGGCACCCCGTTCCGGTGATAAACTTGGGGGATGGTCGCCACGAGCACCCCACTCAGGCGCTGGGTGATCTGTATACCATTCACAAACATTTTAAGAGCTTTGACGGGTTAGCTCTCACTATCGTGGGAGACCAAGAGCGCTACCGAGCTCACCATTCGTTGATGATCGGGGCGGCTATCCTAGGTCTGACGGTGATTGCGGTCGAATCGCCGGTGGCACCGGTGCCACCAGATTTAGTGGACTTACTCGGTACGAAATTGACCCGGACAGACGATTTGGACAGCGCGATGCGCGACTGCGACGTGTTATATTTGGGCCGTAATCCCGCCGAATACACCGGACAGGATCGGGATGAACTGGCGCGTAGCCGACAGCTGGAACATGACTATTTACCCTGGACAGTTGATTGTGACAGGATACAGCAATTGAAAAAGACGAGCATCGTCTTGCACCCCCGCCCGCGACTCGGTGAGCTCGACCCTAATGTCGACCGTGATCCTCGAATGAAAGATGTCAATCAAATGCAAAACCAAATACCGATGCGCATGGCTATCATCGCCCGACATCTCGGTGCCTCAATCGCTCGACAAGTGAGGGGTTAGACATATAGATATGTGGTGCGCCCGATAGGATTTGAACCTACGACCTTTGGTACCGGAAACCAACGCTCTATCCAGCTGAGCTACGGG
>JBDTSH010000026.1:0-13083 GCA_039931245.1 Candidatus Saccharimonadota bacterium
TGAACCTACGACCTTTGGTACCGGAAACCAACGCTCTATCCAGCTGAGCTACGGGCGCGTATCGACGCCGGGGTCGATGACTAGCACCTCAAGTGTACCATCCGTCGTGCTCAATATATAACAAAGGCGTCCTGCGACTACCCATCCAGTCGGGTCAGGGGATGAATCGGCTTCAAAGTTGTGGCATACTTAGCAGATGGATCTTAGAAAATATCGCTGGTCAAGAGACTATGAATCGGCCGAGGAGGAGTTGGAGAATTTGCTGGCGGCCAAGAATATCACCTCTGAGCGGTGGGCGGCTGAAGCGGGTCACGTCTTTACCACCCAAATGTTTGCCCTCGACAAGCGCTTGTGGTGCGCCGAAGGCTCGCTCACGCTGACGGTTAACGGTCGGCCGTTTTCATTGCAGCCCGGCGATACGCTGGACTTGCCCGCCTACGCCTCCCACCAGGCCGTCGTCGGTATCAGTGGCTGTGTCTGCTACGAATCGCCGCCGTTGTCGCTCAACCCCCCCGTCTAGTTCGTGGCGATATTTTTGGCAGTCACGCTTCACTACGGGGGATGCCCGCCGGCCATGTGAGGAGGGCAGGGAAGATAAAACTAAACG
Source organism: Candidatus Saccharimonadota bacterium (assembly GCA_039931245.1). Taxonomy (GTDB): domain Bacteria; phylum Patescibacteriota; class Saccharimonadia; order Saccharimonadales; family UBA4665; genus UBA4729. The sequence continues at coordinate 608 of JBDTSH010000026.1, forward strand.
AGCAATGAGCTTTATTACAGCGCTTTTGGTAATTAATAGGTAGAGTTATCACAATATAAAAAGGGGGGATGCGATGGATAGAGTGGCAACAGGATCGGCCGTCAGGCTTGGTTCAAGACTGGAAGTATGGCGGGCCGCGAACCGCGAAGAATCTCGTCGGCCGGAGGTGGAGCTACCAAGTCAGGCAAGTCAGCTGGGAGAAGTGGCGCTTAACGCGACTCCCGCCCAAGAACCTCAAGACAGCGCCCGTCTCTAGTAGATGGGGGCGATGGCTCAGGCGCCGGGGCGCGCTTCCGTGGCTAAGTGGAAGTGCCCCCTCATCTCGTCGGGCGATAAACACTCCTTCGCCGGGGTCACGGCTGCAGTAAATGCCAGTGCACAAAACCGATGGGCTCGGAGAGTTTATCGGTCAGTCGGTTGACGTCGGTGATGACGATATGGTGAGCAGCCCGTTCCACAATATTTTCGCGTTCCAACTTCTCGAATTCCCGACTCACGCTTTCCCGGGCCAAATTTACGGAGCTGGCCAAGAGATCATGGGTGATCGGCGCTTCGATGACAATCGATTGGCCTTTTCTGACGCCAAAGCGGTTGGCTAAAAACAGCAGGCTATAGGCAACCCGTTCGCTGGCTTTCTTATACTCCAGGTTATCGACACGCTCCGAAAAGAATTGAAACTGTTGGGCCAACTGCAGGGCCATCGCGTTGCTGGCTTCAATGCTACCGGCGATGAAGCGCATAAACCAATCCCTCGACATACGCCAGACGAGCGTTTCTGACAGGGCTTCGTAGAAGAGAGAATCGGTGGCAAAGTTGAGGTAAGTCGCTAAAAGGGGGAACAGCTCACCCGGACCATAGACGATATGGACGTACTCTTCGCCCGCATCGCTGATGGAGTAGATTTTTACAAAGCCGGTACTGATGTAGAACACGCCATCGGTGGCCGACGCCGAGCTCAGTACTAATTCGCCTTTATTGAGTTCCAACGGCTGCCCCTTTGTGAAAAATCGTCGGATAATGTCGCTCTGCGGGTAATTGGGCATGTGCTTCCTTCCAAGACTTATAGAAAATTATAATTCTCCCCCGGGCCCCTAATTGTGTAAAAAGCCACACTAACTTAGTGATATTTAATGAACTATGTCGCGCAAATCTCTCGGCCAACATTCTACTTGCTCCCCTATACACGACGATGGGGCCGCAGCGGTTGTCTGGTGACTTCAGTCACGGCGGTCGGACAGAGCCTTCGCTACACTGCACCTATAATTAACAAAGGAGGTGAGACATGGACGTATTATTTGCACTCTTGAGTGCGGTGGTCGGGCTACTGCTAGTCTTTGGAGGCTATCGGTTAGCTCGAGTCATAATTCCCTTATGGGGTTTTGTGGCGGGGTTATCGCTCGGAGGAGCGGTGGCGGCGGATATGGCCGGGAGCAAATTTCTGGGTACATTGGCGGGAGTCTCGATCGGACTAGTCTTGGGGTTGGTCTTTGCGGGACTGGCCTACCTGTTTTACCGCCTGGCAGTGGTTCTTTTGGCCGGTTCACTCGGCTATTGGGTCGGCAGTAGCTTTATGCTGTTTCTGGGGCTCAATAGAGGACTCGCTTCCATGCTCGTCGGTCTGGGAATCGGCGTACTGGTCGGGCTGGCTGCCCTGCTCGTCGATGCGCCAAGATATGTTTTGATCGCCTACACTTCACTTGCCGGGGCCCTGGCGACAGTCGGAGGACTGCTATTGCTCTTCAACCGAATACCCTTGAGTGCTTTTGACTACCGTTCGGCGAAGGTGGTGATTGCCAACTCGGGCCTATGGACGATCGTGACCTTAGTTTTGGCGATCGTGGGCATGGTCGCTCAAGCCAGAACGACCAAAAGTTATTCCTTTGATGAGTGGAGAATGAGCGGCGATAATTCGCAGCATCTCCCGCCGAGTTCTTCGGTATCCCGCCCATCGGGTGCGCACTAAAAAAAATCCAATTCGTAGCTTCAGGGGCGGTGAAAGTAGTGAGGTATTGCCGACAGTAGTCCGGTCATCGGGTTCACCTGGCCAACCTAGGTAGTCCGGCCCCACTGGCCGGCGCCCCCTACTAGTTCTGGGCGGCTCGTTCGGCCGGACATGAGGTGTTCATGTGTTCTTTTTATTGTGCTGGAGGGCGTGACCTGCCAAGTAGTAGCTCATGAGGGCGAGCGGAATTTCAATGAGTAGCGCAAACAATAGGGCTTCGCGGAAGAGATCGGCCGACCGCTCAGACGTCACATCGAACCAGGCATCGACAAGCAATAAGCTCCCCGCGCTGGCGGCGGCAATCACCACCCAAATGGATCGTCGATAGGCGAAAAGACCGGTGGCAAGTAGGGCCGCGACGAGAGCAATATCTAGGCCGGTCCAGCTAATATCCCAGTGAGCCGAAAGATGTTCGGTCGGCAGGGAAGCTCCTAAGTAGACGGTCCACGGCAATAGGATAAGGGCGAATAGTACGTACAACCGGGCAGCCCAGGCGGGGACGCGCAGTACAATGTCATCGTTTTTTTGTTTTCGTTGTTTTGTCATAATAGCTAGTCCGTATGTTGATTGTACATCATAGTACGCCTGCTGCATCAGCTCTGGGTAGTTTTTTAATAAAGCGCGCCTCACTTGCTATCGGCAGCAGACTCCGAAAATCTCCAAAAAAGATCGGCCATAGAACTGGTCGGCTGGGCCATAATTGAGCAGGCTATCATCAAGATCACGAAAATTACTAGGTGATCACTCTCGGAGGGCATTAATTAATGCAAAAATGCTGATGTGTGGTGCCCGTGGAGGGGCTCGAACCCCCGACTTTCTGTTCCGAAGACAGACGCTCTAATCCACTGAGCTACACGGGCATGCTTTCTATCTTAAAGCTTACTATATTTTTTGCAACCTCGGGTGGGTCCGTTCCCGATGGCAATTGGCGGAGACTATCGCACATTTGAGTATCTTTGTCTCGGCAGCACCTCGCCTGACCGGCGCGCCTAGGTGGCTCACAAATCCTAATTTAATCGCTCCGTCTCGGCGGTCAAAGTCCATTCCGTACGCGGGATAATTCTTTGGACGATCAGCCCGGGCGGTCGTTATTTTTATTTTACTCACCGAGGCCGCTAGCTCTTTCCGGTGGCGCGGGTTCTTCTCGAGGTAAGCCGGTTAATAATTCGCATAGTGGCGCTGACGAGCTGCCGGCTGATCGTCGGGGTTTGTATAGACCATAGGCGTATTGTCATACATAGACTTGTTCAAATTTATTTATCGTATGACTATTTCGGTGGCAGTGTGTCATCATAGAATAGACAAGAAGTGAAACATATGGAAACAGATGACAATTACTAATTTTTCCGAAGCAAACGAACAGCTGGCGCGGTTTTATGATAATTCGCGGACTGAGTACACGCTTGATAACATGCAGAACCTCATGGCCTACCTCGGGAACCCCCAAGAACAGTATCGGGTCATTCACGTGGCCGGCACCTCCGGTAAGACCTCGACAGCCTACTACGCTGCCGCCCTTCTGCACACAGCCGGTTACGCGACAGGGCTGACAATATCACCGCATGTCGACCTCTTAAACGAGCGGCTACAGATCGATGGCCGGCCGCTGCCCGAAGCTGAATTTTGCGCCGAACTTGGTAAATTCTTAGAGTTGATCGAAGCTAGCCCGGTCCAACCGTCATGGTTTGAGCTTCTGGTGGCGTTCGCCTATTGGAAATTCGCTGCGTCGGCTGTCGACTACGCGGTGGTTGAGGTGGGGTTGGGGGGGCTCAAAGACGGCACCAATGTCATCAGCCGGGCCGATAAAATTTGCATTCTCACCGATATTGGGCTTGATCATACGAAAATATTAGGGCGGACGACGGCTGACATTGCCTTTCAAAAAGCCGGAATTATTCACACTGGCAATCAGGTGTTTAGCTATCGGCCGACGGCCGACGTGCGGGCCGTTATCGAGCAGCGGGTCGGCCGCGTCCAAGCTCACCTGACACTGGTTGACCCCCCGACGCCCGATAGTCACAGCGAATTGCCAATATTTCAACAGCGGAATCTGCAACTGGCCCGCCAGGCTGTCAACGCTGCCTTACGGCGGGACGGCCGCCCCCCACTCAGCGCTGCCCAGTTGGCCCGCGCCGCCCTCACCTACATCCCCGGTCGCATGGAGATAATCAAGTTGGCGGGTAAGACGTTAATACTAGACGGAGCGCATAATGCCCAAAAATTTCAAGCCCTGTCCGCCAGCCTGCAAGCCCGGTTCCCCCAGCAAAAAATTGCGGTCCTCGCGGCCTTCGCCGAGGGCGATGGACAACGGCTGGGGGGAGCCCTACCAGTAATCAGCCGTTTTGCGAATGATATAATCGTCACGTCGTTTGTCTCGGCCAAGGATTATGTGCGCCGGTCAGTTGATACGAGCGAGGTCGCGGCCCAGGCCAAGGCCATTGGTTTGAGGGTGCTAGTCGAACCAAATTCGTCGGCAGCTTTTAGGCGGCTATTGGCTCGGTCTGAACCGGTCTTGCTGGTCACTGGCTCATTTTACCTGCTAAACCATATCCGCCCGCTGATAGACAGCTACGATGATTAGGCTCATTGCCGCCATCGATCAGAAGCGCGGTATCGCCAAAGCTGGCCGACAGCCCTGGCACATTGCCCCCGACGAAGAGTATTTCCGGCAACAAACAACCACCCGAGGGGCCCGCCTGCTGATGGGCCGGAAAACCTTAACCGTTATGGGGCGGCCTTTACCGGGTCGAACCAACTATGTGTTGACTCATACGCCGCGCCATATGGCGGGTATCATCGAAGTGGTTGAGTTAGCGACACTCTTGACGAAAGACGCGCCCGACCTTTGGGTGATAGGGGGCGCCGAAGTATTCAACCAGACGATTAGTCGGGCCGACGAGCTCTACCTGACCCTTATCGAGTCCGATTTTGGGTGTGATCAGTTCTTTCCGCCTTACGCCGCTCAGTTCGAGCTCTTTCGCCAAAGCTCCGTCCACAATGCCGGCGGCGTGTCCTACAGCTTCGCTGTCTATCGCCGGCGCAGGCTAAATGTATGAGCACTGTTAGATAACTCATAGTAGACCATATCGGCAGGCTTTATGCTGAGGGGGCTACAAAGTTAAAGGGAGAATCTATAATGTCTCGTGAAATAGAACTGCAGTGTCGTCCCGTCAGTAAGTCATACTTTGACTTCAGTCGGAACTACGGCCACACATCACGCGCACTTTAGTCTGAGCTATATTTTTTGAGCAAGGGCTTTGAGATTTTATGAATGGGGTTAAAGAACAAGGAGGAAATTATGGGTATAATTATTTTTATTGTTTTAGGGGGCCTGGTCGGCTGGTTGGCGGCCAAGTTGCTCGGCCGTGACGAAGGCGTTTTAGCGAGTATTGTGATTGGTATAGTGGGCTCATTCATCGGGAGCTTCATTTCACGCTTATTCGTTGGTTCCGATCAATCGTACTTAGCCTTTAGTTGGAGCGGATTGATTTGGTCACTTATTGGTGCCTTGGTACTGGTTGGCCTCATGAACGTGATGCGCCGCCCGAATCGCCGGCACCTCAGCTAAGCCGCCCCGGCGACGCTACAGACTACCCTTGGGCAACCAAGGGTATTCTTTATGTCCGCGAACGAATATAATAGGGTGATGAGCAAAGCCAGGGTTAGTGTACTCGACGGACCGTTAGTGTTTGTCGATATTGAAACAAACGGGTTAGACCACCGTCGCGGCCGGGTCATAGAAGTGGCGGCGATTCGCGTCGAGGCCGGAGAGGTGGTAAGAACTTTTCAATCCCTGATTGATCCCGAAGCCGAACTGCCATACTACATCACGGATCTGACGGGCATTACATCGCAGGACCTTCGCGGGGCCCCCACTTTTGATCAGGTAGCCGATGAGCTGTTGGCCGTTCTGGACGGCGCTATTTTTGTTGCCCACAATGTGCGGTTTGACTATTCGTTTTTAGAGCAGGAGTTCGGTCGCCTGGAGGTCGCTTTCTTGCCCACCCAGCTCTGCACGGTCAAACTATCACGAGCCTTATTCCCCCTAGAAAAAGGGCATAAGCTGCAAGACTTGATCCAGCGCCATGGCTTTAGCTTTGCCGCTCGTCACCGGGCATATGACGACGCCGCCGTTCTGCGCCAATTTATTACCCACATTCAAAGCAACTTTTCGCCCGAAGAAGTCGAGCTGGCCGTTGGCCGTCAGTTTCAGCAACCGGCACTGACCTAAGGCAATTATAAATGTCCCGAGCCCGCTAAATTGACTGAGTAAATACCATGTTGTGACCCCGTAGACGCCGAGTTTTGGTGGCTCAGGGCTACTTGCCGAAGCGCCGCTTCAGCTGGGCGTAGCGGCCGAGGGCCAGGACTAAATCCTGTTCGGTGAAATCGGGCCAGAACTTTTTGTCGAACATGAGCTCGCTATAGGCCGATTCCCACATCATAAAATTACTGAGCCGCTGTTCACCGGAAGTTCGAATGATTAGATCCGGGGCGGGCACATCGGGGGCGTAGAGGTGCCCGGCTATCATATCGGCGCTGATGTGTTCGGCCGGAACGCCGGCCGCGGCAATGGCTTTGACAGCATCGATAATCTCCTGCTGGCCACTGTAGTCGAGGCAGAGCAAGAGCGTGCCCCGAGTGTTGTTCTCGGTCAACTTCTCCGCATCGTGAATCGCCGTCAGCAGGGCGGTTCCGAGCTTCGCTTTGGAACCAATGACGCGCAGCCGGATGTTTTCCCGGTGAAACTCTTTGGCTTCGTGCTTGAGCGCCCAGCGGAGGATATTCATAATATCGCGGACTTCCTGCCGATCACGCTGCCAGTTTTCCGTCGAGAATACGTAGGCCGAAACGTAGCGCACGCCGTGCTTGATGGCTGCTTTGGCGACAGTTTTCAGGTTTTTATAGCCTTGGCGGTGACCTTCGACGACAGTCAGCCCCTGCTGGGCGGCCCACCGACGGTTGCCGTCTAACACCAAGCCGACGTGGGTTGGTATCGAAGCGTCGTCTGAACTCATATGGTACTAGTTTACTCTCAATGCTCGCAAATTGAGTCACCGGGCCGCGAACTCAGGGCATCCGCGGCCGGCGAAAGTACACTATCGGCTCAGTCCTTCTGACTGACACAGACCCAATTTCCCGCCGGATCTTTAAACCAAGTGGCTTCGCCATTCGTCGGGTCGCTCATGACGCCCCGTTCGTCCGTTCCCTCAACCTTTTCGACGTCGATACCCTGCGCCTTTAGCTCGTCAAGCGCGGCGGTCATATCGTCGACTTCGATACCGAAAACAGTTGAATCCCACGGCGTGTGGTCGGCTTTGTAGTAGATGTTGGCCTGGGAACCTTTGCCGCTTTCAATCAGTAGCTCGTCATCGGTTTGGCGCACGACGCTAAAGCCCAGCTTATCGACATAAAAGCTTCGTGCCGCTGCCAAATCATCGACGCTAAAATTGGCGTGACTATAACTTTGTCCTAACATATCAGTCCCTCCTATTTAAATAGGAGCTAATATACGCCAACTGGTCGGCTCGTGTCGTGAGTGAAATCACAGGGGTCACAAATTGAGGCCGCTACCGCTGGCTGCCGCCACTACCGGGGGGATTTTCGGCGACTGGATCAGTGGCTACGGTTGGAGCGGGGCGGGAGAGTGCTGCGTGGTAATGGTGGCGCCAGATAGGAGGGTGGCATTTGGTAATAGGACAACCGTGCCATCCGCCTCCTCCAGCCTGGTGTGGGTCAGGCCAATGTCCTTGATCTCGCCGCGGTATTTCCCGCCGAGACCCCCCGAGTTAAAGGTGACGTGTTCGCCGACCGAAAACGGATGGGAAATTATTAAGACCACGCTGGCGAAAAAATTCGCCAAAGCTTGTTGAGCGGCAATGCCCAGGATGACGCCGATGGCCGCGCCGCCGAGTAGTAATTTTCCGACCGGAACACCTAACAGGTCCAACGTCGTTAGGAAGATGGCAATATAGCCAAAGACTCGCAAACCAAACTGCAGGGCCGCTGCTCTCCCGACGTTAATATGGTGCGAGGCGACAATCCGGGCGATTGTTTTCGTGAGAACCCTCAGAAAAGCCGTCGCGAAAATTACGAACAGTATGACTCCAAGTAAGGCCATAAACCGATGGCCTAGGCCGCCGTGGCGGACATTGCCATAAGCTGTGCTGACCACGGCGCCCAGTATGAATAGCGCGGCACTCGGGAGCAAACGGACATTTGCTCGTCGCCACATTTGCCGGTGCATTTTATTTTGCATTTAAGATACGCTCATGTCTACGTCTATCATACCAAAGAAAACTCAGAATAGTTTGTCGACCGACGATTATGGATAGGAACTGGGCGGATAGTCAGACTGCGGGCTATAGTGCGTTAGGCGTCGATGCCGATGGCCTGGTCAATCGTCTGCAAATTGTCTCTATCCAACAAGGCGACAAGCCCGCTGTTGATTTGGCCGATCAGTTGCGGACCTTCAAATATCAGTCCGGTAATCAACTCCACCAGTGTCGCACCGAGTCTGATCTTTGTGTAGGCGTCTTCGGCCGAGAAGATCCCCCCCACCCCAATGATGACGAAGCGCCGGCCGTACTTCTTATAGGTCAGGCGGATTAGATTATTGCTAAGTTCCCAAGTTGGCTTGCCACTGAGTCCGCCCTGCACGCTATCGGGCAGGGGGTCCATCAGTTTGGCCTGGCCGCGATCTTTGGTGAGATTGCTGATGGTGATACCGGCGATTTTATGACGGGCGGCAACTGCAAGTAGCTCGGCAAAAGCCGGCCAGGCGAGATCGGCCGGCATTTTAATAAAGATCGGTTGACTAAGGTGAACTTTATCAACGGCGCTCAACAAGTGCTCGAGCCGCTCGGGAGTCGTAAATGGTTCACCGCCGTAGGTGTTTGGGCACGAGATATTGAGAGTCACCATCGCACCGACTGCGGCAGCTTTGACGATGGTCAGGCTGCCAACATAGTCGGCTAAGGCCTGGCTGTCGCTGGCGGCTTTTTTGGAGTTTGTTTTGGCGACCGATATATTTAGTGGAAAGTCGGTCAGTGTTCCTGCCGAGTAGCGCTGGATTCTTTTGACAATAGAGTGAACGCCCTGGTTGGCAAGCCCGGCATAGACGACGATCGATTGAGACTTTGGCAGCCGGTAAAACCACGGTCGGGGGTTTCCGGCGCAGGCCTCAAGAGTCAACGAGCCACCTTCCATGTAGCCGAAGCCGATTGACTTAAGGGTCGGGACGAGTTCGAAATTTTTATCAAAGCCGGCCGATAGCCCCACGGGATTGCGGAAATGAATACCTAAGATTGTTTGTTCCAAGCGCGCATCATTGCGATAGGCCCAGACGCCGCGGAGGGCCCCTAATGCCCCGGGAACGTCCGGCAAGTGACGGGCAACTGTCAGGAGGTGGCGATGGACGGCGTCCGGCTGCTGTTGGAAAAGCAATGGCTTGATTGCATGGGAATAGGCCTGACCACTAGCTTTACTGATGAATGATTGCATATACCTCGTGTCCTTCCGTGTATCCGTCCTATCTTACCTCTATAACCATGAGCAATATGTGACGTTTGTCACTAATCAGCGCTGAGCGGCGCCGACCAGTTTCGAAGAAGCTGAAGCTTCGACGGGGAAGCTTGGGCAGAGCCGCTTGTTCTGAAATATGAAAACTGTCGTTAGACTAAGTTGAAATGGCGGCGAATTTGGTGAGCGGCGGTTTGCGGATCAATTATCGAGGTATCCAACTTAAACACATCGTCGTAGGGAATTGGGGGGTAGCTTGTCGTCTCTAGTAGTTCTGTCAGCACAGCCCGATCGACTAACTTTTGATGTTTTTTTCTTGAGGCATTTGCCACTCTGTCCAACAGAACACTCCGCGCCGCGGTTAGCTCCACGAATCGGACGTGGCCCCCGTTATCCGTGACTGAACGAACGAGGTCTCGGACAGTTGTATTATCGTCCGGCCCATCGTAGACGTAGGTAAATATTAAGTTTGTTTGATGCTGACTACAATAGGCTAAAACGTCATGGCGTAGGCTATTTACTAGCTCGTAGTGGGCCATCAGGTCGTCATGATAGATGTCTTCCACCAGGTCACGGCTGAGGTGATTATGGAATAGGGAGTAGCCTGTCAGCTCCGACAGGGCTGTCGCCACCGTTAACTTACCGGAAGCCGGCGGCCCATACATAAATATCAAGTTCATGTTCTCATTCTAGCAAATTGATAATCTCATTTCCGACACTAGTGGGCCATCTTCCACCACTAAGCGCCCCGCAAGGCGGCCAGCTTAATAGCTCCGCGCAGGCCGTTGGTTTCACCGCTAGAACGCCTGATATAGCCGTCAACGTCGGGGAAAGTCAAATAACCATTAATGTTCTGAACAACGGCTTGACGAATGGCATCAATGAGGCCCGGGTGATTGAGAAGACCGCCGCCGAGGATAATCGCCGATGGTCCGAGGGTCATCATGATGTTGCTGAGTCCCTGGGCAATGTACGACGCTTCTAAGTTCCAGGCTCCCTCGTCAGTAATATGCTCGGCTTTTTGGTGGTAACGCTGCTCCATGGCGGTGCCACTGGCTATGCCTTCCAAGCAATCTTTATGAAAAGGACAACTACCCGCAAAGCCATCGATAAAAGGTTCGTGCGGGATCCGAACATGTCCCATCTCCAGGTTGAGCAGGCCGTGGACCAGTTGGCCATCGATGACGAGGCTGCCTCCGATACCGGTGCCCACAGTCAGATAGACGAAGCTGTCGATATCTTGGGCGACGCCGCAGGACAATTCTCCCAACGCGGCGGCGTTGACATCAAGGTCGATCGCCACCGCTACTTTAAAATGATCTTCCAGTAGAGATTTAAGGGCGACATTTTCCCAGCCAGGCTTGGGCGAATTGACAATCGCCCCATAGCGGGGGGAAGCAGCCTCGAGATTGAGGGGGCCAAAGGCGCCCACCCCAAGGGCCGCTATTGGTCCCTGGGCACGAAAGTACCGATAAACATTATTCAGAGTTTCGGTGACGGTCGTAGTTAAGATTGTCGTCTGATCAATGAGTTCACCGCTGGCGTAACCACGTCCGCACAATGTCGTGGTACCGCCAAACTCCACCGCTCCGTATATTTTTGGTTGCATGACTCCATCATAACAACAAATAACACCTTAAAAAAGTGGAGTTCCGTCATACAAACTATCCCGCTTGAAAAACAAATAAGCTGACTGTCCCCCCAGCTGCCGCGGGCTGCCCAGATTGGGTCTCCTGAATTATCGAAATGTCATCTTGGCGGGCTTAATAATTAACCTGGTGGCTTTGGGGCATGGCGGATTTCCTAGCTATCACGGACAACCGATGCGGCTGTCGGAAGATCCACATGCCCCGACATGTGTAGTGAACTCGACTAAGGCACTATCCATTTCAATATACCAAGGACATGCGTACGGCCGCACTAATAGCTGAGGTCTGCGCTACTCATTTTCTGTCACGAGAGTGACAATACCGACTACCGCTAATGAACCATCGTCTTTTTTGCCCACAATCTTCCCTTTGTCTTGGAAGGTTACGTAGTTGCCGTCCTTGTTTCGAATCCTGTAGCGGGCAATGTAGCTATCTTTAGTCCCCTCGAGATGGTCTTGCATCGCCTTCATTAATTGGGCGTAATCATCGGGGTGCACCAGATCAGTGAAGCTCTTATAATGAAAGAATTTATCGATATCCTTTGCTTCATAGCCCAACATAGTTATTTTTTTCGGACTGAAGAATATCGCTCCGCTCGGTAATTCCATCAGCCACCACGCCATATCAGCCGCGGCAAGCGCATCTTCGATTAATAAATACTCATCGACTTTACCGTAGAATTTCATCGGATAAGTATAGCATTAATTATCCATAAAATCACTTTAGGCCGGGACTTGATTGTCCGTCTCAATTTAGGGAAAATAAACAAGTGCAGTCAGCGCCTCCGGCATGGGCATAGTCGCGCAACCGACAACGGCTCTGGAGCGTCCACAAACAACCTATATCGAGCTTCAGCTCGGTATTTTGCGGCTCTTACTGAAAGTCCAAAGCGGGTGCCATAACTCAATTAAGTTTAAAAAACGGGCGGTCTCTTTTCTAGGAAAAAACGTTAGGCAGGACCATCGTCGACCTTAAATCAACAGAGATTCAGACTACACAATATTGCCAGGAGGTAGGTAGGATTTATCAATTAAATCAGGAATTCTCGTTTTGATCTCAATTATTTGAGCTTCATTTAAACCGATAGGGCGTCGGCCATCCTTCACAAATAAACACACATCATCAATAATTCCCTCACAACTTCTACGTCCTTCCAATTCCGCTTTTGGGAAAGCACAGGCCATTGCCATTTGACCAACATTCCAAAACACACAATTTTCACCAAGATTTTCTTCAGTTGGATAAAATCGCTCACTCATGAATATATAATATAATCGTTGTAAATATTATGCAAATCACGGAAG
>JBDTSH010000027.1:0-20879 GCA_039931245.1 Candidatus Saccharimonadota bacterium
ATACTCATATGCTTGTATACCCCTTTTTATGTATGCCTATTTAACCACCCTCTCCCGCGATACACAAACATGTGCAATACAATTGATCCAGGCTCGGCCAAAAACTCTGACTAGGCTTCTCGTATTGGCCCTGCCGTAAAACTTGATTGATACTATATTTATAACCAAGCTATGCTAATCACCCTCATTTCGATGGGATACTTAAGCCGAAAGAAGGCATCTATAAAAATTAATGTTATAAAGTACTGGAGTGACGAGATTCGCCGCCGTTGGATTTATGCTAGCGCCGGGCTTAGCTCATGCCCAGGTCGGTAACATCACCGGAAATGGTATCGGTAATGGCCCTCAGCAATCTTTAACGACAAGAGCAAATGCTTTGGGTATGACTAACGATCAGCTTAGCACTCAACTTAAAACTGATACTTTGCGAGAAATTGCCAAAAACAGAGGGTTGAGCGAGGATCAATTGCATGAAAAAATGCAAGCGGCAGCCCAGCAAAGATGGCAGGCCGATGGCTTAAGCCAAGCTGAAATAGATAGTCGGCTAAAGACTATGGAAGAGCGTCAAGCTAATTGCGATGGCAGCGGTCAAGGCGGCGGCATGCACCGCAACCGAGACAATCAATAAGCAAGCACAGGCATATATTAATAAGAGGCTTGAATCCAAGCCTCTTATTAAGAGTATCTTAATTCATCTGACATTCAGAGATACAATTGCCGAACCTAAGCTGAATAAACACTATTCCAGCATGATCAGACAAGCGTAAGCAATATTTAGGTACACTTCGGATGAATTATTATTTTGCTATAATTACTCAGACAGTTGAAACCACTCGATAGGTATGAGCTGCAAAGCGATAGTAGCAATAATTAACCAGCTAGGAGTAATAGTATGATGTACGATCAATTTGATCATGGCAGCGGCACAGATATCTGGGGCTTCGCTTTTATGATTCTCATGATGACTTTGGTGTTCTTAGGTATTATTTTAGTCGTCCGCTATCTACACAATAGCAATCCTGGTAGCGTCAAAGTAAACTCCGCTCTAGATATCCTTAAAAACCGTTACGCCAAAGGTGAAATTGATAAAAAAGAATTCGAGGAAAAAAGCAAAGATCTAAAGTCTTAGAGCAATTGAATGCTTGAGTCAATTACCCACGCCCTAACAATGTCGTTCGGCATGGGCTGGGAAATACTCTGGCCATTGATACTTGGCTTCTCCTTATCGGCTGCCGTTCAGGCCGTGGTCAGTAAACGACAAATAAGCAAGCTCCTGCCCGACGACAAACCGAGAACGCTCGCCCTAGCGACAGCCCTAGGGGCGGCATCGTCGTCATGCTCTTATGCCGCGGTCGCTCTGGCCCGGTCGCTCGTAAAAAAAGGGGCGAATTTCACCTCGGCCATGGCTTTTGAGATCGCCAGCACTAACCTAGTCATTGAAATTGGCATCATCATGATCGTCCTGCTCGGTTGGCAGTTTACTCTTGCCGAGTTCTTCGGTGGGCCGCTGATGATTCTCATACTAGCAATCCTATTCCGTCGCTATCTGACGCCTAAAATGATTGCCGTCGCGACAAAACAGGCCGAAAAAGGCTTGCCGGGTAAAATGGAAGGCCACGCCATGATGGTCGATATGTCAGTCACTGGCAACTCGTCCTTACTTCGGAAGCTAGGTTCGGAAGATGGCCGAACGGCCACCAGCCACTTTTACGTCATGGACTGGGCAAGTGTCTGGAAAGATATAATTATCGGCCTTTTGATAGCGGGGGCGATCGCGGCGTGGGTCCCCACCAGCTTTTTTGAGAAGTTTTTCTTCACCTCACACCCCCTTCTATCAGCGTTGTGGGGGCCACTCATTGGGCCGCTTATTGCCGTGTTTTCATTCGTCTGTAGTGTCGGTAATGTGCCCCTAGCTGCGGTCCTGTGGAATGGTGGCATTAGTTTTGGGGGTGTAGTTTCGTTTATGTTTGCCGATCTCATCATCCTCCCCATACTGCGCATTTATAAAAGGTATTACGGTTTGAAGATGGCGGCCTTCTTATCTGTGACTTTCTACGTTGCCATGGCCGGTGCTGGCTACCTCGTTGAACTCATATTCTGGTTACTACATATGACTCCCCATCTCAGGAATGCAACTGTCCTCGAACCGCAGATTTCGCTAAATTATACGACCATTCTCAACTTAATATTTCTGCTCATAAGCACCGCCTTGGTCTGGAGATTCTTGAGAACTGGGGGGCCCAAAATGCTAAAAATGATGAGCGGGCCCCCTATGCCACCTCCGCCCCATAAGGTCGAGTAAAGTTCAGTTCTTCCAATGATCCACATCGATACGGAAGCGGGTCACTCCCGCTACTTTGTCGGTGGCTGCCAGCTAGTTCCGCACCTGGACATATTGTTATTAAAAAAGTGCCATTTCCATCGTGTTTTAAGACGCTTATGATATTCTATACGTAATAAAAATACAAGCGAGAGCAGCGACGACATGCAGCCCCGTGGTGAGCGTAAAATAATAATCAGTTTCCAACTTGAATATCTCCTCGGCTGGGGTGTAACTATTGTCCTGTGTCTAATCCCCGTTATCTTATGGGCCCAGATACATCCCCCCTCCACCATCAGAGGTTTTGTGCCGATCATGTTAAATCTGGGGCGCGTCACGGGGCTCGTCGGCATGGTCATGTATGCCCTCAATTTAATTTATGCCACCCGGCTGCGATTTTTAGAAAGATTTTTTGGTGGCTTAAACCGCGTCTATATCGCGCACCACCTTCTCGGGGGATTAGCCCTGGTTTTTTTGTCGCTCCACCCCGTATTTTTAGCGCTGCGTTATGTCACGACATCCCTAAAACAAGCGGCCTTACTTTTGCTTCCAAATGGCCTCACCCCGCTCTCGGGAATTTTTGACATTCATTCAGCCTATCACCCCGGCTTAGTTGAGCAATGGGCCGTGACGCTTGGTATCATTGCGTTCTGGGGGATGGTCGGTCTCCTCCTCGTGACTTTCTTCATTCAACTCCCCTATAGAGTATGGCTATTTACCCATAAATTCTTGGGAGTAGCTTTTTTCATTGGTGGCCTCCACGTCTTATTCATCACCAGCGACACCTCCACCCACGCCGTCATGAAATACTATATGTTGACTATTACTATGCTGGGAATCTTGGCGTATATCTATCGAACACTACTGTCGAATATTTTTATCCGTCACTACAAATATACCGTCTCTGACGTAAAAGTAGTGGCCGGTAACGTCACCCAGCTAAATATGAAACCCGTCGATGCAACCATGCCGTACAAACCCGGCCAATTCATCTTTATCTGCTTTAAAAATACCGGTACTAAATTAAGCCGCGAATGGCATCCTTTTTCAATTTCATCGGGGACTCCTGATGGCGCCTTACAGGTGAGCGTGAAGGGACTTGGCGACTATACCAATTCGCTCGTCGGCATTCAACCGGGAGCCATTGCCGAAATAGAAGGGGCCTATGGTCGCTTTAGCTACAATAATTTTAAGAACAGGAATCAAATATGGATAGGTGGTGGAATTGGCGTGACGCCTTTCTTGTCGATGGCGCGAAGCCTTCCTAATGACGGCTTCAAGATAGATTTATATTACTCGGTAAAAACGGCGAGTGAAATCATCGATTGGGAAAGCCTCTATACGATAGCGATGGCAAAAAACGGCAATTTTCGGGTAATACCCTATATCGGTGACCAGCAAGAGGGGCGACTGAGCGCCGATTACATCGAACAGACCAGTGTTGGTCTGACGGGGAAAGATATTTTCATGTGTGGCCCGCCGCCGATGATGCAGTCGCTCCGGGCGCAGTTTAAACAGAAAGGGATACCCCGGACAAGTCTGCATACCGAAGAATTTGGGATGACCTAAATGGGGGAATTACTATGTTAAATGTTTACGAGGCAAAAGATACATTATGTGGCTGAGACGACTCGTCGCATTAGTGATGATTATTACCTGCGTGGGGATGAACGCCCTGGTGCTAGTCGGCTTCTTTTCACCGACTCAGAAGCCGGTCGTGAATCTCTCCAGTTCAACGACGGCGGCGATCCCGGCTCCGCCAACCGTTTCGCTCACGGCTAAACCAGATGCCATCACGGCGGGCAGTTTCAGCGCAATTAGCTGGACGACGACCGGTGAAGTGAGCACATGCACGGCCTCCGATAATTGGAGTGGCCCAAAAACAGCCAATGGCGCAGAAAGTACTGGTCGCATTAGCACGCCGGGTAACTACACCTATGTTTTGACTTGCAGTAATAGCGGAGGCAGCAACAAAGCATCGGCCATTATTGCGGTGGGCGCGGCGATCGCCCCCCCGTCCCCCGTGGTGCCGAAGAACACCACAACCGTTACGGCCAGTCTCTACTGCGGAGGCAGTAGCCCCTGTTATGGAGCCCGTGAGGTTGGGCAGCACGCCGCTGCCGGCAACTGTTGGGGGTGGAATATTGACCGGGTATACAACATTTCCCAGTTGGATAGTGGTTTTCATAAGGCTAAAAGCGGTATTAACACTATCGAGATTAGCCAGCTGTGCGGCAAGGATTTAGCACCATCGCTGAACGGTTCGGTGAGCGCCGGCGGAACCACCCGCAATCATAATCCGACCACCAAAAGTAACGCCGATCAGAATGAAACACCCTATGTGGTCGGTTATTTTGACGCGAATAAACCATGAGGAATGAATATATGAAACACAACACATTACTTAAAGTTCGATTGAAGGAGATATCTCCTCGTAAACTATTCTATATAAGTTTACTGTTTTGGCTGTTTGCTATCGTTACGCTGGGCGGTGCCGCCTGGGCGCAGCACAATACTCAGCGGCCCGCTCCTCCAATCGTGGGCTATGCGATTGGTAAAAAAATTAGCAGCGGCATGGTAACCGTACAGGTTATTTCGGTGGAAACGACCGACGGTATACCATTTCTTATGGCGCCCACCGGGCAACACTATGTCATCCCCACGATTGCGATCCGCAATAACCTAAGCCATCCCATAAACATTACACCGAGTACCGACATATACGTAAAAAATACGGCGGGTGTCGTGTCGCACTTAACACCGTACAGCCTCAAAGCGCCGTTCCGATCGGGCAGCCTGCTACCCGGCGATACGATACAGGGCCAGCTGAGCTTTCTGGCGAATAAGACAGGCAACTTAAGACTCTACTTTGACGGCATTTGGAGTGGCGGTGTTTTGCCTTTTGAGGTACAGCCCTAATGGAACTAACTAACCCCATTATTGTCCAAGTTCCCTTGCCGACCCCTCCCAGTCGACTTCGGCGTTTCCTTAATCGGTTTCATGTTCCCGGCGGCGGCCTCCGTACTTCTAAAATAATAACCGCCATCGCGACCATTATCATTAGCATCACTATGACGACATTCGTTGTTTTCTCGGTCCTTTCTAATAATGCCGCTTTCACCCAAAAACACGGGCTCACCATAAATCAGCAGAAGCAGCCGGCCCAGACCGGAGGATTTAGCAAAAGTATTGCCGCCTTACCAGGCGGAGGGACTGCGTCAGGCGTCGGGGGGACTACCGGCACGAACAGCCCGGTAGTCACCCTCACTGCGACACCCGCATCATTGAGCGTGGGAGGGGTGTCTAAATTAACTTGGTCAGTCACTAACAAGCCGACAGCCTGCACGGCCAGCGATGACTGGAGCGGCGCGAAAGACGTCAGTGGCAGTGAAACGACTGCCCCGCTCACGAAAGTCCAGACCTATTTATATACACTCACTTGCAAAACGCCGACCGGTACAGGCTTCTCAACGGTCAGCGTGGGGGCCACGAGTCAATCCGGAACAGGCTCACCCACCGCACGCCCAACCGTCACTTTGGCAGCCAGCCCGAGTGCAATTTACAATGGGGGGAGTTCAACCCTAAACTGGTCGACTACAAACAGCCCGACTTCCTGTACGGCTAGTGGTGATTGGAGCGGTCTTAAGTCGCCGGCCGGCCCGCAAAGCACCGGACCCTTGGCGATATCAAAAACCTATACCTATAGCCTGACGTGTACGAATAGCGCCGGGACGGGTTCGTCGACGGCGACTGTGCGAGTATCCGATCCGCCGCCAAACCTACCAATTGTCACGATATCAAATAACCCCCTTGGGCCAATTACCCCCGGTTCAGCCGTAGCTTTATCCTGGTCGACTACAAACAGCCCGACTTCCTGTACGGCTAGTGGTGATTGGAGCGGCGCCAAAGCCGCCAGCGGCTCAGAGAACTCCGGACCATTAAATTCAATTAAAACGTATTTCTTTACCATCACCTGTCAAAACGCGAGCGGCGGGACGAACGATACCGCCGCCGTCCAAGTCCTACCAAATGCCCCGGCCGTATCGCTGACGGTTAGTCCGAATGCTATGTTCGTGGGCAACAGTGCCACAATTAACTGGTCGGCCACTAACAGCCCGACTTCCTGTACGGCTAGTGGTGATTGGAGCGGCCTTAAAACCGCCAGCGGTAGTGTCAGTACGGGCGTCTTAAACACAGCCAAAACCTATTTCTATAGTTTGTCTTGCACAAATGCCGGCGGGACGGGCTTCACAAATAACGTAGCCTTGACGGTCAGCTTGCCGCCTCCGCCGGTCGTGTCAATTAGTATTAACCCGATCTCACTTACCAGTGGAAGCAGCGCCACTATAAGCTGGTCGGCCACTAACAGCCCGACTTCCTGTACGGCTAGCGGTGACTGGAGCGGCGCGAAAGCCGCCAGCGGGACGCAAAATACTGGCACGCTCACCACTGTCCGGACATATACATACAGCCTTAATTGCACCAATGCGGGCGGTGGCGGCAGCTCATCGACCTCAGTAGATGTCAGTGCGGGAGGTGGCGGCGTCATCACGCCGGTTGTCGCTATTTCTTTAAGTCCAACTTCAATTGGGTCAGGTAGTAGTAGCACCCTGAGCTGGTCGGCTACCAATAACCCCACTTCGTGTAGCGCCAGTGGATCGTGGAGTGGTAGCAAGGCGGCCGGCGGCACGGCGAGTACCGGAACAATGGGAACGGCCGGCACATTTACCTATACGCTGAGCTGCAGTAACAGCGCGGGCACGGGCACGGGCACGGCGTCGTTAACGGTGATCGCCGTGCCGGTCGTCAGCATTTCAGTCAGTCCTAGCACAATCACCTCCGGATCAAGTAGCACCATAAGCTGGTCAGTAACAGGCAGTCCGACTTCCTGTACGGCGGGCGGTAGTTGGACGGGTAGCAAGGCCGCTAGCGGGAGCCAGACAACGGGCACTATCAGTACGGCCGGCTCCTACAGTTACTCTCTGAGCTGCAGTAACAGCGGTGGTACGGCGTCAAATTCCGCAGTTCTCACGGTGAATAATCCCGTGGTGGTCTACTGCGGCGGCAAAACCCCCTGCTATGGTCCAAGCGACCTGGCAACCCGGGCTTCACCGGGTAGCTGCTGGGGCTGGAACATTGATTGGGTCATTAACATCACGAGCTTCAGACCGAGTCATCCGGGTGGCATCAAAAGCGGTTCGACGTCCACCATCGAGAACGCGTCGGCCACCTGTGACCATGATATCCATGCCATTTTGGCGGGGAGTGCAAGTATCCCGGGCTTCAAGGACAGTAATGGCAATACCACCCATGGGCATATTTCAACAACTTTAAATAATGGGGCGGGCAGTACATTAACGGGCTACCGAGTCGGTTACTATGACCCCACTAAACCATAAGGAGACAATATGAAAAAACATCATAATGAATTTAATTTGGAAACTGAAATATCCAAAGAGACCAAAGAGATTAAACGGGAATGGCGACATCTCAAGAAATTTAAGGACGAAAATTACCTGCTTTTTACCGCTTTTGTTATTTTAATCGCGGGGCTGGTCATTATAAACGCCGTCTATGTTATCGAACACGGCAGCACCTATACTCCGTCCCGCCTGGTGACCATTGACCCGAACGTGTATTTGACATCATTGCAAAACGGCAGCAATGGGGCAGTGACGGCAAAAATTAGTGATGTCACCGAAAACGACAAAATAGATTATGCCTTTGCCGCCGACCCGGGGAGCACAATGCTGACTTTCAACATTTCCGTGACAAACACAACAGCCCGCACTCAACATTTTATCCCGGTAAATCAGTTATACGTCCGCAGTAACGAGGGCGATTATGCCGCGTTGCACGCCTCGATGTACGTGACAAAGCCGATACCATCGACCGATTTAGCGCCCGACAAGACGGTCGAAGGGCAGGTCTCCTTCAGTATACCGAAACGGGTGGCTCACCCACTGCTCTATGTTGATACCGGCTGGAATCGGACAACTCCGCTGGTGTTTGACGTACTTAAGTAGCATTGATGAGCGACGTCTCGGCCAGTAAAGCACTCGCCCGATCGAATTGTCTACTGCCACCGATACCTTGTGCCTTGTGAGTCATTTACTTATCGAATTCATATGATAAGTCGGGCCAGTCATTGTGGGGGGGTAAAGCCGTTAAATCTTAGTGCCGGAGTTATTTTTTCCTAGCTCGGGCTAACTCTTGTAATTTAATCGTCGTGCGCCAGCTTCGCACAGTCATCGACTGATAGCTAGCGCTTCCGACGATTTTGCTCAATCGACTCTTCGTCCGAAGCTCACTAAGGCGCTGATGATAAATAACACCCTCACCGGCCCATATTCGATCGACGCCGTCTCGAGGGTCGAACACCGGCAGCGCCTGAGCTATATCAATACCCATTAGAAAAATTACATCATCGTGATACTTTTGTGGCTGCGTGCCAAAACCTTTGGGCTTATTATCTATGACCCTATGGAGCTGCTTCTCGGTTAATACCAACACCTTGACGAGTGCACTATCCAACTGAAAGTTATGGGTCAACAATGTCTCAATCTTTGAAGCGAGGTCATGAGCGTCTCGCTTCGATTGCAACAGTACGTTTCCGGTCTGGATGTAGGTAATCACGTTGGCGCACCCCAGCGCCTCAAGATGGCGCCTAAGCTCGGGCATTGCTATTTTATTTTTGCCGCCGACATTAATGCCGCGCAATAGGACTATAAAATTTCTCATTATTTGTGCAGTATACCTGGTGTGCCCACTTGGCTCTAGTTTCATACAGTAATCATTTAAAATAAATCAGTCGGCGCATAGCACTTCATGGCTAAAATGCCGTCATCGACGCATCGTATCAGCGCCATTTAAGAGTGATGATTATCGCGCTTTAGCTTTGGGATTCGTGGAGCAAACGACGGTTAATTTTCGCTTGCTGGAAACGCATTGACTTTACTTCGCGGCGTAATTTGCTGTTCATACTACAGTTCTCCTCTGACGGACAGATATCATACTATAAAGTGCAATAAAAACAACTTATATAATTTTATTATTTAATCTTTGAGCGCAATGGACAGGGGTGCGGTGAGCGTTAAAGAGGAATATCGTTTTTTAACTATCGGCATAACCAAAAAATAGCGGGCGCCTGCCCGTTGTCGACAGGCCTTAGCATTAAAAGACATTGATGACAGGCTATCTGCTTGATTTGATATAATATCTGCTATGAAATGGATAGGTGTCAGCGGATCTTGGAGAAAGACTTGTCCCGAGCTACAACACGATCTACAGCGTGAAGTTACGGCCGTCCTGCAGCGTGGCGACGGAATTATCACTGGAGGCGCTTTAGGGGTAGATTACCTTGCGACAAACTTAGCCCTCCAGCAAGCCCCCGATGGCTCCCAGCTAAAGGTGTTTCTACCGACTTCGCTAGAGATTTATGCCGCCCACTACCAACAACGGGCCAGCGAAGGGGTGATAACTCAAGCCACCGCCAAAGACTTGATACAGCAATTGCTTATCGTGAACAGTATCGGATCTTTGGTAGTAAACCTGGCGGAAACGATATTGAACGAGCGGACGTATTACCAACGTAATACTAGGGTGATTAATGCCAGCGACGAGCTGCTCGCCTTTCAAGTTAACTCTAGCGCCGGCACCCAGGACACTATCGACAAAGCTCGAGCCCACGGGGTGTCGGTAGCATTATTTAGGTATACCGTAGACTGACCCAAGTTATGGCCAACCACAGTGGAAATACTACCGCCAAAACACGACAGGCTGGTCGAGCAACCTAGCGAGCCGAACGAGCAAGAAATCAGCGACGAACGGCCTACTTTACTACGGCAACAGGGTCAATGAGAAACCCTCCATGAATCTCAATCGCGCCGCTAGAGTATCGGCTACCGCTAGGTCGGTACCGAAATAGTGATCTCTGCAATCCGATTACTTATTGTGATGACGCAAATGATTGATAGTCTTTTGTTGCTGCGCAATGCTAATTTGAGCTTGGTCGTACCCTTGGGCTTCTAATTCTGTAGTTAGTTTTATCTTCAATTGTTCATTAAAAGTCTGCCTAGACAAGCCGGCATTGGCCAGCAACTTTTTTAGATCTTTGTTGGTATGAGCCGACTGGATATTAACTGTAGTAGTGTTGAGCACGGCGGCTTCGGCAGCAAGTTTGTCCTGGCGATAGACCGTTCTCGGGATAGTGCTCGTGCCCACGTTGCCGCTAGTATTATGAGTTGTTGCTGCGCTCACAACCCCTAAACTTCCGGCTGAAAATAGTACGGCGCTCAATAAGCTGGCGGTGGCATATCGCATTTTAATCATAGTCATTGTCCTCTCCTTTTACTGAAGTATCTACAATATACTGCCAAAGACTGGGTGTTAACTGAACAAAATAGTCAAAAATTATTTAAGGCATACTCAGATGGGCCAAGTTACCCTCCGGCCCCGGCGGCGGCAACTAAGCAACGCAACCGAAGGTCACAAATTAATTTGAAAGGACTGGCTGGTCATTAGACTTTCAGTCCGTAACCTGAAACGGAGCGACATAGCTACGCGACGGCCACCTGTGCCACCAGACTTCCCAGATAATCCCGGAGCCGGGCCTGCTGGTCTGGGACGACGTCGGAACGGTCAAGAAACTCCTGTATTGGCATCAAGCGGGCCGACTGCCCCTCGTCACCAAGTCTGATAGACCAGGCGGCCTCGGCCCCAATGTGCGCTACCAAAAATTGAGCCAACCCCGCCCGTAAGCGCAGGGGATAATCTCTTTGCCACACAATTGTATCCTCGGAGAGGGCTAAACCGACCTCTTCTTGGGCCTCCCGTAGCCCGCAGTCTATGGGCCGTTCATCGGGCTCTCTGGCGCCGCCCGGTAAGTCCCAGGTATTGGCGTAAGCAATCGCGGGGTTATTGTCCCTAAGAATAGCGACAATTGAAGTATCGTGTAGAATCGCGACACTTGTTCCGATAACCTCAAGCATTATCGTAAATTATAGCGCACTCAGTCATAAATATTAATAATTGTGGGCGATCCGTCGCCCGATATTAAATTAGTCTTAAATTTGTTGTGGCTAGTCAACCCCCTTCCCTATAAAAAGCTCCTTGCGACTTCCCCCGTAGTCGTCCCGCCACGAGGCCCCATCTCCCCTCTATTGCTGATTTGCTATGATGAAGTTATGAGTATTCCCTTTGTTCACTTACTACCATTCCCCCATCGGCCGCGCTCCCGCCGAGACTGGTCGATGCTGCTGACAGGTGTCCTTATTCCCGTCGCCGCTGTTGCGGCAGCTTACTTCCTTGCCCCCGCCCGGGTCCCCCTCCCCTATCAAGGCGGCGGCCTCAGCGCCGGCTGGCTACCGCCTACCGTCACACACTGGCAAGCCCTGATCGATGAAATGGCCAAAAAATACAACCTTGACCCCACTATGCTAGCTATCGTCATGACACTGGAGTCGGGCGGCGACGCCCACGCCAGAAGCAGCGCCGCTGCCCAGGGTCTTATGCAAGTGACCCCACCCACGGCGAAAGATATTGCGACAAAATTCTTAAAAAAATCTGTCCCAAAATATAACCTCCAAGATCCGCGAACTAATATCGAATTTGGGGCCGCCTACCTCGCCTACTTGCGCGATCTATTTGGCAACACCCGGCAAGCCCCCGATTGGAATACTACTGTTGAACTCATCACTGCTGGCTATAATGGGGGCCCTGGTGCGGCCGCCCAGCTGGAAAAGGGTCGCGGGCTTACCGACATTCAAACTGTCGTCTATTCTCGTGACGCCTTAAATATGTGGCGCGAGCGCCATGCCAACCGTAGCCCGACCTACGAGCGCTGGAAAGAACGCGGCGGCTACATTTTAATCGATGCCGCGCAGGCTGACCAATAAAAGTATCACCGCGGCTGAGGCCACTAGGCCGTCACTCTACATTGCGCCGATTAGAGTGAAATCTCATCGACTTTTAGGGACGTTCAAGATTAATGAGCTCTCCCATAGCGTGAGATAGCGCACAAATTAGTGCAGCAGTTAAATCGCTCCTGCTTATCAATAATCTCGACGCTTATTGGGAGAGGCCGGACTCAAGAGAGGGCTGGAACTGCACCCCGGTTTAGGGAGTGCTCGTCTCTAAAGAAACGTCTTCTTGCTGGTCGGTCGGTTTAAGAATATTATCGACGAGCTGATCGAGCTGGTCATTGGATAAGTTGGCTTTCACGGCATAACCCTCAATCCCCTGTTCGCGAATGCCGGCGGGGGCATCGGCTTCATTGAGGTTGGATATAACTAATACCTTAATGTCTTTGCCCCATTCGGTGGTGCGCATTACCTTAAGAAGTTGATCGCCCGATAACTTTGGAATCATGATGTCGAGCAGCACTAAACTGGGCCGCTCACGTTCGATTATGGTCAGAGCTTCGAGACCTTCGGTCGCTACAAAACAAGTGTAGCCGAGTATTTCGAGCCTCACTTTGTAAATATCAGCCAGGCTGACCTCATCTTCGACTATCACTATCTTCGCACCGGCTCCAAATTGATCCATATTGCTATCAATTATAGAGCACGCTGAAGCTTTTAACCTAATTAATGGCGCGGCGGCACTGAGGGTACTTCATCTCTCCGAAGGCGCGCCAAGCCGCACCGCTTTTCAGGCTAAGCAGGCCAGTGGATAGACTATGGGCCCGGCGAATAACGTTACCCCTTATGCTTGCAATAAATCCGCTAATTCATAACACTAAGCAAATGAGATTTCAACTTCCCGATATGCACCGGATTGACGGGAGACGCGCCGATTGGGAGAAAATACCTCCCGAAGAGTGGAACCCCTCCCAGGTAAGAGCCGCCCAGACGCACGGTATCGACACGCCGGGCAACCGGGAAACATTCCAAGGCGCTCTCTACTCTTTGGGCGGATTGGCCTGCATTCACCATGGGCATACTTTGGTCGGCACCATCCTCCTCGGCATCGGCGGGTATAAAGACATTAAAGATGGTAAAGTCGCTGACGCCACCGGGACGAAAAGCCCCATCGGTGAGGGCGCTGACGCAGCGGCGGACGCCGCGTTAATAGTCGTTGGGGTTCCAGTTTTTATAGAGTCTGGCCTCATCACTAAAGACGAGGGAGTAGCGATGCTCGGACTAGTCGCGACTAAAACGATTGGCTACGGTGTCGGGAAACTACGCGGACAGGCGCCGCCGCAACCAAGTCGCTTCGGAAAAATAGGAATGTTTGGTCAACGGGCGGGAGTGGGGCTTCGACTGGCATCCCGAGTGGCCGAGCAAAATAACTTGGAAGATTTGGCCGGGCGGATTAAACGAGCGTCAGATGTTACCCTGCACGCCGGCATCGCCTTATCGGCAATTGCGAACCTGGGGTACTTGACGAAGAGCGTCGGTCAAAACCCAATTATGGGAGCTGAGGCTTAAACCAAACTAGCTGTCGCGGTGTCTTCGTAGGACGCAATCAGTTCGGCTAGTTGTTGCCACTGCTGCACCGGTGGGGCATCCTGCAGTCGAAAGTGGGCATAGCTTTCAGCTAGATCTCGGCTCGAGGCCTGCCCACCAACATACTGGTTTATGCTCAACGTCTGAGCCACAATGTCGATATCAAAGTAAGTTAAAAAATCGGCCGATTTGCCTTCCCCACCCCCGCCGAGGGGCCAATATATGAGATAGTTGTGGGTCGTCTCCTTCACCGTGCCGAGAAAATAGCGGGTTGTTTGTAATTCGTGAAATGCCGGGCAATTATAGCGGCCGATAGTTTTAGTCCGCGATTCCCTGACCGTACCGCTGCCCATACATAGCTTTCCGAGCTGACTAAATTCAATACTGCCCAAATGCCGGCTCAGGCGATCAAACACCTCGGCTTGATAAGTCTCAAGGGAATCCGGTGAATAAGCTTTCTCCATAGACACATCCTACAACACTCGGCTCGCCTGTTAAACCCTCTGAGCCGCTAGAAAAGACTTTTTAATTTATCTTTGAACGTCGGTTCGGTTGAACCGCTGCAGCTTTCCGGATCATTCTGGACATTATATGTTTTGGCCGTCGCGGCAACCGACCTAAACTGGGTCGCCGTATCCTGGCTGACGCCGTAGCTGACCAGCAGCTTATCCTCAGATTGGATAATCCGATTCGTGATATCCGTTACGACCTCACCGTTGACGATAAACGTCAATTTGGATTGTGCGTCGACTTGATACAGTACCGTATCGGACTTAATATAGTTCTGACTGATATCCCAACCAATGTTTTGGAAAAAATTACCCCACGTGACTTCGCTGTCTTCGACGTGCACGACATCGCTGACGTTATCATGCAGGTGAGCCCGCTCTAACGCTGTCGCGACGGGCTTCAGTGTGCAGGCCGCGGCGGCAGTTTCTTCGTAATACTTGACACCCTTGAAAGCTTCCCGCTGGCCATTCATATAGACGGCAAAGTTAGCATGGTAATGGACTTTCTGGGGCGGCGCGTAGGTGACAAATCGAATACCAAGGATGACTAAGGCGCCGAGCAACACACCCATAAAACCAGCCCCTAGTAATCTTTTCGAGGGTAGTTTCTTCATAGCAGTTCCTTTACTTTACGTTGAAAATTATTCCTGGCTATTCGCCCCGAGCCAGGCAACTCCTGGGGCAATACGCCACGACGTCCGGCCGGAGCTTATTCATTCGTCAGCCTATCGGCCGGTGGGGCGGGCGTGATAACCGAAGTTTTGGCAGTATTCACTAGACTCATCTGTGAGCTAAAGCGGGCGAACTCAAAAAAACCAAAGCTAAAAACGATAACCATAATAATGGGGGCGATTGCTGACAGCCAGTTGTGACGAGCGGGACGGAAATAGCGCAGCAATAGCGAGTTCGTGACAACCGAGATCGAACTCATGGCCATTGCCAGACCGGCCAGTTCCGGCTTTAGAACGAGACCAATGCCGGCAAATACCCGCGCGGCAATAGGGATACCCACCACATTATAAAAGAGCGCAAAAAACATGTTTTGTTTAATTTTGCCGACCGTTTCATGCGACAGCTGAATGGCCGTAACGATGTCGTTTAAGTCATCCTTCATCATGACGATGCCACCTGTTTCCATGGCGACGTCGGTACCGCTACCCATCGCAATACCGAGGTCCGCTTGGGCAAGGGCCGGTGCATCGTTTATACCATCCCCCACCATCGCCACCACATGGCCAGCGTCTTGCAGCTTTTTCACTTCAGCCGCTTTGTCTTCGGGCAGCACTTCGGCAATAACGTCAGCAATTCCGAGCTCAGCCGCAATCGCTTGGGCGGTGCGATGGTTATCACCGGTCATCATGTAGACTTCAATTCCCCGCTTCAGCAAGGCGGCGACGGCCGATTTAGAAGTAGCTTTTACCGTGTCAGCAACCGCGATAATCCCGATTACTTGCGTCGCCGAGGCGACTATCATAGCCGTTTTGCCGTGCGTCTCGAGCCGCTGCAGTTTGTTCTCATAGCGCTCAATCGTCAGCCCTAACACATCGGATATCAAGCGACGGTTGCCGAAATAATACTTTTCTCCCCGCACAACGCCTTGCACGCCATGGCCAGGGATAGTCATAAACTCAGTCACGGTTTCCTCACTAACCGCTTTCTCCTTGGCGTGGCCAATGATGGCCTCAGCCAACGGGTGTTCACTCACCCGCTCCAAGGCGGCGGCAATAGTGAGTAAGTTGTCGACAGGTGTGCCAAAAGGGATAACATCGGTTACTTCGGGACGGCCGTTGGTGAGCGTCCCGGTCTTGTCAAAAACAATGGTGTCAACTCGGCAGGCGGCTTCGAGCGGTTCGCCACCCTTTATCAAAATCCCCTGCTCGGCACCTTTACCGGTTCCGACCATCACGGCCGTCGGGGTGGCCAGACCAAGGGCGCAGGGACAAGCAATCACAATCACTGCCGTAAAGGCCATCAGCGCAAAAGCAAAACTAGCATTAAGCACGAAGAACCAAATCAGAAAGGTCAACAACGCCACGCTAATGACCATTGGGACAAAGTAAGCAGCAATGCGATCAGCTTTGGCTTCAATCGGTGCCTTGGACCCTTGGGCATCTTCGATCAAGCGAATAATCCGCGACAGCGTCGTGTCCGCGCCAACGTGTGTTACGCGGAACTCAAAGCTACCCATTTTATTAATGGTTGCCCCGACGACCTTATCGCCCACTTGTTTCTCGACCGGAAGACTTTCGCCGGTAATCATCGACTCGTCGACGCTTGACCCGCCCAAGGAAATTAGCCCGTCGACCGGCACCTTCTCTCCCGGACGAACAACAACGATGTCGCCAGTCACGACGTCATCAATGGCGATATCAGACGTAGTGCCGCCCCGAATAACTCGAGCGGTTTTGGGGCGCAGGCCCATTAGCTTTTTAATGGCTTCGCCCGTCTTGCCTTTGGCCCGGGCCTCCAGCCATTTGCCAAGTATGACGAACGTGATTAAGTAGGCGGCCGTCTCAAAGTACAACTCGGGTATCTTTGCGCCGGCCAGGCCGATAACGGAACCAGTCGCCACAAAGTATTTTATAAAATAAAAGAGGCTGTAGAAATAGGCCGTCGAGGTGCCAATCGCGATTAAGCTATCCATGTTGAAAGTTCTCATACGCAAGGCTGCCCACGCACCCTTGTAGAAACCCCGACCGATAATAAACTGTACGGGCGTGGCCAAGGTCAGCGAGACCAAACCCACATAGGGCAGAAATGTGCCTTCACCCGGTAACCACGTAAAGAAATCAAGCAGCATAAAGTAGAGCATCGGCAGGCTCAGGGCCAAGCTAATGACAAACTTACGCCAAATTCCGTGTAATCCGTCGGCGCGTTTAGCCGTTTCAGCCTCGGCGGACTCGAACTCGGCTCGATAGCCCGCCTGCTTGACGGCCGCTTGCAACCCCTCACGCCGGACAACAGTCGTATCGTACGTAACCATAGCTTTTTCGGCAGTGAAGTTAATGAGGGCGCTCTGCACACCATCCACCTTTGTCAGTTCGCGTTCAATAATATGGGCGCAAGATGAGCAATGCATACCATAAATCGATAAATTCTCTTTTACGACAGCCTGGCCACTATTGCTTTGGATTACCGAGGCGGTAGTTTCTGCTGTGCTGGTGACTTCCAAATTGCTGGGCAGGGCATCCTTTTCGCTCACCGCCAAAGTAATTAATGTCGGATCAGTACTATTGTTCCGAACAGTTGCCTGATAACCAGCCCGTACCACCGCCGCGACAACTTCCGTCTCAGAAGTTTGAGCATCAATGAGCTCTACCGTCCCTGAAGAATTTGGTTGCGAAATAGTGACCCGACTAACTCCCGGTAGTGCCCCAATTTCTTCGCTAATCAACTGTTCGCACGACGCGCAAGTCATGCCATGAATATCAAGTTCAATGCTTCGTGTCATCGTTTATTCCTCAACGCCGTAGGGCGTTTCTTTTAGGGCTTCTTTGATTTCGTCAGCCCGTAGCAAACGCTCACTTAGCACGGTAGCTATTTGGGTGTCCAGACAGACTGTGACATCCGAAATCCCGGGCACCTTCCGGATTCGATTAGCGGATAGCTTGGTGCACGCGGTGCACGTCAGGCCGCTCAGTTGGAAAGTTGTTGTCTGCATCGCCTCTATCCTCCTTAGCTAAATTACGCTGATTGATCCTCGGTTTACGCCCATCGCACAGGTGATTTGGTAGCTGCCGGGCTTCTTGGCAGTAAAGGTCATTTTGATCTTGGAACCGCCTTGTAAGAACTGCGGATTGCCCACCAATCCCGGTATCATGATAGTGCTCATGCAACCTTGACCGTCCTCTTTAACGTCAACGATGATGGTGGTTTTCTGACCGGCCTTTACCGTGAACTTACTGGGGATAATGTCGTCTTTCAGCGTATACGACGTCGTCAATATGGTTTCGGCGCCAGCCGGGACCGGTGCTTGTCCCGCCGCTGCTGCTGGAGTCACCTTAGGTGCAACCGATTGCGTCGTGGTGACTGCCGCCGGCGCGAATGGGTTGCCGAGACCGAGCAAATTGTAGCCGTGAGAGATATTTATGAAGGCCATCGCTACCACGGCAACTCCGACTATCCGGAAGAACTTCTTAGCAAATGCGCCTTTCACGATTGACGTTAAACCGCCCACACTTAGGAGTCCCGGCGAAGTACCGACAGCGAAGGCGCCCATTATGAGCGCACCTTGCAAGGGGCTTCCCGTACTTATCGCCAGTAACTGCATCGCTTGGGTAAACCCACACGGCAGAAAGAAAGTCGCACCACCCAGCAACATTGAGTTGCCGTGGCTATATTCGCGCGTCCCACGCTGTTTCAGCCCCATGGCTTTGGCGAGGCCGCTCGGGAGGGTCAGTTTGCCGTTGCTAAACCTGGGGAAAAGCTCTGTCAGCTGGAGACCGAGCATAATCATGACCACGCCCACCAGTATAGTCAGCAATCCGAGCAGACTGCCCCGCAATTGAAAAACAGAACCAAGCGCCCCGATCAGAGCGCCAAACATAATAAAAGATACAATTCGGCCAAAATTAAAGAACAAATGAGGCCGAAATTTCTGGGCCGATGAGGCCGACGGGTGCTTGTCAGCGTGGCGAGCCGACAGGCTCAACACTAAGCCACCTACCATGGCCATACAGGTCGAAAACCCTGCCGTCAGACCGATAGTCAGCGCGATATAACCATTACTCGCACCCCCGGTTCCGATAGTCGTCAGTTTCGTTAAACCGAGACGGCTGAATACCAGCCCCAGTGCCACTATAATCACCACGCCAATGGCGACGTCCTGGTACACTTTTTCATTTTTATTCAACAGCGGGATGTCATCGTAGCCTATCGTGTAACCAGCTTCGGCGACGGCTTTTTTCACGGCATCGTTCGACGGGGCCTGCTGCACAAATAGTGTCGCCGTCTTAGTCTTCAGGCTAACATCCGCCCTCTTCACATCGGGTAAATTTCCTAAGCTTTCCGTGAGGAGTAATTCACATGAACGGCAGTGCATGCCTTTGATCGGAATTATCAATTCTTTCATGTTGGTCGGAACCTTCCGCGTCTCGCTTAGGTAATATTCTGGAGTAGAAAACAGTTCCGGTTCCGTCTGCTCGACGGGTTATTAGAACGGTTACATGCGCATATACTATTCGTATTGCCTGAGCCTTAGCATAGCAGCAACAAAAACTATATGCAAATATGCGAATATATTAGTTTGATGGTATACTATCTCCTATGTACGAACGCCTTTTTTTCTTGCAAGAAGAAGTACTTAAGTCACTCGCTAACCACAAACGGCTCGAGATTCTTCAGCTGCTCAACAACCAAGAGCTTACTGTCAATCAGATGGTGGCAATGCTCGGTATTAGTCAAGCGAACGTCTCACAGCACCTCAGTAACTTGCGCCGCTTAAAGCTTGTTACTCCCCGCAAGGATGGCTTATACGTCTACTACCGACTGAGCGACAAAAGGATTGCCTCCGTGATTCACGAACTGCGGGAATTTTTGAAATCTCAATACAGCCATGAGCCGGAAATTGCCCGGATTGCTGCCCTCGACAGTAACGCTCTCTATCCAATTGTGCGTGATCCCGTCTGCGGCATGCGCATCAGCGTCAACGAAGCCGGGGAAACGTTAATCCAAGCGGATAGTCACTATTACTTTTGCGCCCAAGGATGCAAGGATGCTTTTCTACTGGCCCACGGCACACTTAATGCCCCAAAGTCGGTAGCCTGAAACACTCGACTTTGCTAGCTAGCCGGAGCCCAGATTAATGAAATGTTTTGTGATAGATAATTAGGCCATTTCGTCGGTCCCGCCGGGCTAAGACGACGGCGGCCGACGGCGGAGTGAAGGACCTTCCGTCCCGTCGTCCGCCGCTAGCCAAGGAGACTTACTGTATCGGTTCGCTGTTTTAGGCTAAGAACTTAATAGCGCTCATCCAACCCGAACCAAGCTGTTCCTGCAAGGCCATGTGCATGGGTCCCAGGCCTTCCAGGTGACGGGCATTGCTCAGAGGACCGACGTCCAGTGGGCGCAGCCCACCGTCTCCCACGAGCGTGCTGACAACGTCCTTGGCGGCCGCGTCATCGCCCGCAATCAATACATCGAGCGACTTACCGTCTACTATCCCGCTCATGAGCGTACCGGCAAAAGTAGTATTGAAAGCTTTGACAACTTGGGAAGCTGGCAATAATTTAGCAATTTCCTCGGCACCGGCGACACCCTTGTCGGGTATCAACTGGAATGTTTCAAAGTCAACGGGATTAGTGATGTCGACGACAACTTTACCGGCTAGTTTATCACCGTACGATTGAACGAGGGTCGCAACTTCCGTATAAGGCACGGCCAGGACTACCACGTCATCCAGGGGGTTGTCTGGCGCTAAGACTTGGGCTTGAGCACCATTGACAGCGAATGTCTGAACGGCGCTGACTAGGGCAGCGGCCTTGCTGTCGTCTCGGGCCAAGACGTTAACGTGATGCCCGCCGGCCATGGCGCGGCTGGCAATACCTTTCGCCATATTCCCCGTGCCGATAATTGTAATTGTCATGTCATGAATCCTTTTCGTCT
>JBDTSH010000028.1:0-32056 GCA_039931245.1 Candidatus Saccharimonadota bacterium
ATGTGCCCGGCGTGTCAGCACACTTTAGCTTGGTACGATTTGGTCCCGGTCGTCAGCTGGTTAAGCGTCGGCGGTAGCTGTCGATACTGCCACAAGCCCATCGCAATTCAATACCCTCTGGTTGAGCTGGCTACGGCCGGCCTCTTCGTTCTATCGTATATGTACTGGCCCGTACCATTACAGAGCAGTCAATGGGCCGTCTTTGGCCTGTGGCTCGCTTTGCTGATCGGTTTGATGGCGTTGTTGGTCTACGATCTGCGTTGGCTACTGCTGCCCAACAAATTGGTTTACCCTTTGACAGGGTTGGCGGCTGTGCAAGCCTTAATCAGTATCGCTAGTGCCCCGAGCCCAGCCAAGGCGGCACTCAATACATTATTGGCAGTGGTAGTGGGGAGTGGCCTATTCTACGTCTTGTTCCAGGTTTCAGACGGGAAGTGGATTGGTGGTGGTGATGTGAAATTGGGGTGGATTTTTGGCCTGGTGGTGGCTTCGCCACTCAGTAGCTTTTTAGTCATTTTCCTGGCGTCCCTCATGGGCTGCCTTCTGGCGGTGCCACTTCTCTTGACCAAGCGGCTGGTGAAGACGAGTGTCATCGCGTTCGGCCCTTTCTTGATTATCGCAACTATTGGGGTGCAGTTATTCGGGGGAGATTTACTCGCGTGGTATCAAAGAATGTTCTTCGTAATTTAGCGCTTATACCTAACATGCTTATGGTATACTTTACGGTATGATAGGTGGCAACAAGCCCCATGGTTATACCATCGTTGAGGTACTCATATTTCTGGCAATCTCGAGCCTGATGTTTTTGATGGCCGCGGCTTTTATTTCCGGTAAACAATCGGCAGTCGAATTTAAGCAGAGTAATAACGATATCAATACTCAGATCAGAAGTATAGTCAATGACGTTTCAAACGGCCAATATCCGTCAGCCGCTGGTTTTAGCTGTTCGGCGCCCCTGATTGGCCCGCCGGTCATAGCGGCGCTAGTGGCTAAACAAGGTTCAAATGTGGGCTGTATATTCATGGGCAAGGTCGTGCAATTCAATGTTGCGGGCGACCCATCTGCCTATAATGTCTATACCATTGCTGCCCGCCAAACTGGGTCGACGGGGTCGTCAGTGACGACATTCGCGGAAGCACAACCCATCGCCGTAGATTCGGCCGTCGTCAACTTAACGGACAAGAAAATCCTCCAAAATGGCATGGAGGTCACGAAAGTTCTGCAGTGCAAAGCTGATTGTATAGGTGTGACAAACAGTCGAGTAATCGGTTCATTTGGTTTTTTTGGCAGTCTGGGCAATTACGGCCTCTCGCAATCAAGTACTCCAGAGTCCGGTGCTCAGACGTTAGTGACGGCTAGTATCCCGAGTAGTGTTTACGGCGTCAGTGAACCTATCGCGGTGACTAGTATCAATCTTAATGCTAAAAACATCATTTCGACCAACAACATTTTAACTAACAACATTATGGGTAACGGTAACTACATTTTGCTTTGTTTCAAGAATGGTAGTAAAAAATCCAGTGTCAGTATCGGTGGTCAAAACGGACAGCAGTTTACGACAACGCTTGAGACCGGGAATGGGTTAGCGGCGGCATGTTGAAATCTTTTCATCGTAATGGACGCGGCGATACGATTGTTGAAGTCATGATTGCTTTGAGTATTCTAAGTTTTGCCCTCACGACCTCCTACTCCACGGTAAACCGAAGTATGCAATCGGCACGAAATTCCCAAGAGCACTCCGAAGCCCTCCAGTATCTCAATAGCCAGGTCGAATTAGCTCGGGCCGACGCCGCTGATAGCGGCTTATATTCTACCGCTAGTTCGTTCTGCATGGACGCGACAGCTCAACCTGTCACCTTAGTTAACCCCGCCTGCACAGCGGGGGTAGAGGGCTTCTACAAACTCAGCATCACCTATGCAACGGCCCCCAGCAATGGCATTAATCAAGACATTTTTACCTTTACCGTAACCTGGCCGGGTACGGGCCAGCTCGGTCAGCAGCAAGAGCAGCTTAACTATAAGATACATAAAACATGACCCTAAGCTACTTCTCACAACGCCAGATTGGCTCGTCCCGTCAAGAATCGGCCGAGGCTGGCTTTACAATCATCGAATTAATGATTTCCTTGAGTATTTTGTCATTGGTACTTTTACTGAGCACTTACGGAATTGTGCAAATTGGTAAATTGTATTCAAAAGGCATGAATCAAACCAACACCCAGAATGCCGCACGTAGTATTATGAATAATATTGCTTCGCAAATTCAGCTCGGTGGCGCGACACCTTTTTATAGTATGCCCCTCACCGCCCCAACCGTCAGTACACCGAGCTCCGTCGGTGCGGTCTGTATCGGTAGTAAACGATATAATTTTATCGTCAATCATAAGCTCACTAAAAATATAACCGACCATGCATTATGGCGGGATGTTATGGATAGTAGCGGTAGTTGTGGCCCGATACCAACTCTAACGGGCTCCCCGCCACCGGCGGACGCACTCAATTCACACCCCGATAATGGCAGTGAGTTGATGCCAATTAATATGCGCTTGACTGATCTTCATGTCAGTAGCGCCAACGGGTTTTACACGATTACCGTCAGCGTGGCTTACGGAGACGATGATTTGATCCAGTATACTCCGCGGACAGTCACGCCTGTAGCTGCGGCTGTGACCGCTTGTAAGAATGGCGCCGGCTCGGAATTTTGTGCCTTAGCCACTTTAACCCAAACCGTAGCGCCCAGAATGGCGGAATAGGATACAATATGCTTATGATAAAGACTACACTTCGCAGTAACGAGAAAGGCTTTGCGGCGTTAGTCGTTGCCATGACCTTGATCTTTGTACTCAGCTTGTTGACTATTGGCTTTGCCCAGATAATTCGCAATGAATCACGCCAGGCCCTTAACCGTCAATTAAGCAGCCAGGCCTATTACGCCGCCGAAGCGGGAATCAATGACGCCGTGCGGGCTATTAACGTCGGGGGATACTCAAAGCACAAAACGACCTGTGGTCCAATTACTGCTCCGGCCGATGCCTCAGATAAATACCTGATGGATAATATCGTTAATGCGGCTGCCAACAGCAAGTGGACGTGCTTATTAATTGATACTGCGCCTACTTCCGTCGATTACGGGTCAATCGATACAGTGACCCCGACAGTGTTTACTGTGACTGGTGTTGATGCCGCAACTGGCACTACCCCTGTCGCGATTAATAGCATAACGGTTGCCTGGCAGGATGCCGATAGTTCACTGACTACCTTTCGGCCGGCTAGCGGTGTAACTAATAACTCTTTTGCACCGATTGCCTCGTGGGGTGCTCCGGGCGTATTGCGGCTGGCGGTTACACCTTTTACCGCCATCGATCGAAGTACTCTAGTCAATGACACTTTCACGGCGTTCCTGTACCCAAACAACAGTGCTTCTCCCGGCTCTCCTGGGACCACTAACTATACTAACAACCAAACTCAGTCAGGGCCGATTGTGAACGGCAATTGTCACACGGCTAACGCTACGACCTACGCGCGGTTTTGTGTGGTGAAGATAAGCTTCCCAGTTCCCGAGCCAGCCGGAACTAATTTTTTGTTTAACTTGCGGTCCATCTATAGCAACACCAACGCGCATATTACGGCTAATGGCGGCGCGGCACGCTTAGTCGGTGCCCAAACAGTCATCGACTCGACCGGTCAGTCGCAAGACGTCCTAAAGAGAATACAAGTTCGTGTCCCGGCCAACGACAGTCAGCTATATCCAGGATTTGGCCTCGACTCTCTAATGGGTATCTGTAAAAACCTCTCCGCATACCCTGGGTATGCCTCGGGCTGCAGTCTCTAGCTACAAGTTTTTTAGCTGGCTTTGTGGTGAAACTTTTCGTGGACCGCCCGTAGGTGCGGGTCGGTGACGTGCGTGTAGATCTGTGTTGTGGCGATATTGCTGTGGCCGAGCATGGCTTGGACGCTGCGTAAATCGGCACCGTTCATCAATAGATCAGTTGCAAAAGAGTGTCGGAGCGTATGGGGGCTAACGTGTTTGGTAATTCCGGCCATCAGGGCGTAGTGGGCGACCAGTCGCTGCACGCTGCGCGCAGTCAGCCGGTGGAAATTACCCGACAAATCGACTTTTTTGGTACCACTGTAGCGCACGAACAGGGGCCGAGCGGTGTCGGGGCGCCTTTCTAGATAATTACTGATCCATAAGGCGGAGGCCACGCTAATAAAGATCGGCCGGTCTTTTTGGCCCTTACCGCGGACCATAAATTCGCGGCGCTTGAGGTTGATATGGTCGCGATCGAGGCCGACTAGTTCGCTGACGCGCATGCCCGAGCTAAACAGTAGCTCCACGATCGCTCGGTCGCGTAGGCCGGGTAGGGTAGTAAGATCGGGCTGTTCAAACATCCGTTCTAGTTCATCTTCGTTTAAAAATGTCACTTGTTTGCGTTTGGTACGCGCCAGTTCTATTTTATCGGCAGGCAGGGCGGGCATATTACGTTTCGCGCAGAACTTCAAAAAACTGCGCAGGGCAATCAAGTGATAATTGAGGGTCGATTTGCCCAGTTCGTCGCTGGTGTTAGTCCCCAGGCGATTGAGCCAGAGGCGCCACTTACGAACCAGCTCGTCATCGATTTCATGTACCTGAATGTCTCCGGCAAAATCGTGTAGTCGGGTTAAGTAGTGGTCGTAGTTGGCAATGGTTTTTTGGGACCGGTTTTGTTCAATTTCTAAGTATTCCAGAAAATCAGTTTTAGCTTTCGCGTAGAGCATAAGCCCTATTATAGATCATTCCCACCTAAAGATGACGGCCAGACCTTTCTAAGCTGTTACAATGGCCATATATAAACAAGGAACCCTAATGGAACGAACACTCATAATCGCCAAGCCCGACGCCGTCCAGCGCGGATTGATTGGTGAAATCATTGCCCGCATGGAGCGCAAAGGTCTCAAACTAATCGGCATGAAGATGGCGACACTCGACGAAGCCATGCTCCGGTCTCATTATGCCGAACACATCGCCAAGCCTTTTTATGCCGGTCTCGAGGAATTTATGAAGAGCTCGCCCGTCGTCCTGATGGCGTGGGAAGGCTATGAGTGCATCGAATCGATACGCATTTTAGTTGGCGCTACCAACCCCCGGCAAGCCGATGCGGGTACAATCCGCGGTAATTTTGCCATCGGTCGGGGGCGCAACCTTATTCACGCCTCTGATAGCAAAGAGAGTGGTGAATTAGAAGTCGCGAACTTTTTCGATGAAAATGAACTGTTTAGCTACGATAAGTCCGAATATATCTATATCTACGAACACTCCGAACGCGGTTAAGCTGGGGTAACCTGTAAACTTTTCGCGCGGTCATCCATATTTTGATTTAGGATGACCGCAGCGGGAAACCCGTATACAATAGGCGCTGAGCCCCCATAGTTCAATGGATAAAATAACTCCGTCCTAAGGAGAAGCTCTACGTTCGAATCGTGGTGGGGGCACCAGACTAGCGATGACGATTCATAATTATTAATTTTCGTACCGTTTCAGTCACTTTCTAAGGTATGAGTACAGAGTAAACTTAAGCAATATGGTGTAAAATACTCCTATGGTCGAAGTTGCCCAATCGTCCCCTAAGTATTTTCCTGATCAGTTTGACGATGAAGCAGTATTGTACGTGTTTCATAAACACCCGGTCGTAATGCGCAAAGGGTTGGTGTTTGGCCTATTTGGACCGCTCATTGGCATCATCCCGGCGGCGGTAAAACCCGAGCTAGGCTTTATTGTTTTCTTTGGCGGCCTACTAGGAGGTATCATTCTGGGGTTTTTGATTTTTGCTCCCAGCTGGATTAGCTGGCACTTCAGCGTCTTTATTATCACCGATCAACGTTTCATCCAGATTACCCAAAAGGGGTTGTTCAGCCGAGCTGTCGCCGATATAGGTCTCAACCAAATCCAGTCGGTGAATTATGAAGTGTCAGGATTGCAGGAGACTCTGCTGGGATTTGGTACAATAAAGATGCAGACATACGTGGGAGACTTAATTATCCACGATGTCCACCACCCGAATAAGATTCAGAAAAAAATATCGGGTATACTACGCACCCAGGGAATCACCACCGAAGATTACCCTGGGGGGAGCCGCTCCCCAGATCACATACATGAAGAAGCCTAAACTACCAAAAACCATCAAACTCCCGAAACTGCCGGCTCGCCGAAGCAGTGCTGAAGCCCGCGTCGAAGAGGCCCTGAGTAGTGTCCCAAGAATAACTAATGAAACAGTCGCTGAACACCGCGAGGCCGTTCTGTCGAGTGCGCGTAAGTATATCTACCCGTTGCAGCACTCGAAACATCGGATTGTGCGCATCTCCGTCTGGCTATTAGCCATTTCTTTCCTGATGTTCTTTACCTACTGTGGCGTTGGCCTATACAAATTTCAGCTGACCACGGCCTTTATGTCTGATGTGACGCGGGTAATCCCGTTCCCGGTGGCAAAAGCCGGACCGGCCTGGGTTAGCTATGAGAGTTACCTGTTTGAGCTGCGCCGGAGCATGCACTATTACCAGACTCAACAGCGGGCCAACTTTTCCACACCCGACGGCAAAGTCCAGTTGCAGCGCCTAAAAAGCCAGGCCATGACCGAAGCGGTTACTACCGCATATACGAAGCAGCTCGCCGCCCAAAATAAAGTCACCGTGTCTAGCCAAGAAGTTGATGCCGAAGTCCAGTTGGTCCGTAGCCAGAATCGACTCAGTAGCGACCGGGTATTTAAGGACGTATTAAACGAGTTCTGGGGCTGGAACACCGAAGATTTTAAGCGTGAACTTAAGCAACAGCTTTTGCAACAGAAAGTCGCCGCCAAACTTGATAGTGCGACCCAACAACGAGCCAATGTGGTGCTGCAACAACTCCGGGGCGGGGCAGACTTTGCCGCTGTCGCTGCTCAATCATCGGACGATGCCAGTACTCGAGCCAATGGCGGCCAGTATCCCGAAGCGATTACGTCGACTGATCATAATATTGCACCGCACGTGACTGCCGAGTTGTTTAAACTCCAACCGGGTCAGATATCAACTATTATCGATACTGGCTATACGCTTGAGATAGTGAAGGTGATAGACGTGAATGGTGGTAAAGTCCACGCTGCTCATATCTCGTTTAACTACAAAGACATCAGTGCGTTCGTGAAGCCTTTGACGGACGCCCACTCGCCTCGCCACTTCATAAAAATCTAGCTAGGTTGCTTTTTGTCGTTCAAATTGGTATCATTACCCCTGTATTTAGTAACCCCGTAGCGCCCATGACCAAGACATTGAAAAAAGTGTTTTAGACAAAATTAAGGGTGTGAAACGTCGGGGGCTCGTAGTGAAGTGGTTATCACGCCTCCCTGTCACGGAGGAGATCACCGGTTCAAATCCGGCCGGGCCCGCCAAAAGAAGACACCTATCCTCGCCGATAGGTGTCTTCTTTTATATGTATTATTCGAATTGCGGATTAACCCATCGGAACGGACGGACCGGTTCAAAAATCCGAAGCTACATTCCGTCAAATAGCTTATGGTTGACAAAAAACTATCATTGTGATAGTATATTTTTATGATAGAAAAAAACGAACAACCATCACCAAAATATAATGGCGACTTCCCAACGCGAGAAGCCCAATTAGCAAATACTGCCTTCCGCGGCATGGAACCTGACGCGACATTAGATGAGGTACTTGCCCACGATCAAATGGAGGCAGATGTAGTAAATGCAGAACATTTTGACTATCCTCTAGGTACTCCATCTCGCGAGA
Source organism: Candidatus Saccharimonadota bacterium (assembly GCA_039931245.1). Lineage (GTDB taxonomy): Bacteria > Patescibacteriota > Saccharimonadia > Saccharimonadales > UBA4665 > UBA4729. The sequence goes on from JBDTSH010000028.1 coordinate 7,766, forward strand.
TAGGGCATGAATTAAATGGTGGTGATGTACCTAAATCTGAATAGGTCATAGTTACAAAGTAGTTCCAGACATCTTGCGCTACGGCCCGCCAAAAGAAGGCACTTATCCTCGCCGATAGGTGTCTTCTTAAATTTTTGAGTTAATTTCATTTTCGTTTCGGTGGTGTCAGCCGAGCGCGATGCGAGTTGAACAGCCGGGACCATATTAAGTGCTTCTCCGGTTCGCCAGACGTCATAGCGGGGCCGAAGGTTTGAATATATATATCTTTTGTCACTTTAAGCTTTAGTAATCGATGAGTTAGGCTTTTTTGGCTGCCCAGGCGTAAGAAGCCGACCGTAAATTAGACAAAGTCACAGTTTAGAAGCTGCCTCTGCTAGTATAGGGGTATGCATAAATCTATCCCCTCCGCCCATCCAGAAGAAGAACATAAATCACATCGTTCGGGTTGGCTACGCGCCGCCGTTCTTGGCGTAAATGACGGCGTCGTGTCGACGGCGAGTTTGATGCTCGGAGTCCTCGCAGCCAGCGCAAATGATAAAGCCATCTTAACGGCTGGAATCGCCGGGTTATTCGCCGGTGCCTTGTCTATGGCGGTCGGAGAGTACATATCGGTTAGCTCCCAACGGGATTCCGAGCGGTCTGATATAGAAATGGAGAGGCGTTCCCTCGTGGCAAATCCGATTGAGGAACTGGCCGAATTGACCGCAATTTATCAGCATCGCGGACTCGACGCCAATCTAGCGGCTAAAGTAGCCCGTCAGTTGCACGATCACGATCCGGTTGTTGCGCATGTGCGTGATGAACTTGGTATTGACCATGAGGCGTTAGCTAATCCAACGCAGGCGGCCTTAGCTTCGGCCTCAGCCTTTTCAATCGGCGCCCTGGTGCCAATTGTCGCAGCAGTGCTTGTAAGCGGGTTGGCGAGTGCAGGCACCATTGTCGCCTTATCACTGGTCACGTTAGCAGTTTCTGGCGCAATTGGCGCCCGAATCGGTGGCGGCAACAGATTGTGGGCCGCAGCCAGGGTGTTAATCGGTGGCGGCCTTGCTATGGCGATTACGGCCCTGATCGGACGCGTAATAGGCACTAATCTATAGCGTGAAATCGGTTTTAGTAAACTAGCTAAATTGACGAAACACTGAAAATATTATAAAATGTTTTTATGCCGAGTAATAACAAAGAAATGCCAGGGGGAGGCCGCCAAAAGCAAACTGAAAGCAACGTCTTATACTTGCCGAGCACTAATCTAAACGCGCAAGACAACCGAGATACTAGCTTTGGAGAAAACTATGCTGACAATGCTAGTCTAGCTGAGGGGGTACTTTTAGCTGTGCACAACGCGGGAGTGCTCTCTATCGCGGGCCGAGGGGTTAGGGGTAAGTTGGAAGAATCTCGGACTATATCCATTTCTGAACTGCAACTAAGGCGTGAAATTAAAGCCACCAGGCGCTACTCAAACTCACCGCTCACCCTAAGGGATTTCGGTGTTCAGAACCAAGCAGAAATCGTTGGCTGTGCCAAAACAGTCGGGTCCAACGCGTGGGTGATCGAAGAAGTTACCCGGGGGTTGGTGATTGGTGAATACGACCGGACTACTGATACCGATGCGTCGCTCAATCTCGCCAGCGTAACGGGTTACGCTGAACTTTTAACCGATCAAGGAAGAGAGGCCCTAGACATTGTTATCGAGAAAACAAATAGGGAAGCTCTCGCGAGTTTAGTCGATATGTGCCAAGCCGATTCTAAGAAACCGCTTGTTTACGAAAGAACAAACAATTATGGCGTCACAGAAACGGGCACTGTTTATATGTCCAGCAGAGCCGATTTCTGTCTCGTCGTTAACGAGTGCTCTACTTCCAACCCCCAGCCACTATCATGGCTGGATGCCACTATAGTTGTCGGCTTCCCGGAAGAGTACACCGATCCGGCGAATAATTATCGAGAACTAGATACCTTGTAAGCCAGCCAGCTTTTAATTTCTGGAGTCTGATCAGTCCTTTACTACGAGCAAGTCGATATTCTTTGGTTGTGTGATTGCCAACCATTGCGAAGCAGAAGCTCGAGGTTATACTGAATTATTAAACTTGCAGGGCAGTGCGTCAATAATTTGACTTTAGGATACTTTGTTGTAATATGTGTGTACATCTGAAAAGCTCAGCGGTCGCACTCTACTATCACCACTGTTGTTCAGAATTTGTCGTCGAAAACGATAATCACTTAGTGTCACATTTGTATAAATTAATAGCGGCAAACGGGCCGAACATGAAATTTTGAAAGAAGACGGAGAAAAAATGAAGTTAAAGGATATAGTCAAAAACGAAGAATGTGGTCAAGGGTTGTCGGTTGATGATTCGAGTGAAGTGTTAACTATTAACCAAGCCTACCGGATTGGCAGTCCAGCCGGCCTCGCCCCAAGGGCATCAATATGGTTGTACCCCCTTAATGCGTTAGAGGGTGATTATCCGAAGTCACTGGGTGGTGAGGCTACGACAATAGCGCTTCGGGGCATTTCCATTGCTATGGAATCTGACCCTACCTTACCTATCAGCCAAGCCGATCTGAATGTTGCCCACATTGCCGTGATAGCGGCATATCACGAAAAGTTCGGTATAGTCGTAAATAACTGGCCAAGTTAGTGCGCAGCGGGGCGTCCTGCGGAAATGATCATGACACGATGTGTTCAACGGGCTGGCCGGATGAGACAAGGTTTATCCAATCGACAATACAAGTTCAAAAATGTACTCAAGGATATATAACAGGGTAAAGCGACGACAGTTGTTCGACAATAGTGTTAATGTTTGTACTCAAAGGACGAAACTTACTTCATGATCCACCTCCGTATAGCAGCAGATAGACTGACGGGGTAGGTCGTCGTGAGTAGAGCTGTTTTAAGTAGCCGCGTTGGCAGTCTGCAGTCTGCGCTGCTCAATATTCTTCATCGTCATCAAAATTGCGCGCCCGGGCGGCCCGTTTATTATGAATGGCTTTGTCGTGTTCGACTTGGGCGGCAATTTGAATCGACACGGCGCGTAGCTCGATTTGGAACTTTAGGTAGTTTGCGAGTCGGGCCGGATCGAGCTGTTTGTTTTGGATTGCTTCAATAACTTTACAGCCTTCCTCGTGGGAGTGGCTGCAGGTCGTGCGGTATTTGCAGTCCGCCGCCAAGGACTCGATGTCGGGGAACGTATCGGCCAGGTAGGTTTCATCACCCCACAGTTGAAGCTCACGGATACCAGGGGTGTCAATAATCATGCCATTGTTTGGCAGTGTGAACAATTCACGATGGCTGGTGGTGTGCATACCCGTCGAGTCGGAAACACGGACGGGAGCCGTCTTTTGGCGTTCATAGCCGAGTAGTTTATTAGTCAAAGTCGACTTGCCGACCCCAGATGAGCCTAAGAAAACGGCTGTTTTACCGGCCGGTATGGCGGCGGCGACTTGATCTAAGCCTTGGTCGGTCTGGGCGCTGGTAATGAGATAGGGGATATTTAATGTTTCAACTTCACTACATTTGGCGGCTAATTCTTGGGCCAGATCAGCTTTATTGAATATAAAGATCGGCTCAATATGACTCTGCCGCAATTGGTAGATGAAACGCTCGAGGCGCGCGGCACTAAAATCATCGTCTAGTGCCTGGACGACAAAAGCGATGTCAATATTGGCCGCCAAAATCTGTTTGCCGAATCGGTCACCAGCCATCCGCCGGCTGACTTCACTCTGGCGGGGAAGGACGGCATGAATGGTTGCCTTGTTATCTTCGCCTAGGCGGAGGGCGACCCAATCACCGATTTTGGGTAGTTCGTCACTTCGAGAAGAGTGGCTAAGTTTGCCGGCTATTTCGGCGGCATATTCGAGAGGTGTTACTACTTTTAAGTGGCTGCCGCGGTCGGCAATAACTCGACCAGGTGTATACTCATCCAGCTCTAATTCATGCCAAACGGCCGCGAAGTTGTCATTCCAGCCATAGGCTTGTAGGTCATCCATACCCATTAAGTGTAGTGGGGGCAAGGTAATTATTCCACCTTTCTTTAGGTTGTCAGATAAAGCGGGAGCATAAAACCCAAGTTGGATAGGCTTTCAAGACGTTTTTGTTTGCTATAATACGGTAGATCTTCCCAGATACGCCACCTTAGCTCAGTTGGTAGAGCGACACATTCGTAACGTGTAGGTCGCCGGTTCGATTCCGGCAGGTGGCTCCAATCTTATCTATTCTGCTGAATGGAGCAAGGATAGGATTGCGCTATTGAAGGTGAAGTGGCGGTTCAAAGCAGGGGCTACGTGCCTAGGCAACTGGCCCTGCCTGATATCTGATAAGTAATCATTGCGGGTGTCGTATAACGGCCATTATGTAGCCTTCCCAAGGCTGAGACGCGAGTTCGACTCTCGCCACCCGCACCAATCGTAAGCATGTTTTATTGTGCTAGAATTAGCGCATGAGGAACCAAAAAGGATTTGGTACTGTCGAAGTTATAGCTGTATTGGTTGTCGCAACTCTCATTAGCCTGGCTGGATGGTACTTGCTTAATTCCAAAGCTTCCACATCCAAAAGTTTGACTCCATTAGCTAGCAGTAATTCAAATCTGGCAACAATCGTAATTGCCGACAAGGCCACTAACCAACCGTTGGGTTTTACCGATATTGAATTCTCGAGTACGAACGGAGCGAATTGCTCGACTTCCATTAATAGTAGCTGTCCGAATAATCCAAAAAAGTGGAAAGGCACCACCGATAGAAACGGAGTTATTAAGATCAGCTCAGAATATATTCAAAAGAGTAATGAGATATTAAAGAAAAAGACCTTTAATGCCGACACAGTTGGTTATGAACCAATAGCACATTTTGACGCATCGGGTGTGCCAGAGCCTAATGACCCTGTCACCATAAAGCTAACGCTTAAATAATTCCAGTAAGTTGCCTGTAGCTTCGTTCTAACCTGTTTAATGAGGCTGCACCAATGTACGCTGATATAAGCCCGAAAGTGGTACAATACGTGCACCCCTATGGCCATTCCTAAGAAGTTTTTTCACGATCATTTAGTGCTTTTGCTGCTCAGCATTAATGCTTTCTTGGCGTTATTCGGCAGCATTTTAGTTTTGCTTCGCTTGAGCTCCAGCCACGGTAGTAATGGTTACATCGTCCAATACCGCTCAAATTTTGGCGTTAATACCTTTACGAACGGCGGTGTGACCGAGCTGTTGAGTTTTATTGGTTTTATGCTGCTGGTGTTTGCCATCCATTCTATGCTCGGGATTAGAGTCTACAAAATTCATCGCCAGGTAACTATCGCTATCTTAAGCCTCGGGATTTTGCTCCTGCTATTGGCTATTATCATAAGTAACGCCCTGATATTGTTGCGTTAGATGACTGACATCGAGATTCCGTATGAAAAAGACCGCAAAGGGCATTATCGTTTCTTTGAAATACTCCCCGGCGCCCTCAGCTATTTGCTGATTGCCTTGCCACTTATCTTGAGCTTGATTAATGTGACTGCTGCCGTCATTTTCATCTTGGCATATTTACTCATCTATTTTGTTCGCTCGATAGCTTTCAGCGCCCGCGCTTTAGGCGGCTATCGCACTATGAAGCAGCACATGAAGCTCGACTGGAATGGCCTACTGGCCGACCTGGAAATAGGGAAGATTACCTCCCGCGATGTCAAGCGACCGGCCTGGCACGCCAGCAACCTCGCCCGAGTTCAAGGGTATAAGCAAATCTTCAAACCTAGCGATATTGTCCACGCCGTCATTATTGCAACCGTTAATGAGTCGAGGGAAGTGCTTGAACCGACCATTCAATCAGTCATTGGGGCCGACTATGACGCCAAGCGGACGATTTTAGTGTTCGCGTACGAAGGCCGGGCTGGTCAAGTCGCCGAAGATCGAGTCCGTGGACTACTGAAGCAGTACAAAGGTGAATTCCGGCACGCAATGATGGTCAAGCACCCGGCTAACATCCCCGGCGAAGTCATCGGTAAGGGCGGCAATGTAACCTGTGCGGGGCACGAGCTACAGAAGTACTTGGAAGTGCAGGGGATTGATCCCGAGAAAGTGATTGTCACGACGCTGGATGCTGATAATCGCCCCGATAAGCGCTATTTTTCGGCTCTCACGTACATGTACTGCGTCGTTTCTAACCCACTACGGGCATCATTCCAGCCGCTGCCCATGTTCACGAATAATATTTGGGACGCCCCAACCTTGATGCGTGTGGTGGCAACCGGTAACAATTTATTTTATATCGTCGGCTCAAAGCGGCCGCATCTGGCGCGAAACTTTTCGGCCCACGCCCAGCCAATGCAGGCTTTAATTGATATGAACTTCTGGAGTGTCCGGACGATCGTTGAAGACGGCCATCATTTCTGGCGATCCTACTTCCGGTATGATGGAGATTACCGGGTATACCCGATCAGTATTCCCATCTACCAAGACGCTGTCTTAGCCGACGGCTATATTCGCACCTTGAAAGCTCAATTTGTGCAATTACGGCGTTGGACTTATGGGGCATCGGACGTCGCGTATATCGCCAGTAAGGGTTTTTTCTCGAACAGTAAGGCGCCACGCTTCGATGTGACAACTAAGTTTCTGCGCACCCTTGAGGGGCACGTTACTTGGGCTACAGGCACGCTGTTGATATACTTTGCGGCCTTTATTCCACCATTCATCCACCCGCAGAGCTTTGCCGCCAATGAGCTCCCCTTGATTGTCAGCCGGGTTCAGCGGGTTGGGATTATTGGGTTGATGGCTTCACTCTACGTTTGTTTGCTGACGCTGCCGCCGCGCCCCGCCCGCTACCGTCGACATCGCTCCGTCTTGATGGTTGCTCAGTGGGTATTCCTGCCGGTAACGAGCATCGTCTATGGTTCGGCCGCGGCTTTCTACTCCCAGACTCGGCTCATGTTCGGTAGATATATGAGCAAGTTCGATGTCACTGAAAAAGCTGTCGTTGATGTGGCCGGTAATATTTCTAGCTCTGAAGCTGATCCTACTCGAAAAGTCTAGGGCGTGTCTTCGCCCACCTAGACTTGATTACTAGGCCTCGAAATACAATGTACTTACTAGAAATCACCCCACGACCATATAAGATTATTGTCTTCTCTTGTCCACTCTCTTCGGATCGCCGAAGTAACGAAACTCTCCACCTATCATTTTGTGCCCCGCCAGCAACTATCTAGTTGTTGCGGTGAAAGGCTTGGTAATGGACACTGGCGGCTTTATCGAAGCGGTTGAGGGCAACTTGCACGATGCGGGTGATGGTAGAGGCGTCTATGACGCCAGCCGGGGCGGTATATAGTAATTTGTTCATAACGGTTTCCGTTAGGGCGCTGGCGTCTTCAAGGGCGTTTGGGCGGTGCTGTATGCTCGCAATGATGCTCAGTAGCAACTTATCGCGGTGAAAGGGCCTGAGCGTGCTGCTGGTGCGCACTAGCCAGGCTAACTCGTATTGTGCGACCTCGCGCGTAGTGAAGATAGTGCGACAGTTGCCGCACTTACGGCGTCGCCACACCTGATTGGCCTTTTTCTGTAGCCGGGAATTGATAACCCGCGTCTCAGACTGACATTGTATGCAAACCATGACTACATATTGTCATACAGCTATTAAAAAAGCCAGTGGAAAACCCTTGAAGGAATGGTGTATAAAAATAGCCTTGTCGAAATTCGGCAAGACTATCCTCGTTTATCGGATCTATCTGTGCGCTCAGTTTATGAGCTGGTGCGCAGGCGACGGATCCGATTCGTTGGTTTCGAAGCAAGTTCTTCGTAAAACAACTGGAAAGCGTCTAGGACGCTTGATTTTCTGGTACTCACCAAAACCCTTTGTTTAACTTAATTATGCTACTAGAAATCTGGGATATAGTCAAGACCCGGGTCGCCAAAGTTGTGCCCGCAACGGGGGCGATGAGCAATTTAGGACTTGCTATTGTGCCGTCGCTCAGCTATAGTCTTTCTGTTACCACAAGCTTGTTTATTGCTAAAAACAAATGTTTTAACTCCCGGGCTCTTAGCTCATTTGGCTAGAGCGCCGCATTGACGTTGCGGAGGTGAGAGGTTCGAATCCTCTAGAGCCCACCATAGAAAAAGCCGGACTTAGTCCGGCTTTTTCTATACTCACTCTTATTATAAATGAACATCGATCGATATATTAGAGTCCACAAAGCGGATAAAGCTCATTTGAAGCGAAGTTTATGCTCGATTGTATACTAAAATTCTAAAACTTGGGGACGAAATTATATAATTGTACCCAAGTCGGCCGTAGTGGCGGAAGCGAACCGCTCTAGGTTAGTTCGGGCCCTAAATTAAGACAAATTGCGGAGAATGTTTGAGTATATTGAGAATATGACCCCCGTTAGAGACGCGATACAGCTCTTTTGCGCGTAAATCTTACCGTTATGGTCGCCCCGAGCTCCATACTAGAGGGTTTAGGGCTCTTATTCGGCCCATAGCCTATCGTCGACTTAAGGCGTCAAATATCAGTCGAATTCACAGACTGAATATTCAGTTGCAATGAGAGGGGTGAATAATGACATATCAAATGGTGTAATTTATTTGATTTATTACTCAGTGATATCGTTTGTGAGATGGGAGAGGTGATACAGGTATATATCATTTGTGGTGTTATATCGAAAAGGTTATCCCCATGTGGGTATGTACGAATTACAGCATTTATAGGCTAGCCTTTTAATACTAACCTTGCTATAGTAATGCATGAGGCGAAGTTTTGACGAGATTGTTTTCTCGACATAGGCGGTTGAATGACATGCGAGATCATTCAACCGCTTTTTGCTTGGTAATAATTAGGTTCCAAACCAGCGGCGTTCGTAGTTATTCTCAACGTCCTGGCGGAGTTCATGCGTAGCTCAATAAATAGGCCGCTGTGTCGGCGCCGCCCGAGCCTTAGGTTTTTGCATTAACTATACGAGCGAGTGCTTCACAGGTTTGTTGATTAGACGTTGGTTTTGTTTGAGAATGTCCGGGCACTGGCTGGGATGTTTAGCATGTCAGTTTTATCCGCCGAGATTTTTTAGTAGATGCTCGAGCCAAACACTTGCCGTGATGATTCGGCTATGATGGAAAGTTCTATATATAGAGCTTAAGTTTTTTTGTCGCATGGCTAGGAAAGGTTGCCCCGGCATCTCCAATAATCTTGCTGTCATTTCGGGGGTATCGTCTTTTTGAATATTATTTCAGGCTACCCGGTCGAGCTCATCATGATATTAAGCCATCGCCTTGGCCGAGCTAATTGTTAGCAACCGACAGCATTGCTATCCTAGAGGCTAACTAATAACCTTCAGACTTATGCGATGAAGGAGCTTTTAACATAGTAATATTACGAACTTTTTATCTGTTAATATGATTCAAGTGCAGACTTATACACAACGATTATTGACTAATCCAATTATGTAGTACACTAGGGGTGAGTAAAGAAATGGCATCACCACCCATGGAGCTCCGTCGGCAAGCCTGAACGTACGTAACGTGATTCAGGAAAAGTGAAATGTTTCGGTGGAACAGCCTGATAGCAATATCTGGGCCCGAGACGCGAGTTATTAAATACAATTGCGAGAGTATTTAATAGCGAGCGTCTCTTTTTTTATTTGAAAGTAAGTAATCAACGGAGAAACCATGGCAGACCAACCAGATCAACTTTACGCAATGCGACATTCACTGGCACATATTATGGCGACAGCTATTGCCCGGTTGTGGCCGGAAGCCAAGTTCGGGGTTGGCCCAGTTGTGGACTCTGGGTTTTATTATGATGTCGATCTGGGTGAGACTCAAATCTCTGAGGATGACTTTAAAAAAATTGAAGCCGAAATGCGTAAAGTAATCGGGAGTAACGTGCCGTTTGTACGTTCTGAGATGCCGATCAATGACGCGATTGCCTGGGCGGTCAAGACCCACCAGCCTTATAAAGAAGAGTTACTAAACGATTTGAAGCGGGCCGGGACAACGGTTGCTAAGGACCTCAATGCCGCCGAACTCGGCACGATTGCCGAGGGTCCATCCCAGGTGGAGACTGTTTCTTTCTACACCGACGGTGAATTTACGGATTTGTGCCGTGGTCCCCACGTTGAAGCTACTGGCAAGGTCGGTGCATTTAAGCTTCAGCGAGTGAGTGGAGCATACTGGCGGGGTAATGACCAAAACGCCCAAATGCAGCGCATTTATGGTGTTGCCTTTGCTACTAAAGATGAACTTAATCAACACTTACAGATGCTCGAAGAAGCCAAAAAACGCGATCACCGCAAGCTTGGCCAAGAGCTCGATTTATTTGTAATTTCCGATCTTGTCGGGCCGGGCCTTCCACTGTTTACCCCCCGGGGGACAGTACTGCGCAATGAGCTGATTCGGTTCTCCGAAGAGCTACAGCGCGCTGCCGGATACGAGGCTGTCTGGACTCCACATATGACCCGTGTTGAATTGTATAAAACCTCGGGGCATTACGATAAGTATCCAGAACGGTTTGATGTCACGAGCGTAGAATCGGACGATAAATTCATGTTAAAGCCTATGAACTGCCCGCACGTTGCCCAGATATTTGCCAGCCGACCGCGGAGTTACCGAGACATGCCCCAGCGCTATATGGAAACAACGACGATGTACCGTGATGAGAAGAGTGGTGAGTTGCATGGTTTGTCGCGTGTTCGCGCCCTAACCCAAGACGATTCTCATGCGTTTGTTCGACCCGACCAAATCGATGCCGAGATGCGCGCTATAATTGGCATGGTTAAACAAATGTACTTAACACTTGATTTACCACTTAGTGTTGACCTGTCGTTTCGTGACGACAGTGATCGATACTTCGGTGACCCAAAGTTATGGGAAACGGCCCAGCACACGCTTGAAACCATTGCAAAGGAGGAAAAGCTTGAGTATACAATCGAACTAGGTGAAGCCGCTTTTTACGGTCCTAAGATAGATATATATATTTCGGATGCGCTTGGCCGCCGTTGGCAGTGTGCCACAATTCAGCTTGATTTTGTACAGCCAGAGCGATTTAATCTGGAATATACCGACGAAGCTGGACAAAAGCAACGACCAGCCATGGTCCACAAAGCTATTTTAGGCTCGATAGAGCGCTTCTTGAGCGTCTATATTGAGCACACTGCCGGGAGGTTTCCGGTTTGGTTGGCACCCGAGCAAATTAGGATTATTACTCTCAACCAACAAGACGATGTGGTGGCCTACGCTGAGAAAGTATTGGCTTCTGCCAAAGAACTCGGACTACGCGCGAAAGTCGACAATGCCAGCGAATCTGTCGGTAAAAAAATTCGTAATGCCGAATTGATGAGGGTGCCGTATACCCTTGTCATCGGTCAAAAAGAGATTGAAAGCGGCGAAGTCGTGCCCCGTATCCGCAAGGACTTGGGAGCATCTGAGGATCAAGCCGTTATTAATCTCGAAGAATTTCTCACTACCGTACGCGACGAGGCTAAGTCCCGCGTCCTTAAAACTACACTCCAAGGATAAGCCGCGTGCAAACTACGAAGAAAAAAGTTATTGCGGTTGATATAGACGATGTGTTGGCAGCCAATGCCGAAGGCTTTACGGCATTTAGTAATGAGCACTACGGTACGACTTTGCAACCAGCGGACTATCACGAGCATTGGGCGGAGCTATGGAAGACCGATCTGGCGGAAACGGAACGTCGATCGGCAGAGCTACACGATTCCGGCATTATCGCAAGCTACCGCCATGATAACCAGGCATTACCGGTCCTAGCAGGGCTGCATCAGGGCTATTCGCTGATCATCATTACCTCGCGTCGTTCCTCCGTTGAGAAGCTCACGAGGCAATGGGTTAGAAAGCACTATGGAGAGCTATTCGATGACATTAAGTTTGCTGGTATCTTTGAGACTCCGTTTGAATCAGATGTGTTTACGCGCACCAAGGCCGACTTATTCTCGAGCAACCAAGTTAGCTACGTTATTGATGACCAGCTCAAGCATTGTTTGGCAGGCGCCGAGCTTGGTATTGAGGCAATATTATTTGGCGATTACCCCTGGAACAGTAGCGTCACCACGCTTCCTGAAAACGTAACGCGCTGCAGAGATTGGCCGGCAGTAAAGGAGTATTTTGATGCGAGACAGTGATTTTGGATTTCGAAAACGGGTTGAAGCATTAGTAGCGCAGATTCCAAAAGGCAAGGTGATGACTTACGGCCAGCTCGCGGCGCTGGCCGGTAATGCGCGGGCTGCTAGAATTGTCGGTGGTATCGCCCACTTTGGTAATCCCAAATTACCGTGGGAACGTGTCGTCAATAAACAAGGTAGCTTAGCGGCTGGTTACCCGGGGGGTCGTAGTGGCCATAAGCAAGTCCTCGAAGCCGAGGGCTACGCCGTATCTGCTGATATGACGGTTGATGTTCTAAATCTTATATGGTGGCCTCCAACCCCAAAGACCAAGGAAGAGGAATACGACGAATAAAGGGGGAGTAGTTATTTATGCATGTGGATTCTCAAGACAATAAATTAATCCCGCCACTACTCGTGATAGTCGGGGAGACGGCGTCGGGTAAATCGGCCCTGGCGCTAGACATCGCACTTGAACTTAACGGAGAGATAATTTGCGCCGACAGTTGGACGGTGCGCCGGGAGGTCAACATTGGCACTGCCAAGCCATCGCTCATAGACCAGGGGATAGTGGCTCATCATTTGATTGATATCGTTGATCCGTGCGAAGACTTTACGGCTGCGGTTTTCAAGAGTCTGGCTGTCGATAAAATCAAAAGGATTGCTGCCCGCGGTAAGTTGCCGATTCTCGTTGGCGGTACCGGGCTTTACATCGACAGTATCATATATGATTATGGGTTCTTGCCCGAAGGTGATCGCGAAGCCCGTGAAGCCCTCAATGGACTGAGCAATAATGAGTTGTTGGGGCGAATCCAGCAACTTGGTTTGGAACTGGGTGACGTTGATATCAGAAATAAACGGCGCTTGATTCGCTTGATCGAAACCAGTGGGGCACGGCCGACGCGGCAAGTCATGCGCTCTAATACTGTCATGATTGGACTGTGTATTGAACGAGAAGTGTTGCAAAAAAATATAACTCAGCGGGTGGATCATATGTTGGAAGCCGGTCTGGCGGCCGAAGTCGCTAACTTGGCTAATCGCTATGGATGGGGTTGCGAAGCGCTCAAAGGGGTCGGCTATAGCCAGTGGCGGGAATATTATTTGGGCACCCAGTCACTTGAGGTAACGCGAGCAAAAATTATTAAGGCGACGCTTGATTTAGCGAAACGCCAACGCACTTGGTTCAAACGCAACAAAAGTATTCATTGGCTTAATACCCCTGTGGAAACAACCTCGATTGTAGAGTTAGTGACAACACTATTGAACAAATAACATTTCATATGTGACTATTAGTTGCTACAATGGAAACATGATTGAGCAACTCTTTGGGTCCAAAACGCGTGTGAAACTGTTACAGCTATTTTATAGTAATCCGAACCGGTCTTTTTACGTCCGAGAAATTACTCGCAAGATCGATGAGCAAATCAACTCAGTTCGGCGTGAACTTAGCAATTTACTCAGTATTGGAATCATCACATCCGAAAGCACGAACAACAAGCTCTATTACGAAGTGAATCAGAAGTTTGAGTTTTATGAACCACTCCACGCGATTTTTGGCGGAGGGGTCAAAAAAACGGCTACCAAAAAAGCGGCCGATGGTCCTATTGTGGAGGAAGCACCCGATCACAGTAATTTAAAAAACGTGGGCCACATTGACTTGGCTGTTTATACGGGGCAATTTACTCGCGATGAAACCGCTGGTGTCGATTTCTTTTTAGTCGGTGAGGTCAACCCGACTGCTCTCCAGAAATTTATCGACGAGCTCGAGACTAAAGAGAATAAGAGCATCCGCTACACAGTAATGAGCTTGGCTGATTTTCAATACCGACAGCAAATCAGGGATCGCTTTGCGGTTTCGATTGAGCAAGCTAAGAAGCAAGTAATTGTTGATTTACATAATTTGTTAGAAGATAACGGGAGTATATAGATGGATCTACAATTTTTTGGTGCTAATTGCATCACATTGAGTTATAAGAACGCGCGCGTCGTCATCGATGACAATCTGACTGAGTTGGGCGCGAAAAGTATCACTAAGCCTGAGGACGTGGGCCTGTTCACGTATCCCGGGGCGTCGCGCACGACCAGTCGTTTAATGATTGATATGCCCGGTGAGTACGAAGTCTCCGATATTTCGGTGATTGGCATTCCAGCCCGCAGCCACATGGACGAAGAAGGCAAAAAATCGGCGACAATGTTTAAATTGATCGCCGGCGACGTTAACGTTCTGGTGACGGGACATATCTACCCGGAACTCTCCGATGATTTGCTCGAAGCGATAGGTATTGTTGACGTCCTTTTTGTACCAGTTGGGGGAAGTGGCTACACCACCGATCCGCTCGGCGCACTGAAGCTTATTAAGTCTATCGAACCCAAGCTGGTGATACCAACTCACTATGCTGATAAAGCTTTGAACTATCCTGTACCGCAGACTGACCTTGAAAGTGCACTGAAGGATATTGCGATGGAGCCAAAAGAACGCATTGCAAAGTTACGGCTTAAGCCCGGTGAACTCAGCGAAGTCGCCCAATTGGTTGTGCTAGAAAAGTCCTAAAGAGTTGATAAAAAAAGACTCGCCACTCGGCGAGTCTTTATATTGACGCTAAGCCGCGGCCTAGGTAGTTGGAAGGAGCCCTTTTTTCTTGAGGGTACGAATAGCTTGGGTGCTTATCTTCATGGTGATTTTACGGCCGTCCACAACGATCGTTTTAGTCTGTAAGTTGGGCTTCCAAACTTTCTTGGTGTGGCGTTGGGAGAAGCTGACATTGCTGCCGAATTGCTTGCCTTTGCCGGTGAGTTCACACTTGTTCATGAGGGATCCTTAATTTCATTAGATTCAATCTGTTATTTTAACGGATTTAGTGCTTCGAGTCAACAGCTCTGAGGTGTTATACTGGTGGAATGTCTGGAAGCCTTACTCCGCAGTACTTACTTGTGATAATTGTCTCTATCTTAATCTCGCTCGTCATTCATGAATTCATGCATGCCTACGCCGGGTATAAATTGGGCGATGCGACTGCTAAAAGCGAAGGGCGTCTCAGTTTGAACCCGCTCAACCATATTGACCCGGTAATGACTATCGCACTGCCAATTGTGACGATATTCTTGTTTGGGGCTCCAATCTTGGCTGCCAAACCGGTTCCGTTTGATCCGCGCAACGTTAAGTATGACGAATTTGGACCCGCCCTAATTGCGGCAGCCGGGCCGTTATCTAATCTGGTATTAGCGTTTACCGCGGCACTACTGTCCAACGCTGTTGGCATTGGACACCCCGGTATTGAATCAGTCTTAGGGATCTTTGCAGCCCTTAATGTCTCTTTGTTCGTATTTAATCTTTTACCGATTCCGCCCTTGGACGGTTCACGAGTACTCTATGCTTTTGCACCGGAACCTCTGCAGCGGTTCATGCTGCAAATAGAGCCAATTGGCTTGTTTATCATTTTTGGTTTAGTACTGGCCGGGGGCCTCGGAGGTATACTAATACATCTCAACCAGCTCGTACTTAATTTACTGCCGTAATATAAACTATGGAACGGTCACATCCCGCTCGGGCCTAGTATAATAAGTATAGCCGGGTAGGGCAGCAATGCTTCTGGCCGAGTAATGATTATCTGATACTAGTCATTAGGGAGCACAATATTTCGAGCGACTGTGGTTGCTCGGTGCGCGTTCCCACCTGGGTTTTTCACAGGTAGATCACCTCGGCGCCCGGCTTCTTTGACTATTCTAACTTTAAATAAAAACTCCAAGTGAACTTCACTTGGAGTTTTTATTGTGGTCGGGGTGACAGGACTTGAACCTGCGACCTCACGGCCCCCAGCCGTACGCGCTACCAACTGCGCCACACCCCGGCAAATACGCCTTAGCTCAGTGTAGCTCATAGAGGGAGTGGTGCAAAGCGTTAGCGTGGTAAGATATGAGCATGTGGCAAGAAACCAAACATGGACTATATAAGCAGTTTAATTTCAAGAACTTCACTGAGGCTTTCGCGTTCATGACGCAAGTGGCGGCGCTGGCCCATGAATACCATCGCTACCCGCGCTGGGAAAATGAGTGGAGCGTGGTTCAAATTTGGCTGACAAGTATTAATCACAACGGCGATCGGCAAATTACGGAGGTGGAATCTCAATTAGCCCAAGCCATTGACGGTCTGCTTGATGCCCAAGTGGCGGCCCAAAAGTCGCAAGCTTTGCCGGCCCCGGAAAAAGTTAAAGTGTTTGCGGATGGCGGGTCGCGCGGCAACCCTGGTCCCTCAGCCAGTGGCTATGTGGTACTCGATGTCGAAGATAAGGTCATTATGGAGGCCGGCGTTTATTTAGGTATTACAACCAATAACCAGGCTGAATACACGGCCTTGAAGTTAGCGCTGGAGGCTTGTCATAAGCTCGGTGTGGAAGAAGTGCAAGTCTACATGGATAGTATGCTGGTCGTGAACCAAATGAGGGGCGTCTTTAAAATTAGAAACCGAGAGTTATGGCCAATCCACGAGGCAATTAAGCATCTCGTAGCCGGGTTTAGGCATGTCAGTTTTCAGCACGTGCCACGCGAGTTTAACCGGCTGGCAGACGCCCAGGTCAACAAAACTCTCGACACTGAGCTCGGTATCACTCATCTCAACCCTCCCATTCAGACTAATCCTTAGCTCGACGATTTATTGGGACTTCGTCATTTCAAACTGCTTATCTTGTGCCATCTGGGCGGACTGATTCTAGGGTGATATAATTACAGGGCCAGATTATCGGCTAATCGCGTGTACTTGTACACGAGGAAAGTCCGGGCAGCATAGGGAAGGGCAGTCGCTAACGGCGACCGAGCGTTAAGCTTAGGGAAAGTGCCACAGAAACTAAACCGCCAGCTTGCTGGTAAGGATGAAACGAGCGAGGTAAGAGCTCGCATTGCTGCACGGTGACGTGCAGGAAAGGTAAACCCTGCCTGCTGCAAGGAGATGAAGTGCTTGAGTTTAATCTCGAAGTTCCCGCTGGTATTTCATCATAAGATCCGCTTGAGCCTGCGAGCAATCGCTGGCCTAGATAGATGATTAGCAGTTCTGATTTATCAGGCTACAAAACCCGGCTTATAGATAGTCTGGCACTAAAAAAATCCCACCTATGGCGGGATTTTTTAGTGGTGGTAACGTTGAATTTACTTCTGGGTAGCTTTGACGACAGCTGTAAAAGCCTTGGGCTCGTTGACTGCTAGTTCGGCCAGAACCTTGCGGTCGAGGGTGATACCAGCTGCTTTGAGGCCGGCGATCAATTTGCTGTAGGTCGTGTCGTTTAAGCGGGCAGCCGCGTTGATGCGGGTGTTCCACAACTCGCGAAATGTTCGCTTGCGATTTTTGCGGTCGCGGGTAGCGAATTGTAAAGCCTTGGTAACTGCTTGCCGACCGCGCTTGATGCTGGCGCGATTGGAGTGGGTCATCCCCTTAGTTGCTTTGCGGATCTTATTGTGTTTGGCGTGACCGGCGACGCCGCGTTTGACTCTCATTTAATTAAACTCCTAAATTCTGCTTGATAAATCGGGCGACACCACCCGTTCGGGTAGTTAAACCGCTCAGGGCGCGTTTGCGCGCGCCGCTCTTTTTGCTCAAAAAGTGGTTCTTGTTGGCATGGCCGACTCGAACTTTACCGTTCTTGCTGACACGAGCGCGGTCTTTGGTACCGCTGTGAGTTTTTAGTTTTGGCATTATGATTCTCCTTCTTGAGTCACGACTGATACGGTGGGCACAGGTTTGCGCGCGCCGCTACTACGTATTACAAAGTTAAGTTGTTTGCCCGATAATTGGGGGGCTTGGTCGACTACAATTGTATCACCAAAATCGTTGATCACACGGTCGGCGATTTTAAAACCGATATCCTTGTGGGCTAGTTCGCGTCCGCGGTAGAAGAGGGTAATCTTCACTTTATGGCCATCATCGAGAAACTTAACGACTTTCGACATTTTGACGCCGAGGTCGTGGTCACTGATTTTAAGCCCGAAGCGCATTTGCTTGAGTTCCGACGCCTTGGTTGTTTTGCGGTTCTTCTGCAGCTGCTTGGTCCGCTGGTAGTTGAATTTGCCCCAATCGACAATTTTACAAACCGGCGGTTTGGCGTCTGGCGAAATTTCCACTAAATCCAATTCGCGTTCGGCAGCTAGTGCTAATGCTTCAATTCGGCTAAGAACGCCAAGTTGTTTGCCGTCTTCATCGATGACGCGTAGCTCTGGGGCTCGAATGTCTCCATTCAAGCGTGTGTATTTGGCGATAAACGTGTCTCCTTAGTTCTTGGTTTTTTCGTATTAGCATTTTAACAGATAAGAAGACAGGGGTCAAATGTTGTCTCTTACGTCGGGACCATGACCGGCAACCCTTGAGGGGTGGAGGCTACGTGGAGGGAATAACGGGGTATTTAGCTGACTGGGGTGTAAGTGGAGCAACCGACTCTGGGCCTTTAAAGCGTTCGCGTTAATCGGACAGGCCGGCGACCGCTATTAGCAGGAAATTCGGAAGGAGGAAAGCTAGGTTGAAAAAAGTCCTCGGTATATAGAGGGATTTGAGGGTAACGATTTATCCCCAGCTGAAATTTTGCCGATATCATCGTGATCGGCACGGCTGCAGCTAGGGAGGTTAAACCTGTCGCCGTTGGAGTAAGTTTTATCGAAGTTAGCTGGTATCTAATGGCTAGTTGTCAAAATGGCCGATGCGATCGCCGCGCCGCAGTTGGAATACTAGTCCGGAGTCTCGACTTAAAAGGAGTTAGTCCCATCTATCTGTTGATTGAAAATGATACTTTCGGCAGGAATGCTGCCTAGGCGCTCCTAGCCCTTATCGATCGACTCAACTTAGCAAAGCTGACGAAAATAATGTTCGACAAATCGTCGTAGTCGCTTTTTTTCGTTTGTAGAATCAGGAGCTCATGACCTTTTCCGTAGTTACCCTGATGATTGTGAGAAGTAAGCAAAGTTTCATAGCCACGCCGTCCATTGCTTTTGCCATAATACAGCTCGCCTAAGGCTGCATTGGGTATCGTAAAGTGCCAATTTACTAGATACTTAACAGAGGTGAACATATAAAAAATAGTCTGTAATCTAAAACAACGACTTGCGAGAAGTCGTTGTTTTTTTTGAGGTCTTTTTTGTTTTTGAGCACTTATTTTGTTCAGGTGCTATGCCTATAGTAGTAGATGCAAGCCCCCTCGTCAATAACAATAATGCTTATATTTACATATTCCTGTGTATAACTCATAACACTTTGAATCAGCTGATTAATAGAGCGGTAACTCCTTAGGGGTGGAGGGTGTTGTGAGCATTAAATATAGAAAGCATAAAATCTTACTGAGTAATCAATTGAATAAGGGGAGGCGATAAACATAGGTATGAAGGTTTGTTGCTTGGCGGGTTCAGGCAACGGCATAAAGTTGGAAACGATAGCAACGGATTGAGTGAGCGGCAATTTTGCGAAGATTGAAATTTAAGGGGTCACAGCATGACTGCGGGTACGTTTTAGAGTGCCAAACACAATAGCTAATGATTAATTGGCTTTCTCTCGTTGACTGCCTTAGACACATGCGTAGGGCTTTTACGACGCGATACCGACACGATGCTTAGGTTAGATCAACTAGAAATGCGCGTTCAATTGGCTCTATTCATTTTTGCGAGCTAGGCCGGTGCAAAGTTAATAAATATTTAATTAACTTTGGGCGAACGCAGCCCCGTCGCTTGGCATGAAGCAGCGGACGGTTTTCCGGAATCACGTAAATAAATATAGCTGTGAAAAACGCAGCTATATTGGACAGCCTATAAGTGGTACGGATAGGACTCGACCAGTTGCTAACAAGCGTTAACGGATTGACATTTTACAGGGCTCGTGCTAGATTAACTGGGTAAGTCACAAAAACAAAAAGCTACTTACGATCTATTCTCTTCTACGGGTTGTGTCATCGCTCTTTTTAGCCCTAAAGGCTATAAGAGCGGTCAGTCTAAGCCATGGGCAACAAGCGCTATACATTCTATTTTTAATGGGCGGATTTGTTGCCCGGGCACCATACCTTTTACCTACGCCCGGGCTCTCTAGCACGGCGTCTTTATTACAAACCGACAATTCCGCACCGATTTTATTGTAAAATGATAGCTATGAGAAAAATCCTCACCCACAAGAAATATCTATTGCCGTTCGGCCTCGTGGCCGCTGATTTACTGTTTTTTGGCTTCACGAACCCCGCTCGGGTCTCGTCGCCCTTACTTATAGTTGGATTTTTATTAGTGGTGGTGACTCTTTATGTCGGTCTGCGATTCTTTTTATCGATTGCCGGGGTTTATAATCCATGGTTTCGTCGGCAAAAACGACCGGTCGCCTACCTTACTGGCTTGCTGGGTGTGACGATCGCCCTGCAGTCAATTGGCCAACTCACCTTGCGCGACGTTGTTGTGCTCACGGTCTTGTCCGGAGTCATGGGATTGTATTATGACTATAGTAAAAGTAAAACGGCCTAGCAGAGCTTAAGTGGTACGTTTTATAGAGTTTAACCTGTATAATATATGCCATGAACCCTCAAATGCCTAACCAGCCAGCCGGCTTTAATTTGCCGCCGCCTTACTCAGAATTATCGGCCGTGGGGCCTGAGCCCAGCACCGTCTCCGGGTCAGTCGAGATGGATCGCTCTGCTGCCGAGAACGCTCCTCTAATCAAGTCATCCGTGCCGCCAACTCTATTGCCATTGCCGCCTAGTTTTGCGACAAATCCTTTGAGAGGCCAAACGATTGTAGTTCCTACTACAACAAGTCCAACGGGAGTAAGCCAGACACAGGATGAAGATTTGATAGAGAAAGAATATGTCGATCGTGCCAAGGCTATTGTGGAAAAAACTCAAAATGATCCATATCAACAGAGTAAAGAGCTAAATTTTCTGCGCGCTGATTTTATGAAAACGAACTATCAAAAGCAGATCAAGTTGAGCGAGTAGTAATTATGACAGCACTACTTTACATAGTTGGGACGATTTTTTTGTTGGCTTTGATCGCTGGTCCGATTGTCTACATGCAAGTGCGTCGCAACTTCCGTGAACAAAAAAACTATGAACGCGGCCTCAAAATTGTGCCGTTTTTAATCCACCTACCACCACCAAGTGATGACGTCGAATTAGGCGGGCGGGACGTCCGTGATGTCACGGACGAGACGATTAGCCGGGCGCAAGTTATATACAATATTATTGCCAGTACCGTCCAGAAGGGATTTAAGAGTAAATTCTATGGCCAGCGTCATTTTGCATTTGAGATTGTCGGCTCGCAAGGATTTGTCTATTTCTATGCCGCCGTACCGATTGCACTGTCGGAAGTAGTGAAGCAGGCAATTAACAGTGCCTACCCGGCGGCTCGAATGGAGGAAGTGGCTGATCACAATATTTTTAGCCGTGTTGGCAAGAGTAGTGCCACGATTGGTGGCGAGTTAAGCCTCAAAGAACCTTATGCCTATCCCATCGCCACCTATCAAGATTTGAAGCGTGACGCCATGCAGTCAATTTTAAATGCCTTATCGACTCTGGATAAAGAAGACGGCGCGGCCATTCAGATACTGATTCGCCCGGCCGAACCCAGCTGGCGGAAGAATGCCAATGCTATCGCCAACGCCAAGCGCAAAGGTAATGATAAGAAGCTGAAAGCGGCTGATATTCTCAAAGGCGTTGCGGTCGGTTTCGTAAAGCCACTCGAGGGCGGCAGTGATAAAGGTAGCCCCAAACCCGAGTTGTCTAACCTTGATCAAAATATTTTGGACGCAATCGATGACAAAACGAGGCACCCTGGCTTTGAGGTGCTGATTAGGGTTGTCGCCTCTTCGAATATTAGCCAACGATCCCAGGCTATCCTGACGAATATTGTGGCGAGCTTCTCCTTATACGATGCGCCGGGCAAGAATGGCTTTAAATACACTCCTACTAAAGATGTCGAGAGTCTGATTACTGCCTGCATCATGCGCTTCTTCCCCCAGCAGAATAAGAAAACGATTTTAAATTCTGTTGAACTTGCCACATTATTCCACTTTCCAGACCAGCGTAACATTCCAACATCTCAATTAACCCGGCAAGACTCCAAGCAAGTCGACGGACCTCGTAATGTACCCGACGAGGGCATGTTGCTGGGCTACAATGTCTTCCGTGGTGCGAAAAAGCCGATTCGCCTCGGCCTCGGTGACCGCCAGCGCCATATGTATGTCGTCGGTCAGACCGGTACCGGTAAATCTACCTACATGGAGAACTTGGCACTGCAGGACATGCTCAATGGCAACGGGTTTGCCTTCGTCGATCCGCACGGTGACGTCGTTGAGCGTTTGCTAGCAATGGTTCCAAAAGAGCGCACTGAAGATGTGATTTACTTCTCGCCGGCGGAGATGGACTTTCCGATGGGCCTGAACTTGTTTGAGTTTAACTCGCCCGATCAGAAAGACTTCTTGATTCAAGAGGCCCTCAACATGCTGTACAAACTGTATGACCCGCAGCACCAAGGAATTATGGGCCCGCGCTACGAACACTTGTTCCGCAATGCCGCATTAACTATCATGGCTGACCCAGAGGGTGGTACGTTCGTGGATATTCCGAAACTGTTTCGTGACCCGCAATATGTCCAACAGAAGCTCAAACATGTAACAGATTTAAACGTCCTCGAGTTTTGGCAGAAGGAGATGCCACAATCTCAGCGCTCGAATGAGTTTGGTGATGTCGTAAGCTGGTTTGTCAGTAAATTCGGTGCTTTCCTGAGCAACGAAATGATGCGTAACATCATCGGTCAAACAAAGAGTGCCTTTGATCTCCGCGATGTCATGGACAATAAGAAAATTTTGCTCGTCAACTTGAGCAAAGGCCGAACGGGGGAGTTAAACTCGAAGTTGCTCGGCATGATATTTGTGATGAAATTCCAAGCTGCTGCCATGAGCCGTAGTAACATTCCGGAAGACCAGCGAGTCGACTTTAGTCTGTATGTTGATGAATTCCAGAACTTCTCGACTGATAGCTTTGCAACGATCATGTCCGAAGCCCGTAAATATCATTTAAATCTGATTGTGGCCAACCAGTTTACGACTCAGTTAACTCCGGAAATTCGCGACGCGGTATTTGGCAATATGGGTACGATCGTATCGTTTAGGATCGGCCAAAATGATGTCGAGAGCCTGGGCAAGTATTATCAGCCGGTATTCATCGGTGATGATTTACTGCGCATACCAAACTACAATACGATTGTCCGAACACTAATTGGCGGCGTGCCGACGCAGCCTTTTAGTATGGCGACGCTGCCGGCATTGGGCACACCGAATCTACGCTTGGCCGAGGCGCTGAAACAATTGTCAGCTGCCAAGTATGGCAAACCGAAAGCTGGAGTCGAGAAGGCTATTTTTGCGCGCATGACAACGAAAGAGGAATCTAAGCCGGCATTTGGCGCGGCACCGGCCGCCAGTCCCTTTGGGTCTGGAGCGTCAGCTGCTGCGACCGCTTCGCCGTTTGGGCCGGCTCGAGGGTCAGGGCGGGCTCCGGCAGTCGCTAACTCACAAACACCGGCGGGGAGTAGCGGTTCGTCCTTCCTGGACGAATGGCTTTCGAAGCGCCGAGCGACGCCGCTGGCACCACCAGCTAATTCAGCGCTTTCCGAGCAGCCTTCTAAAATTGGGTCCGCCGTTGGCGCTAGCCCAATTACAGCTTATCCAGCGCTCGATGCTGATAGCGATAACGATGTTCAGACTCCGCCCAGCCCAAAATTTAACACCTCTCCAGGACAACAGCAACCGCTAGTAAATATGGATGCCAAAAATCAGGTCGCTCTAAACGACACGATAGCTCGACAGGAAAACATTTCTAGCGGTGAAATAGAGAACAGTGAAGTCGATAAAATTGCCGGTGAGTTACGCCATAGCCTCAATAGAGACAGCTCAAAGCCAGTTGATGAGTCATTGACTCCACCTGAATTGTCTCTTCCGGCCGACCTTGTCCCGGCCACACCGCCACTGCCGGTGCCGCCAATCCAAGGCGAAATATTGATCGACCACGAGGGAAATTTAAGTCAGCCAGCCCCTCCGACTGTCTCCAGCCCCAATTAACGGTAATCTTTAGCTGAGTATTAGGTTTTGTGTCCATACTCTCGCTTTAGGAATCCGCGGTGACGATATAGGCTGGATGGACTACAAGACATATTGAGGTAATTGCCTACAAAAACTCATTGTGAACCAAAAAATGCAAAAGTTTGGGCGCATTTTTGAAAGT
>JBDTSH010000029.1:0-13532 GCA_039931245.1 Candidatus Saccharimonadota bacterium
TAATTCCTAATTCCTAATTCCTAATTCCTAATTCCTAATTCCTAATTATTGTACCCTAGAACTGCTTCTTCCAGCCGCAAATTCTGCATAATAGGCCGAAACACTTCGAGTCCTAGTGGAGGCGTAGAATAAATAGTGCCAAGAAAGCAACGCCATTTTTAATCGTATGCAGTGTAATGCCGGCCCACAAGCTTCCCGTCCGTTCACGCAGCCCGATGAGCACCAAAGACAAGATAAACGTGTCAAGAGCAGCAATGTAAAGCGGCCCGGCCGCCCCTCCCTCCGGCAAGTGGGCGCTGGCAAAGATGGCACTTGTGACAATAACGGCGGCCATGGTCGGCAGCCCCTTCTTAAGGCTGCTATACAGGAAACCTCGGACCAAAATTTCTTCGGTAATCGGTGGCAATATAACGAGACTGATGAAAGTCAGAATTAAAGGCGCAACCCCATTGACGTTATTGAACCCTATCTCTTGGGTTTGCGTGATGTTTAAAGTGGGGATGAAGTGCGTCGCCAGTTTCACTGAAAGGAGATACACGCCGTAGTACAACGGCGTGGCTAGTAAACCATAGCCCAGGTCTCGCCAGCGTGGTCGAAGGAGACCAATTACGTTAAAAGTGGCATGGTGCTTACGCAAATACCAGTATAAGGCCCCCAGCGTAAACCCTTCTGCCGCCGCAACAAATACAAATTGGCCAATGATTGAGCTTTGTAGCCAAGCGCTGGCCTGAAGGGGGCTCCATTGACGGAGAGTCGGGTAGATAAGGGCAACTAAACTCCCAAAAACTTGTGAAGCGTAGTAAATTAGAATGATAAAAATGACCGCGAACCACGGATTCCAGGTCACTCCCTTACTAACCGCGGGGGATTCTAGGGAAGAGTCAGTAGTTTTGTTGTCAATCCTCAAGCGAGCGTGTCCCTATTAGCTATGTTAGAAAAAACGTCGAATATCTACGACCGTTATGGCGATAATGAGCAGCATGAGCGTCGCAAAGCCCGCCAGGTTGATGGCTTCTTCTCGCTTTGGGCTGAGCGGCCGGTGCAAGGCTCGGGTGATGAGTGTGATCCACAAACGACCCCCATCGAGCGCCGGGATTGGTAGAATGTTCATGATTGCCAAGGTTAACGAAATAACAGCGATTATGAGCAACATAAACTGATAACCGAGCAGGCTGCCGTCTTTAAGTACGACAAAAATGCCGACTGGCCCCGAAACTTGACTGGCTGCCGAGGTCTGACCGTGTTGCCGTGCAGTGGCGTTCCCTGTCGCCGCACCGGCAAAAATGCTACCGAGGCCGCCGAGTGCGTGACCTAGACCCTGAAATGTTAATTGAGTTAGTTGCGCACTAAAGCCCACTGCCACCACAGGTGCCGACCAGGTTGAACGCTGCAAACTATACTCGACAGGTGCGACTCCAAGATACCCTTTGGGGTTGTCAGTCTTCTTGCTAGCTTCGACTTCGGAAGTAGTTCGGATTTTGGCCTGAGTGTGTTTGGCTTGACCGGCATGGTTATAGCTGAGTGGTATAGTCTGCCCGGCATATTGTTTAGTAAGCTTGACGAGTTCGGCGCTGGTGGCAACATGATCGGCATTTGGCCCGACTTGCGTGATCTGGTCCTGGACACTCAGGCCGGCTTTGGCGGCTGGAGATCCAGGCTCAACGTAACTAGCCAGCACTTCTTGCCGAGATATTTTAGTGTCACTCTTCACGGTGAACTGATTGGGTACGAGTTTTGGCATTCCGATCAACGCTAATGCCGTCAACATAACTAGGGCCACGATGAGGTTCATGACTACACCGGCCGCCATTATTTTTGATTTGGCGAGTAAGCTGGCAGCGCCAAAACTACCAGGTTCAACATCGCTATCGTGTTCGCCCTTCAGCTTGACGAAACCACCGAGAGGTAGCGCGTTGATCGTAAAATTCCAACCTGCTTTGGTCTTGTATTTGAACAGGCGTGGCGGGAAAAATATACCAAATTCTTCAACGTCAACACCGTTGCGGCGAGCCATCAAAAAGTGGCCAAACTCGTGCGCGACGACAAGGCCGATAAACAGCAATATACCCACAATTAATAATAAGATAGACGTCACTTTTTCTAGTATAGCGTACCTGTTGAAAAAGACCTGAAGTAATCCTTACAATTATCCCACTTTCCTTATGGGATCTTTTATATTCTTCAACTTCCGCAATGCGAGTATGATAAAACACGTTTAATAACGTATCCGCACCGCCGCAATGTTCAACGTATTGATCTCGCAATAATATTCCATTGGCAACTTTGAGGTGCAGTGATTATTACGTAATACTGCTTTCCCTCACTAGGGTAAATCTTATTTCCGTAGCCACTTTCTTGGCCTCGTAGGCTAACCGCATTGCTGTAAATGATTTGGGGCGGCTGCATGATATCTATAGAGAAGTCACTTGATTTTGTAGCTTCAGGGCAACTGAAATCAAAATATAGATCCCAATCGGATATGGGCTTAAACAGCTCACTACGGCCGGTTCCGGATCCACGCAACTGTGCCTCTGTTCTGCCATTGGCAGTCACCGTGTAGGGCCGAGAGACAAATGACTTCGGAAGTGGCTTATCCGCCCACGGAAGAAACTTGCCCGAGGTGTGCCCTGTCGTGAACCACACCATTAAAAATATCGCGAGTATGCATACAAAAGCTCCTGGCAGAAAATAAGTAAATTTCATTAAAGGGCAGCTGTAGCAAAAGTAACCGTCTTTAGCTTGGTCACTTCGGGTATGTCATATAGTTATTCTCATTTTATATCCCCTGGAAAAGTTACAAGACTAGAGGCTCATGATTTCAAACTCTTTAGCGCGGGCACTCGCTTCAACTTCAAGGCGAGCCTTCGTCATAGCATCGTCGACTCGCTTTTCGAGACGTTTAGCCTCGTCCTCGCCGAGTTGCTTGTCTTTTTTGAGTTTGCCGATAGCGTCGAGAGCGTCATGACGAGCGTCACGCAACCGTACCATACAGTCTTCTTGGCGCTGACCAACCTGCTTAGCGATGTCGCGGCGACGATCTTCGGTGAGGGCTGGAATTGGGATACGAACAATCCGGCCATCGTCACTTGGATTGAGTCCAAGGGCTTGATTATTGCGAATTGCCGTCGTGATTGCCTGAATAGTACTAGGGTCAAAGGGCGAGATCTGAATCAATTGTGCTTCGGGCGCCGTAACGGTTGCTACTTGATTAAGCGGTGTCGGAACCCCATAAGCTTCGACCATCACCCCATCAAGCATTGCAGAACTTGCGCGGCCGGTTCTTAGACTTTTTAAATCGGTAGAGAACCGCTCTAAGCTATGGGTAAATTTTGTTTGTGCTTGTTCGGTAATGCTGGTTGGATTCATATGTTCCTCTTATTATCTATTAATCATAGGTAATAATATCTGTTTCGTCTAGCGATCATTCGACGAACCAAAAAAAACACCGGCCATATCCGGTGTTTTTTGATATGAAAGGATTGTTTTTAGGCGACTTCGCCGAGAGCGATGCGTGCAAAGCGGCGCACAACAATGTTCTCGCCGAGGCGAGCATTATGCTCTTTAACATAATCTCCGACAGTAATGTCGGGATTCTTCACGAATGGCTGATCAAGCAAGCAGCGCTCAGCAAAGTGTTTTTTGAGTTGACCATCAACAATCTTTTCGATCATGTCGGCCGGCTTGCCGTCGGCCGTGGCCCTTTCAATAAACTCAGCTTTGACTTTGGCTTGCTCATCAGCTGGAATCTCATCGTGACTCAAATATTGTGGAGCCGAAGCCGCAATGTGCATGGCAACGTCTTTGACAAGTGTAGTGAATATTTCATTGCGAGCCACAAAGTCGGTTTCGCAGTTGATTTCGACCAGCACGCCGATACGACTGTCGTGGTTATAGGTTCCGACGACGCCAGCTCGAGCTTCACGTTCACCGCGCTTATCAGCTTTGGTCAGGCCTTTTTTTCGCATGGCTTCAAGTGCTTTATCGAAGTCGCCATTGGCTGTCTCTAAAGCGGCCTTGGCATCAGTCAGCCCCACACCTGTTAAGTCTTTGAGGCGCTTTATTTCTGTAATGTCTGCCATATATATCTCCTTAGTCAATTGTTTGATATTTTAGATGCCTACGTCAGATTTATTTGTCGCTTTTGCCACCGATAAACCGAAACCTGGACGCAGTTTGCTTACAGGGCTCCGAACGTCCGAAGTGCCCTATCGAGATGTCTTGCTTATTTTACGGGTGTAGCGGGAACTGGAGCTTCAGCATCGGCTTTATCGTCACCGGCCTTTTTAGCGGCCATAGCCTTGCCTGTTTCGATGGCAGACTTGAGGTAATCAGCAATTAGTTGGATCGTCTTGATGGCGTCGTCGTTAGCAGGGATTGGATACTTAACCAGGCTGGGGTCAGCATTAGTATCGGTGATTGCCACGATCGGTACTTTGAGAATGGTTGCTTCACGGACAGCATTAGTATCGTGAGTGATATCAACTACAAAAACAGCACCAAGGCGAGCGGCCATATCTTTGATGCCACCATACAAAACGTTCATTTGATCTATTTCCTCTTGGAAGCGCTGCATTTCGAGCTTGTTATACTTAGCAGCGATTTCACCTGAA
Organism: Candidatus Saccharimonadota bacterium; assembly: GCA_039931245.1. GTDB lineage: Bacteria > Patescibacteriota > Saccharimonadia > Saccharimonadales > UBA4665 > UBA4729. Next base: position 4,611 of record JBDTSH010000029.1, read on the forward strand.
GCCATGCGCTCCTCTAAATCCTTCAGATGCTTCACGCGACCACCGATAGTATTGCTGTTGGTGAGCATGCCGCCGAGCCAACGTTCGGTGACATATGGCATGTTAGTGTCGACCGCTAGCTTTTTGATTATGTCTTGGCTTTGACGTTTAGTGCCCACCAGTAAAACTTGCTTACCATGAGACGTAATGTCCGTAATAAAGTTGAGGGCCTCTTCGAGGTTCACGACCGTCTTTGTCAGGTCAATAATGTGCGTTCCACCACGCTTAGAGTGGATATACTGGGCCATTTTGGGGTGCCAGCGGCTGGTCTTGTGACCGAAGTGCGCGCCCGCTTCTAATAATTTTTTAATATCGACGTCGACCGCCATATGTTTGATCCTTTCTCTTCGTCAAGGGGGCTCCACCTGCCCTGCACGGGTTGAGATAGAGAGGAATGATTCCCAAGACTGATTAATTGTTACTCTTTCTACCTTAACAGATACGGATTAATTGCGCAACAGATACGGAAGGCAATTCTGCTCCAACTGCCGGCAATCGAGGCGGAAACTATCAGTGCGAGAAACTTAATTGTTGGCCAACATACAGACGTGACAGATAATGACGCTTGTCTGGGATGTCTAAAAAACCATCTGTACTCCGATAATATCTATTGTTCTACCGAAAAGTAGATCACCCCGCCATTCTCAACTATCATGGTAGCCTCTACTAATTGGGTTTAAACTACCTGCCGATTTTCTTCTAGCACTCCTTGGCCTTGCAGCGTGGCAATAAGTTTATCGGCATAAATTGCTCCTGACCACGTGCTAGATTGACTAAACATTTCCATCGTAGCCTCATAGAGCTCTTTCAAGATTGGTCGACCACCCCATTTATTGGTCAAAAACTCATCAAACCCACTTATGTCACCTTCAACCATCGTTGAAATCACATACGTCAAATCGTCCTTGTTGACAGTTCCCTCGCCTTCGGGACCACCCAATAATACCCCGTATACGTGCCGAAATGCGGCGTAATCTTTTGAAGCCGTGTCAGACTCTAGTCCTCGTTCGCTTCTTAACTCAGGATTTACGATCTCGGGAGAACCATGCAAAAGAGCTTGCGCCATATGCTCATTGTAGCCTTCGTTTAGCGTGGTAAACAAAGCATCTCTGGCCTTGGTGGTCCTGAGATCAAACGCTATCCCCTTGTCACCTACAAGGCCCAGCGATTTTTCAAATGCTGGCATATTAACCCCCGCGAAAGAGTGACCAAATTCATGAACAGTCACCTCTTGATTTGCGCCAATAGGCAACACTATTGAATTGTTCTCAAACAATGATGTATAGTTCGCACCGCCGAAACTATCAGCGGTCTGGCTAAATGGAGAAAAAAAGTTTACCTTAGCTTTCTTTACTGTTCTCTCTAGGTGCTTCTGGTGTTTCGTGTCAATCCAGCCTTCAGCCATCGCTTGACCAACCTTGTTTGAATAGTTTTGTTTCATAGCTTCAACTGTCTGTTGGCGAGTCTCAGGATTCGAAAGGCTTACTACTTCACTGTTATACCACTGAGCAAAGTTTTCTTTTTGAGACTTGGTTGCGCCTTTTGCTAACCAGGCAACCCAGGATTTTGTCAAGCCGTCACGCTCCTTAGCATTCCGCAAAACTGATGGAATCGTGAGATTTTTAAACGTAAACTCTTGATTCTCCCTTCCAGTGTGCTTACTTAAAAATGAATCAAATTCACTTGTTCTTGCCTCAATATACTCAGTGGCCGCTGACTCAGTTTTAACTTCTGAGGCAAGCTTCAGTTCTACCTTCAAGGTTCGATCTAGAGACTGTGTTCTTTTAGGCACAGTCGTGCCAAACTTACCTTCCACGAGATCAATTCCAAGTTTACGCCTGAGATCCTTACGCTCAAATGGAGTCGGCAAGTCTATCTCAATTGGTCCGCCTACGGTTGTAGCTGTATATAGTTCTGTACCAACAGCGAGCCGACCGATATTGTAAGCATCGACCGCCAGCGACTGACGCTCATACGTTTTAACTGCTTCATTCGTGGTCAGAGCATCAAGGTAGAGGCTTCGATGCTCCACGATTGGAGGCGGACCCATCGTCGGCACCACGTTACCTGACGAATATGGCGAGATCGGATGTGATTCGAATGGGTTTTCTGCGGTCATTTTGGTTTTAGCTTATCTTTTTGTTGTTTTGTCGTTCCTGAACTAATAATAGCATAAATTTGCTTATATAGCTAATGTTTATTATGGATTTATTTTAGGTCAGTCTCGAGTATGAATGCACGCTAACGCCCTGGCCTTCACGGGCTATTTTGGAGTCCACCGCCCGTTGATTAGCGTGGTTGAATGCACCAGTAGAGCTTAATTCCAAATGACTAGGCACCGTCGTCAGTTGACGGAGAGTTAACAGGGGTGTATACTGATTTAGATTTATAAAAAGTTGCCTGCGGCGTCGCTCACCGCTAACCAGCTAGTTAACCGAGCACGAGGATATACATGAAAAAAGATTTACACCCGACCAACTATCGCCCAGTTGTGTTCGAAGATTTAAACAATGGATTCAAATTTTTGACTCGTTCGACAGTCGCTTCCGACATTTCTACCACTTGGGAAGACGGCCAAGATTACCCACTGGTTAAAGTCCACATCACCAGCGCCTCTCACCCTTTCTTTACCGGTGAAGAGCGTATTCTCGACATTGAAGGCCGCGTCGATAAATTTAAGGCCCGGGCCGCTGCTGGTGCTGCCAACAAGGGCAAGCGCGCGGCCGCTGCCCAGAAATTGGTCAAGCGCACTCAAGCAAAGATCGAGAAGGCCGAGACTCGCGCTGAGAACTCTAAGCCCACCGCAAAACCTGCTGCTAAATCTGCGAACTAGCATAGCTCATTAAAACCGTCGGAATTGAACCAGTTCATTCCGACGATTTTTGTATATACTTAAGCAGTAAGAACAATCACATTATGGAACAGAAAGAATCACACTACCGCACAGAACTCGCCGATCTGGATAGCCAACTTAAGGATCCCGAGATTTTTAGTGACAAAAATTATCCCAAACTAGCCAAGCGCCGTGCCGCTGTGGAAACAATCGTTGCTTTATTCGATGAACGCCAAAAACTTTTGCACGACAAAGCCGAAGCCGAAGCGCTCAATAACAGTTCGGACGGCGATATCCAGCAGATGGCGCAAACCGAACTAGCAGAGCTCGAGCCAAAAATCCAGATCAATTACGACCGTTTAGTGACCGAGCTCACCCCCCAAGATCCAAACAACGAGCGTGATGTCATATTTGAAATCAGGGCAGCTGCCGGTGGTGACGAGTCAAGTTTATTTGCCGGCGAGCTTTATCGAATGTACGCCCGCTGGGCTGAAATGCACCATTATAAGATTGAATTGCTGAGTGAGAGTGCCAATGAAGTCGGTGGCTACAAAGATATCACCTTTGCGGTGCGTGGCGCCGACGCCTACAAATATTTAAAGTTCGAAGCTGGCGTACACCGCGTTCAGCGAGTCCCAGTCACGGAAAGCCAAGGCAGAATACACACCTCAACGACAACAGTGGCCGTATTACCAGAAGCCGAAGAGTCAGAAATCGAAATCAACCCTAGCGACTTGCGTATAGATGTTTATCGTAGTGGCGGTCACGGCGGCCAAAGTGTCAACACGACCGATTCGGCCGTCCGCATCACCCACCTACCCTCCGGTCTAGTCGTATCCAACCAGGACGAAAAATCGCAAATCAAAAATAAGGCCAAAGCCATGAGTGTGCTGAGAGCCCGTCTGCTGGCGATTAAAACCGACGAAGAACAGAAGCATTTGTCCGATGAACGCAAAAAACTTATTGGTTCGGGTGATCGTTCAGAAAAAATTCGCACATACAACTTTCCACAAGATCGCATTACTGACCACCGCATCGGCTATAGCCGATCCAACATTCCTGCCGCTTTGGCTGGGGATATCGACGATTTGATCGAGCACCTCCAAGCTGCCGAATACGAGTTACTTAGCAAGGAAAACTAACGGCTGCCCAATGGAGACTAACATGACTGTTGGTCAATTTTTGCACGCAGCTTCGCAGCAGCTTTTGGCCGCCGGAATTACGACTCCGCGACTGGATACGCTCGTACTTATGGAAGATCAACTGCACAAAGACCGAGCGTATATATTAGCCCATCCGGAAGCCCTAATTACCTCCGAAGACAAAGATGTACTCATTACCTGTCTTAGACAACGTACGCAGCACATGCCGTTAGCCTACATCCGCGGAAAGTCTGAATTCTATGGACGGGAGTTTATCATCACTACCGCTGTGCTGCAGCCGCGCCCCGAATCTGAGACGATGATTGAACTACTTTTGACACTCGATTTGCCGACCCGGCCACGCATCGTAGACGTCGGCACGGGCAGCGGTGCTCTCGGAATTACGGCACAGCTGGAACTACCCGATGCCACAGTTGAGCTGTTAGACATCGACCAGGGCGCTATCGAAGTAGCAAAACTTAACGTTGTTATTCACACATTATCAATTCCGGTCATTAGGAGTGACTTACTAAAGCAAGCGGCCCAAAACTATGACATCCTACTATGTAATTTGCCCTATGTTCCTGATGAGTTCCACATTAATACCGCTGCGCTGCACGAGCCGAAAATTGCACTATTTGGAGGCCCCGATGGGCTAGATATCTACCGAGCACTTTTCGCCGATATACATATATCGCAACATAAGCCGTTGTATATATTAACTGAGGCCCTACCCCCCCAACACGAAGGGCTGCGCTCCATAGCCGAGATGTGTAACTACCGCCAACAGATAAGCGAAGACTTTATCCAAGTATTCACTCTTCAATCGGACTAGTTTGATTATTGCTCTACTCGATCACTTATAGTGGCTAATTTGACGAGCAGAATACTTATTTACGGAGGGTTTATATTGGCATATTATCGCAAATCACGAGCTACTATCCGATCACATAAATAGGTAGGCCCGTCAGAAAATCAGTCGTGAGTATTTTTTGTAAGCTCACCCGCCTACCCGTATACTAATTTTATCGCAGTCAAGTTCGAGCATTATGGATTGACGCATTTATTTCCAATTTAGCTTTCAATTTGCTGGCAAGGCGGCGAGCGTGACGACAACTTTTTGAGATTTACCATCACGAATTACCGACAGAGTAATTTTGTCGCCAGGTTGGTATTGGTCAAGCAGACTCGTCAGACTATGTGTTTTATCCACCATATTTTTATCGACCTGAGTGATTATATCCTTTTCTTGTAACCCAGCTTGTTCAGCCGGGCTGCCAGTCACAACGGAAGGCTGTGATGGATCAGCAGCCGGCACAATGAAGGCCCCATTCTGAACACTTAGTTTGTATTGATCGGCAATATCCGGCGTAATTAGTGCGTAATGGACACCCAGAAAAGCTCGTTCAAACTTTCCGGTGTCGAGAACTTGATTTATGAGACCTTTAACGTCATTGATCGGGATCGAAAAACCAATATTCTGAGCATTGCCGGCAATAGCTGTATTGATTCCAATGACTTGACCGTTGAGGTTTACCAACGGGCCGCCAGAATTACCCTCGTTTATTGCGGCGTCGGTCTGGAAAAGATTATCGAGGTTTTCGGTTGCACTAGTTGAACCGGTGAACGGATCACTGCCACCACCGCTGCTGGCTTGAACGCTGCGGGCGAAACCAGAGATGATACCACTAGTAACGGTGTTCTGAAACTGGCCCAGGGCATTACCAATAGCGATCACATCGTCGCCGACTTGGACATTAGCCGAGTCACCGATTGCGGCTGGAGTAAGATTATGCCCTTTAGTGTCATTTATCTTCAAGAAGGCAATATCGAGGCTATCGCTAGCGCCGGTTCGTCCAACGACGCTAACATTTTTGAGTTCCGTACCATCACTAAGTGTAACGCTTACTTTAGTTGTCCCGTCCGGTACTACGTGCCTATTTGTGACAATTAAGCCTTTGGCGCTAATAATAATTCCCGTGCCCGCAGCCTCTTGGGTTTGCGGTGAACCACCGAATGGTGACGGACTCGCATTGTTAATACTGACATTGACGCTGACTACACTCGGGCCGACTTTTCTAGCAATTTGACTGATCAGCTGGCTTTGGCTGCTAACAATCTTCTTTTGACCGGATAGGCTAGATCCCACCAGTCCGTTACTATTACGGCTCCCCGCGTAACCACCCACGAAACCGCCCAGCAGCGCAATCGCCACAAAGGCAGCCGCTATTAGGATGGCACCCCTACGTTCACCTCTTGGCAAGCTCAGTCGCGACGGTCGCCAGTTCCTGGTAAAGAATGACACCGACTTAACGCCAGCCTTCTTCGGCCGGCTCGTAACAGTGTGCTCTTCTGATGTTGATTCGGTGTTTGTATTTTCAGATGCATCTGGATTATTCATATAAACCTCCGTTATCGAGTATTTGACTAAACTACTTTGTCGCCCCAATCTGAGAACGTTAAAACGACTAGGACGATGGCAAGCATAATGAAAACAAATTGCCGGCGCAGCCCTTTACTCAATCGCTCGGTGTTATCGAGGTAGTATAAGACCGCCAGACCGTAGCCCAAAGTCGTGAGCAACAGAGTGGGCTGGGCGACAACCCGGTAATATAGCAACCAGTGTCCGAGCAGCCATGCCAGAGCGGCTCCAAAGTAGCCCCAAATATAGGAGAATAATCGAGCATAAGGTTCGTTAAAGCCATCAAAGAAGTGGCGCGCAGCCAAAAAGCAGATAAGTCCCGTTAACAGTGTAATGCCATACAGTGGGCCGGCTGCCCACGCAAGATAAAGGGCCGATAACCCAAGCAACTGGGCGGTAAAGGCCTGCGCCGAAATCATCAGAATACTACTGGCCGGTTTGATGTAGATAAGCCAGACACCGTAGAGAACTGCCCACATCAACTGAAGGGCGGATGAACCATCTGCGTGGACCATGAATAATACGATGGACAGCCCCACTATTAAATCGACCGCATTAGCGCGAATGTTAGCGGCCCAGAACCGAGGTCGTACAGCGAACATACGCCATTTACTTAATATCACTACGCTGAACGCAAGCTGTACAAAGTTTGAATTCGCCCGGACGAGTATGAATATGACAATCGGTAATATCACCCTCAGTAGTAGGTGCAGGACGTGGGCAATGCCACCAGTTGGTTTAGCCTTGGCTAGTAGAGGTCTCATCGCTACCTACTATAATAACAAAATCAGCTTGATTTTGCTGAATAGCAGGATCGGGCAATGTGTTTGTGGCGGTCACATTTAGACGTTGCTCGAGATAGTGCTTAGTGTACTTGTCCTTACCGTGGCTCAGATCAATGACGATTGAGTGGGCATAACCAGAGGTCGGAGCATTGCCCGTCGCGATTACATTGTATCCGTACGACTTTAATAGATCACTCTGACTGGTCGCCAAACCGGGTTGGGTCGTTCCATTTAGAATTAGTATTTTCGCGTTTTCTTTGGCAAGATATGGGTCTTTGAGTTGTCCGCGCACGAAGTTTTGAATAATGCTGTAGTTAAACAGTCCGGCTTTGGGCTGTACCGTCGATTGGCTGTTAATCATACCGGTGGTGATCAAGTTTTTACCGGCGTCACCCAGCCCAATCGAATTAGTGTTTGTGGGCGTAACGTCCTTAAAGATATTGTAGAGGCGGTTACCGTCGTTCAGGCTTAGATCGGTCTGCACGTTGTTGCCAAATGCACTCATCAGGCCAGCCAACTTGACGGGGTTGCTAAGCGTACCGAGATTCTTAGCCTTTTCCTTTAATGCCAGCAGGACTGAACGTTGTCGTTCAGAGCGAGCAAAATCGGTGCTTGTTTCGCGAGAACGTACATATATGAGAGCTTGCTTGCCATCAAAGGTTTGGGGTCCGGCTTTAGCCAAAGTAGATTTACCGGCGTTCTCCCACGCCATGGTTGGATCTACTAGATCTGTTGGAACATTAACATCGACTCCGCCGAGCGTATCAACAGCTTGACGAAAAGCTTGGAAATCCAGCAACATATTATAATGTATTGGCACGCCGATAACATTTTCAACCGCTTGATCAACTAAATCAAATCCTGCCTGAACTGCTTGAGGATTACTATTATCATTGCTGATTTTGCCGAGAGTCTTATACTTGCCCGTTTCCCAAGCGGCATTTATTTTCATAGCGCCATGGCTGGGCACGTCAACCCAGAGGTCCCGCGGTATGCTAAGCAAAGTCGAAGTATGGTTGATAGGGTCGATGCTAGCCAACATAAGGGTGTCGGTTAAGTCTGGAGCGTCATGGGATCCGCCGCCGCGACCGAGCAGGAGCACGTTGATGCGCCCATCGCCTTCTCCTTTGAGTAGGGTTGGATCGACATTAGTCTTAAGTGCCGCGGCTGAGACAGAAGTGCCCTTAAATACCTTATGCAATTTGAGATAACCTTGCGAAAATAGTAAGCCACCGAGTCCGGTTAATAAGATGAGCATTGTCGCGACACCACGGAACGCTAGCCGACGGAATGACGCCCATTTGCGACCGCGAATAAGTGGTGCGAACCTCTGTTCTGGACTGGTATCGCCCGGCAGGCCCATGTCGACTCTTGGCAAGCGGCGGGCCGGTGTTTTTATACTCTCCGGACTCGATATAGAAAAGTTCGGGTTTGACTGTACGCGACGCATGTCATTACTGTTAAGACGTTGCTGCGATAGGATAATAGGGTGAGACTTTATAGGAGAATCCCGTCGCAGCGGCAGGGGCTGACGGCCGAACGGCAGAAGTGGTGCCGTCGCCGAAGAAGTCTGAATTTTGTTAGCTCTAAAACCGTCGATTGTTTGACGTTGTGTTTGTATTTCTCTCCGCGTTTTAAATCTTGAACTATCCATCTAGTACAGATTAGTATAGCTGTATCCCGCTTATGAGTAAACCCTTG
>JBDTSH010000030.1:0-4495 GCA_039931245.1 Candidatus Saccharimonadota bacterium
TCATATCTCAACGATAGCCGAGATGAATTCCCGTCCGATTGGTTTAAAAATGCTCGGCTAAGTGATCATGGCGCTGACCCCCATTGCAACTATTACGAAATACTGGCCAGTCAACCTTTAAAAGTATGGCGAGCAAAGGGTTGGATTTATGAAGATGACCCGAAGGGTTGGTTCCAATGGTATTGCCGTTATTACATGGGTCGACGATTAATCGATGAAGACGAAAGACAGATCAAGCGCTGGATAGCGATGCGTCGGCACATCGGCCAGCTTAAAAAGGCCTGCTATCCCGGAGATCAAACGTGCCGTCGCCGCCAGCGCCAGGCTTTACTCCATTGGGCGTATGATAGTAGAAATATATGAATAAGGGGGAATGATCTTATGAAAATTGCTGTCATAGCAGCAAATGGACGAACTGGTCGAGCTTTTGTGGCAGCTGCCCTTCGCGCGGGCCATCAGGTGCGGGCGGGGATACATACACATCGCAGCCTTGTGGCCACCCCCGGCTTAACTTTCATAGAATGTGATGCGACGCAGGAGGCTGAGGTAACTAAGCTAATACTAGGGCAGGACGCTGTCGTCAGTTTTATTGGCCATTCCCGTCGGTCACCGGCGGACGTCCAAACCAATGCAATGAAAGTAATTGTCTCGGCCATGGATAAACTCAATCAGAAAAGAATAATTAGTTTAACGGGTACAGGCGTTCGTTTCCCAAATGACAAGATTACACTGACTGATCGAATATTAAACATGAGCATCGACATTATCGATCCAAAAAGGGTTGTCGACGGCATAAACCACGTTGAAGTACTCAAAAATAGTGAGTTAGATTGGACTATTATAAGAGTCCTAAAGCTCACCGCTGGCCGGAAACGACAATTCAGCTTGCACGCCAACGGGCCCACGAAACCATTCGTCTCCAGACAGGAAGTTGCTCAGGCTGTTTTAGAACTATTGGAGCAACATTCCTTCATAAGAAACGCGCCGATTATCGGTCGGGTTTTGGCTACGTCCTAGTAGTTTCAACTTAACTCGGCGCTTTCGTCTACTACAAGTAGTACCAGGCCAAAGTCAGCTGGGCAAGCTATCGGCCAGGTGAGAAGTTCTGCCTCACGCTCAGTTGGGGGGCTACGTCAATACTGGCTTGGTAAATATTTGCAGCCACGCCAGCAAAATGATTCCTTTGCTGGGGATTTATTATTGAATATAACCCCGGCTCTATACGTGGGCCGCATGATATATTAATTGTATGGTTGGATATATCTACGCCTACATAACTTCACTCGTCACGATGGCGGTTCTCGACGCCGCCTGGTTGGGACTGATTGCTCCGACGTTTTATAAAAAACACGTCGGGTTTATTATGGCAGACAAACCTAACTGGTACGCGACCGTGGCTTTCTATTTAGTATTCGTTTTAGGAGTCACCCTCTTCGTGGTGTATCCCGGGTGGAAAGTTTCGGACAGCTTAATGAATATTGCTCGCGCGGGAGCATTTTTTGGGTTGGTCACGTATGCCACCTATGATCTCACTAATCACGCGACTTTAAAAAATTGGCCAGTCATAGTGACGGCTGTTGATATGGTGTGGGGGACTCTACTAATGGCTGCCGTCGCTACTGTCGCGGTTGTTTTGCTTAAAACTTTTGTGACGTAACTATGTTTAACCAACTTATTGCAACGTTAACTTTGACTGGCCTGATAATCTGGCTTTATATGTCCGTCGTGTTTATAATCTCGATGATTATCAAGCGGAACGATATCGCTGATGTAGCGTGGGGTTCTGGTTTTATAGTTGCCAGTCTGACAGGTTTAATTTTCAACGATAATACCTCAGTCCCCGCAATGCTAGTCTTCGTATTGATATGTATCTGGGGAGCTAGACTGAGTCTGCACATCGGTCGGAGAAACATGAAAAAACCCGAAGATTTTCGTTATAGCATCCGGCGAGATAGTTGGGGGAAATGGCTCTATGTTCGTTCGTATTTTCAGATATTTATCCTACAGGGTGTATTGTTGCTCATCATCGTATCACCGGTGCTATTGATCGACGCCTATGCCCATGGAGGCATGACGCCCCTTCTCGCTTTGGCACTACTTCTTTGGACGGTAGGTTTTGGGTTTGAGGTGGTCGGTGACAGTCAACTTGCCAAATTCTTGAAAAAACCCGGAAATAAAGGGAAAGTTATGCAGAGCGGCTTATGGCGTTACACCAGACACCCTAATTACTTCGGAGAAGTGACCCTCTGGTGGGCGATAGGAATTATGGCAGCGGGCAACAGTTATGGATTATTCGGTCTTGTCGGCCCGGCGCTTATCACATTTTTGATATTAAAAGTTTCGGGAATCCCGCTGTTGGAGAAGAAGTACTCCCCCAACCCCGCCTATCAGGCATACCAACGACGAACGAGTATGTTTATCCCCCTCCCCCTCAAAAAAGAGGTATAGCCACCTTGCTATGGAGTCTGCCATATTCCACTGTCGGATGCCGAACCAAATCGTAGTGAACCGTTCTTTTTCCTGTCGTCAGTCGTGGTAAATTCGGGTTATCCAACCCGAGGCTAAGCCGCTAGTAATCGCTTATCGGCAGCTCTCATCAGCCGTCGGCTGGCGGCTTGCTCATTGCGATTAAAGGAGGTACACTAACTTTTAATACAGAGTAAATAAACAATGATTTGACACATTTATGATTAAATCAACTGAAGCGACTTGGATCACGCACACTAGCCTAAACGGTACCGTTATCGGCGGTTTCGAAAGCAATTCTCAGAAACAAACAGCCCCACTAGTTCTGATACCCGGTATTGGCGGCAAAGTCAGCTCTCTAAAACTAACGGCGCGAGCCCTCCATGACCGCGGCCTCACGGCGACAAGTTTCGACACCAGCGAAGCCCATGGCAAGCTCGGTTCTGCCAAAACGATGAGCGAATATGGACGATTGTTGATAGAGGCCGTTGACGAAGAGTGGGACGACGGACGCCCCATTGATGTCATCGGTCATTCATGGGGGGGAATCTTAGCCCAAGAAATCGCCGTCACCTATCCTGACCGCGTGAGGAAGCTCGGCCTGCTGTCAACGCTACCCGGCGGCGTTCCCTACAGCACTATCTCACCGTCGGTCATGCTCGCCATGATGCGGCCCGGCCGTTCGCTCGAACGCTTACGGGAAATCGGGAGCAAACTTTACGGTGGTGATTTTCGCGATAATCCCGACTTGATTGAAAGCCTCGAGATTGCCCATGAAGTCGATGCCGGATCGTATAGACGGCAAAACGGGGCAGCTTTCCTGAGCGCCTGGTCGTCCCTGGCCAATCAAATCAAACACATCAAAGCCGATACCCTAGTGATGGGCGGATCGGACGATCCAATTACGCCCTTTCGAAATTCCGAAATACTCCACGGCCGGATAGCTGACTCGCATCTGGTTCGCGTCGAAGCCGGCGGCCATATGTTCGCCATGTCGCGGGCCGACTATACGGCAGATATAATCGATGCCTTTATAGGGCATGCCCTGGTCGGTGATAGTTTCGGGGGCGTCGCATAGCTTCGCCGACCACTATAGCGCCGCCGAGCAGTAGTAAATTCCTAGCGATACCCCTCACTGGCTGCTAACCTGACCCCTCGATGAATTATCGAGCAGTCCAGCCGCCATCAACTACGATTGCAGTACCACGCGTTTCAGTCGCATCCGACGAGCATAAATAGATGGCCGCTCCGCCTATTTGCGAAGCCATGACGAACTTCCCTGAAGGCTGTTTTTCCAACAGCATAAGCCGGGCCGCTTCCGCGGAGGTACAGCCCTCTCGCTCGGCCTTCGCCATGATTTGCTTTTCTACCAGCGCCGTCGGTACCCAACCCGGGCATATGGCATTGGCCGTAATAGGTGTCTCGGCCAGCTCGAGGGCTACGGCTTTTACCATACCAAGGACGGCGTGTTTGGACATGACATAAGGCGATTTATCAGCCGAACCCACTAAAGCGTGGGCTGAAGCAGTGACAATGATGCGCCCCCAGTCCTTCGCAAGCATATTGGGGATTGCATAGTGGGCGGACAGCCAAGGGGCTGTCTGGTTTATGGCAATAATTTCATCGTACTGCTCAGGGGGGCAGTTTTGAATCGACGAGACAAACTGTTTACCGGCATTGAGGACTAATATGTCACTGCCGCCGTACTTTTCGCGGTCCTCAACCATCATCGCTTCAATTTGATCCGGGTATCTTAAATCAGAGCCGTTATAGTCAACTTCAACACCATATTCGGCAATTTCGGCTTTGGCTTGTTCGACGTCACCACCAAAACCGTGCAAGGTGATATTTACCCCTTCGCGGGCTAACCGACGGGCGATACCGAAGCCGATGCCATCGACCCCAACCGATCCGGTTATGAGGGCATGCTTGCCGGCTATTTCCCTATTCATTAATGTCAGGCCGCCAGTTTCGATACTCATATGCTTGTATACCCCTTTTTATGTATGCCTATTTAACCACCCTCTCC
>JBDTSH010000031.1:0-15873 GCA_039931245.1 Candidatus Saccharimonadota bacterium
GACGGCAGCGTCGGCACCTGCGTCCAACAAACCAGCGCCTTCACCACCGCCCGCTATGGCCACACCTCAGTCGCCTACAACGGTTACCTCTACGTCATTGGCGGTACCAATGGTACTCTCCAAAACGACATCCAACACTGCCCCATAAATGGCGACGGCTCGGTCGGCACCTGCGTCCAACAAACCAGCGCCTTCACCACCGCCCGCCAGGGACATACCTCAGTCGCCTACAACGGTTACCTCTACGTCATTGGCGGCTATGATAATACTAGTCAATATAATGACATCCAGTACCTATCTATCCAGGGCCCCGCCCAAGCCGCCCACTACGAACGCGTCATCGATATCGGTAGGGTTGTGGATATTGTCGACTCTATCCAATATACCGGCACCGCCACCTGCGGGGCCGGTATCCAGTATGCCACCGCCGGCAGCAACGGTACGTTTGGATCACTAACTACTTTGACGCCCGACGCCGTGCCCGGCACTGTCTACGCATTGACCGGCCAAACTCTGAAGCAATACGTTAGGGTAATTATTACCCTCAATGACCAGAGTTGTGGCGGTGCCAGCAGCGTTTCCGATCTCACCGTCAACTACACCTTATTGCCGCCGACCGCACCGACCCTGTCGGCGCCGGCTAGCGGAGCCGTAAACGTCAGTTTGACGCCGCTCTTTCAGTTCAAATCTAGCGATGCATTGGACAGCTACGTTCGGTATAAAGTCCTAGTCTACCAAGCTGACTGCAGCACCCTCGTTCGTACCATCGACCAGACCAGCTCCCAGACTGGCTGGAGCGGGCAAGACGCCCAAACTTCCACGGCCTACGTGCTGGGTACCACCTTGGGTGCGTCCACTTTGGCTTCGCATACCTACCAATCCGCCACTCTGAGCTACAATGCCACCTACTGCTGGAAGGCAGCGGCAATTGATCCGGGAGGAAGTAACGGTTTTGGAAGTTTTTCGGCTACACAGTTGTTCACTACTAATTTGACACCGACGTCACCAACCTTGAGCCAACCGTCTGCCGGCCAAACCGGCGTTTCGACTACGCCGGAGTTACGACTCTATTCTACTGACCCGGAATCCGATTATATTAAGTACAAGATCGAGGTCTGCTCGACCAGTAACTGCTCCAGTGTAGTCCGGACGATTGACCAGACTAGTTCTCAAACTGGTTGGGCATCTCAGAGCCAGCAGAGTGCTACCGCCTATTTGAGTGGTCAAACGGCCATTCACGCATACCAAGCCACTGCTTTGGCCGCCAATACCCAGTATTGGTGGCGGGCCTATGCGATCGACCCGGCCGGTACTAATACGTTTAGCGGGGCATCGGGTATTGGGACGTTTACGACGCAATCAAGTTCCACGCCCAACGAAGTTCACATCAAGGGCAACGTCAATATCGGCGGGAATGTGATATTTAAGCCATGATAAAAGCAAATACCAAATTGAGAATATTTAAGCAAAATGCCGTACTTCCCAATATTGTTAAACATGTCACGGCAGTTATTCGTCCAGTTTGGCGTCAGTTCGCTGTGGTGAGTTTGCTAGTCGTTACCATAGGCGTATCTGTGCTCTACCATAACGCGCAATATTCACTATCAAAAACCGAATTAACGCTCGTGACTCGTAGTACGGTAAATGCCAAACTAATCAAAGAAACTGCCACAGAGGTTAGTTATAATCGGGTTTCTGAAGATCATAGTGCTAGAACGAGCGTCGTTCTTGCCGCCGCCCAGGACGCCACCGGCCAAACCCCCTACAAAGCCGTTCTAGCCAAAGACGGCCGCCATAGCCTAACCTTTAGCGACTCCCAAGGCGATCTGTCCTTGACGATGACCCCAATATTTACGACCGGTGCCGGCCGCCAACAGCAGGGGAGAGTCGTTTACCCCGAAGGCCTCAGCACCAGCCACGTTTACACCTTCAAGCGTAACGGCATCAAAGAAGACATCATCCTTGGTCGCGCTCCCGGCAACACCTACGCCAAGTCGTGGGCCCTCAACCTCGGCGACAAGCTAGCCGCCAAACTCCTACCCAACGGCAGCGTGGGCTTCTACAGTGCCAACCCAAACTTATTCGGCAACGTCCAGGCCACCGACCAAGCGGACAAGGATCTTTTGGCAGCCGCCCAAAAGAATGGCCGCAAAGACTCCTTAGCCTTCATTATCCCGTCCCCCTATATACTAGATAGTAGGGGACACAAAAACTTCCAGGATGTGAAATACCAGCTCACTGGTACCACCCTGACTTTGACCGCCACCAACCTCCGTAAGCAAAGTTATCCCCTCAGTATCGACCCGTCGGTTGTCGTCACCACTACCGCCGACTTCGCCGCCGGTACTGACGATGGTTCTATCGATTACTCGACGGCCAATCAGATCGGCCGAGGGGGCATCACGACCGGCGCTGTTGGTGCTACTACCCAGCAAACCGCCGCCTTCACCACCGCCCGCTACAGTCACACCTCCGTCGTCTCCGGCGGCTACCTCTACATTATCGGGGGTTATGACGGAACCACTGACTACAATGACATCCAATATTGCCCCCTAAACGCCGGCGGCTCGGTCGGCACCTGTGTCCAGCAAACCTCCGCTTTCACCACCGCCCGCTCCTATCACACCTCCGTTGTCTATAATGGCTACCTTTACGTCATCGGGGGTATCAATAGTGGTACCCCCCTAGACGACATCCAACACTGTCCCATAAACTCCAACGGCTCGGTCGGCACCTGTGTTCAGCAAACCGCCGCCTTCACCACCGCCCGCTACGGCCACACCTCCGTCGTCTATAACGGCTACCTCTATATCATTGGGGGCGCCGGTCTCGACGACATCCAACACTGTCCCATAAACTCCAACGGCTCGGTCGGCACCTGTGTCCAGCAAACCTCCGCTTTCACCACCGCCCGCAGAGGCCACACCTCCATCGTCTACAACGGCTACCTCTACATCATCGGTGGTTATGACGGATCCTACCTCGACGACATCCAACACTGCCGCATAAATGCCGATGGCTCGGTAGGCACCTGCGTCCAGCAAACCGCCGCCCTTGCCTCTGGGGTCTCGTTCCACACCTCCATCGTCTCTGGAGGCAATCTCTACGTCATTGGGGGCTATAACGGAGCCTACAGCAACGACATCAATGTCTGCCCCATAAACGCTGACGGCTCAGTAGGTACCTGCACGGTTCAAGCCGCCGCTTTTACTACCGCCCGCTCCTATCACACCTCGGTGGTCTATAACGGCTACCTCTACATCATTGGGGGTTATGATGGAACCACCTACCAAAACGACATCCAATACCTTCTGCTTGGCACAACTGCTGCAACTTCGACGGGAATAGTCGGCGCGACGGTCCAGCAAACCGCCGCCTTCACCACCGCCCGGTGGGGTCACGCCTCAGTCGTTTATAACGGCTATCTCTATATCATTGGGGGTGCCGGCAACCTAAACGACATTCAACACTGTCCCCTCGACTCCAACGGTTCGGTCGGCACCTGTGTCCAGCAAACCGCCGCCTTTACTACCGGCCGCAACGGACACACCTCTGTCGTCCATAACGGCTACCTCTATATTATTGGGGGTAATAACGGTGCCTACCAAAACGACATCCAACATTGCCTCCTCAACGCCGACGGCTCAGTTGGCACCTGTGTCCAGCAAACCGCCGCCTTCACCACCGCCCGCTCCGAACACACCTCCGTCGTCTATAACGGCTACCTCTATATCATTGGTGGTAACAGCTACTTAAACGACATCCAACACTGCCCCCTCAACTCCAACGGTTCGGTCGGCACTTGTGTGGTGCAAGGGTCCGCTTTTACAACCGCCCGCAGCCGTTTCACCTCCGTGGTCTACAACGGCAACCTCTATATCATTGGGGGTTCTAGTGCCGGCGGCGTCCTAAACGACATCCAATACTGCCCCATAAACACCAACGGTTCGGTCGGCACCTGTGTCCAGCAAACCTTCGCCTTCACCACCGCTCGCCAATTACACACCTCCGTCGTCTATAATGGCTACCTCTACATCATCGGGGGTACAAACGGCACTCTTCAAAACGACATCCAGCACCTCGCCATCGCCGCTCTGCCTCAGGTGGCCCATTATGAACGCGTGGTCGATCTGGGCAGGGTAGTCGACAGCGTGGACTCAATCCAGTTCAACGGCACAGCGCCGTGCGGGGTCAAACTTCAGTACGCCGTCGCTGACACCAATGGTATTTTCGGCACGCCCGCCACTGTCTACGAAGACTCAATGCCGGGACTAACGTATGCGCTTTCAAATGTGACTCTCACACGCTACGTCCGGCTAATCCTAACTCTAGACGACCAAAGTTGTGGCGGCACCAGCACCATTACTGATGTCACGGTAAATAGTAGTTTACTGCCACCGGCCGTCCCGACACTGTCGGCGCCAGCCAGTGGAGCAATAAGCGTTAGCATCACGCCCACCTTCACGCTCAAGACGACGGACGTCCTCGACGCCTACGCTCAATACAAGATCCTCGTTTACCAAAGCGATTGCTCGACGCTGGTACGTACGATTGACCAGACCTCCTCCCAAACCGGCTGGACCGGGCAGGACGCCCAAACAAGTACGGCTTACGTAGTAAGCAGCACGCTCGGTGGATCAACCTTGGCGAGTCACACCTACCAGGCGGCCGCTTTGAGCTACAACACTACCTATTGCTGGAAGGCTGCCGCCATTGACCCAGGCGGCAGCAATACTTTTGGATCGTATTCCACGACCCGTCTGTTTACGACCAACCAACCGCCACCGGCTCCGACCCTGACGCTGCCAGCTGCCGCCCAAACCGGTGTTTCCGCGACGCCCGAATTTCGGCTGTATGCTACGGACGTCGATAACGACTACTTGCGGTACAAGATTGACGTCTGCTCGACG
Source organism: Candidatus Saccharimonadota bacterium (assembly GCA_039931245.1). Taxonomy (GTDB): domain Bacteria; phylum Patescibacteriota; class Saccharimonadia; order Saccharimonadales; family UBA4665; genus UBA4729. The sequence goes on from JBDTSH010000031.1 coordinate 4,911, forward strand.
AGTAACTGTTCCAGCATTGTCCGGACGATTGACGAAACCAGTTCCCAGACTGGCTGGGCATCCCAGAGCCAACAGAGTGCCACGGCCTACTCCAGCGGTCAAACAGCTATCCATATCTACCAGGCGGCCGCCCTCAGTGCCAATACCCAGTATTGGTGGCGGGCTTACGCCATTGATCCGGCTGGGACTAGTACGTTTAGCGGGGCATCGGGTATTGGGACGTTTACGACCGCGCCAGCCACCCAAACTAATGTCAATATCGGTGGCGGCACTACTTTTTATGGTGGCACCACAATCGGACAGTAGGAGGCTACTATTGCCAAGGGTGGGACTTGCCGATGTTGGCGTTCATCAGAAAACGTACAGCTAGTAAGATGTGCTGGCGGAAATCCCAGAATGTCGTAACGACAGTTAGCCACTACTTAACCACTGCGGTAGAGACATCATCTTACTACAGTGGGCACGATGCAGCTCGTCGTATTTGGACTGGGGCAACGTCGTGCGCCGATAGTAATGACTCCAGCCAAGCTCCAATCCTGACTGGTATAAGGCAGCATTAGACAACCCGGCACTGCTGCGTATGTGATCCGAGCATCTTAAAAAAAACAACGTCAGGCTCATACTATTCACTTAAAATTAGAATAACAAAGTACTGTTATCCTGAGGACAGGAAAGTTTCGAGCTGTGATTTGCAATATGATACGGTGATAAAGTTGAACCTAGCGAACCTGCCGATGGATATAAGTCATGTTGTATATTACGCAATCCAGAGACCTTCATAGCGCGCCACCACCATAAAAGTTGTCTTGACGCAGACCGGCAATGCTCTGTTTGGCCTGGTTGGCTGTGTTGAAAAGACAACGACTAGCTGGCGTATCGTCAGCCAAGACAAAACATCGGTCGCCACTCAGTAATATTTTGGTACATAAAGATCGGCGCGAAAACGGTGGCAACGCATTAGCTCAACTTGACCGAAAGAGGCAAGGGATATACGCTAATGCTATGAAAGTGCTTGTAATTTATCGCCCCAACTCTGAACATGGCCGTATTGTTGAGGATTTTATTCACGATTACCAAGCCCGGCAGCATGGCGGCAAAATAGAAGTCGTCAACATTGACAGCCGAGAGGGCATGGCCACGGCCAACTTATACGATATTGTAGAGTATCCGACGATTCTCGTGCTGCGTGACGACGGCGGTATCATTCGTGCTTGGCAAGGGCAAATTTTACCCCTAATGAACGAAGTCGCCGCCTATGCGTACGCCTAGTCATACGTCAACAATCGGGTAGTGTTTAGCCGCCAATAGAGTGCTTTTCGCCGGGACTATCACCGTGATATAATGAATTTACAATTTGGTACATCCGTTGAGCGGCTATCCACCGCAATCCCCGCCTCAATCGGCAGGGAACGGAGCAGACAGAACGGCCGGTTATCCATACTTGCTCAGTAGACTCTGACGAACCCACCATCGTGACTGGTGAATGAAGTGTCTGGCCCTTAGGGAGTTGGAAATTCAGGTGGTACCACCCTCGCGAACCGCTCGGGTCCTGATCAAGAATTGATCATTCAGGACGAGCGGTTTTTATGTCTTATCAAGTACCACAATATCAAGGAGCCACTATGAAATTTAATAAAGGTACCCGCCGCCAAGCCATCGACTACGAAAAGGACCTGGTTATGTACTGGAAAGAGCACAAGACGTTTGAGAAGTCCGTTGAAACTCGGCCAACTGACAACTCTTACGTCTTTTACGATGGGCCACCTTTCATCACAGGTGTGCCACATCACGGGACGTTGCTGTCGAGTATCGTCAAAGACGCCGTGCCACGCTATTGGACAATGAAAGGCAAACGCGTGGAGCGCCGTTGGGGTTGGGATTGCCACGGCTTGCCGGCTGAAGTCTTTACCGAAAAGAAGCTTGGCATTCGCGATAAGCGCGACGTCGGTACTAAGATCAGCTTAGAAGACTACATTCTGACATGCCGCGAGAACATGGTGCAGACGGGCGATCTCTGGGATAGCACGATTGACCGAGTTGGCCGCTGGGTTGATATGAAGAACGCCTATAAAACCATGGATAAAGAATACATGGAATCGGTTTGGTGGGCCTTTAAGCAACTCTACGACAAGGGCAAAATCTATGAAGGTGAAAAGGTTCTGCTGTATTGTGTTCGTGATGCCACACCGATCAGCAAATCTGAAGTCGCCATGGACAACTCCTACCAGGACGTGACAGATCCATCGGTCTACGTGAAGCTCAAGCTGGTCGACAGCGACAGTTCACTACTAGCGTGGACAACCACTCCCTGGACCTTACCGGCTAATACTGCCGCGGCCGTTAACGCGGCCGAGGAATATGCGGAGGTGCAGGTCGGCGAAGACAAGTTAATCCTCGCCAGCGCCATGCTCGACAAAGCCTTACAAGATGAAAAACACAACGTTGTTCCGTACACAATACTACGGAGATTCAAGGGAGAGGAACTGGTCGGCCAGTCATATGAACCGTTGTTTGCAAACCGAGGTGAAAACGCTCACAAGATTTGGCACGCCGATTATGTCACTATGGAAGACGGTACCGGAATCGTCCACCTGGCCCCCGCCTACGGTGAAGAAGACTATGCTCTGGCTAAAGAAAAGGGGTTTCCCTTCGTTCTTGATATCGATGAGAACGGCTTTTTCAATAGTGGTCCTTGGGCGGGCGAACAGGTTTGGAATATCAACAAACAGATCGCCAAAGATTTGCACGAACAGGGCGTCGTCTGGCGCATTAATTACATCCAGCACAGCTACCCGCATTGCCACCGCTGTGGCACTAAGCTTATGTACCGCGCTCACCCGAGCTGGTTTATGGACATCGATGGTCAGCGTGCCGAGATGCTCGAACAGAACAACGCTGTTATCAACTGGTTTCCTAATCACATTAAGCACGGCCGCTTCGAGAAGACGGTCGAGACTGCACCCGACTGGAACATGAGTCGTGACCGCTTCTGGGCCACGGCCATGCCGGTCTGGAAAGGTAAAGGTGACAATGGAACGGAGCACATAAAAGTTGTCGGCAGCTACGCCGAGCTCAAAGAGCTATCAGGGGTAGAGCTGGTAGATTATCATCGACCATGGATTGATGATGTCACATTTACAATAGATGGAATTGCCTACGAGCGTATCGACAAGGTGCTGGACTGTTGGTTCGAGAGCGGTAGTATGCCGTTCGCCCAATTCCACTATCCGTTTGAAAACGTTGCGAAGTTCGAACAGAATTTTCCCGGTGATTTTATCGCTGAGTATGTCGGCCAGGTTAGAGCTTGGTTTTATTACTTGCACGCTATATCGGTCGGGCTGTTCGGTAAGGCTGCGTTCAAAAACGTCATCGTCACTGGTACCGTTGCCGGTAACGACGGGCGTAAGATGAGTAAGAGCTTTGGCAACTTCACCGATCCTAACGAACTCATGGATAAATACAGCGCCGACAGCCTTCGCTATTTGTTGCTGAGCTCACCGCTGTTGAGCGGCGAAGACTTTGCGCTCCAGGACAAAGACGTCGCCGACGTTGCCCGTAAGCTGAGCATGGTTTGGAACATGTACGACTTCTTTACTCTCTACGCTTCGGTCGATGGCTGGGAGTGGCAAGGTGACTTGAGTGACCCAAGTCCCGACCTGAGCCATCCCCTAGATAAATGGGTTGTCAGTCGGGTTCACCAGCTGGCTAAAGAAGTTGATTCCCATATGGAAGGCTACGATATCGCCGCCGCCCTCAAACCGGTCCTGCCGTTTATAGACGATGCCTCTAACTGGTATGTCCGCCGATCGCGCAAGCGCTTCTGGAAGAGCCAGGACGACAATGATAAGAACGATGCCTACCGCACGCTACACTACGTACTGACGCGCTTAAGCCTCATCTTGGCTCCGTTTACGCCTTTTTTGGCTGAAGAGCTCTACAAACAGCTGACAGACGGTGAAAGCGTACATTTGTGCGATTGGCGGAGTGACGGGGAAGTCGACGAGGCCCTGTTAGCCTCGATGGACTGGACCCGCGAGCTAATCACTGAAGGCTTAGCCGAACGAGCTAAGGCAGGGCTGAAAGTCCGCCAACCGTTACAGAGCGCTATTGGGTGGCTTAAAGTGGTAAAACTCGAGCACCGCGACTACATGCAAGAGATCATGGCCGAAGAACTCAACGTTAAGGAAGCTCGCCTGGGTAGCGAGGACGAGCTGGGTTCGCACAAACTATTTGGCAATCTTAAAGTCAGCCCGAAATCGGTTGTCATCGACATGGACATGACAACCGAACTCAAGCTCGAAGGTATCATGCGTGAGATTGTCCGCAATGTTCAGAGTGCCCGTAAGGCGTCCGGTCTAGAAGTCGATGATCGAATTGAATTGCAATTGGGCAGCGATCACGCTGACGTATCGGCAGTTTTTACAACGACCAGTCTCGCTGATACCATCAAGCAGGAGACACTAGCTACTTCACTTAACTGTGGCGAATTGGGTGATTCATACGCAACTGTTGTAAAAATAGGTGCATCTACTCTTGGCATCAAGCTCAAAAAAGCTGCTAAGATCCTCTAGGCTAGACGCGTCTTAGTTAAAGGTTTGTCATTCCGGCGCAGGCTACGATGACAATTGCCGGAGGTACTTACACATGTACATTCCTGTGTGGGGTTAATTGCTGGGTACTTAGTTTTCATTGGGCAACGAAGAATAAAGCGCCGTATAGGCCTTGCGTGGGGTCGATCAGGAGCTCATTGCTATGTCGGCAGAACTCCTTTCTCGCTTGTGCTCCCTAACTCCTCGTTTCGAAACGCAACTTGGCGATCGGCTTTACTCGGCAAAAGATTGTTTTCTTTGGCTCTCTCTGTACTTCTGTGATTAGTCACGGCGTTAAGGCGAAGCGGCACCGCTAAGTATTGAGCTGGCTAACCTTATGACTTTGAGAATACTATGCTGGCCAGCTCTCTAACCCCTCATCCGCCTGTAAGAGGGTTTACAGAGATAGATATATCTGCTAATATTGTCTAAGTATGAAAAAAGCAGTTATTCAAACCGGTGGTAAACAATACGTCGTGTCTGAAGGTGAGACCATCAAGGTCGAACTTCTTAAAACCGACGATAAGAACGTTACTTTTGAACCTCTTTTGGTAATTGATGGCGACAAAGTTCAGGTCGGCGCTCCGAGCGTCGCCAAGGCGAGCGTCGTTGCTGAAGTGGTAAGTACGGACGTCCAGGCCGATAAGGTCACCAGTATTCGCTATAAGGCAAAGAAGCGTGTGCACACCGTCAGGGGCCACCGTCAACACCAAACGATTCTCAAGATCACTAGCATTGCCTAGATTTAACGTTAAATCTTTCCAGAAAAGCGCCCGGCAGGGCGTTTTTTAGTTATCAAAAGTTAGCCCATGTCCCGCATTCAAACTTTTTAACCATTCAAATGAGCAGCTTCTAAAAGCCACCGCGCTGGACTGGGCGCACGAACTCGCTCAATAAACTATGATTTGAACAAGCTGCTTGTGGATAAAATTGGATCAGAAATTTATTAGTAGTAATTATAGCTACATTCTTAAGTTAATTTTTAGGGTGTTTTTATAGGGTAGAGGACAGATTTACAGTATATTTGAAGCTATTGTAGTAAGGATAGCAACGATAAGTGTAGTAATTCTGTTATTTCCTGGCCAACATATTGGGTATAAATTTTGTTCAAAAAAGTCTTGTTTACACCTGTTAGCAGGCAGATACTAGTGAGCATAGGGTTGGCGTCAAAAAAGTCACTAGCCCTAACCAACACAAATTGGTTAAAACTTAAAACCAAAATGGGTTTTTCTGGGGAGCGAATTAAACAATCCCTGGGAAGACCCAAACAAAAATTGGAAAAGTTCAACCAAGACCAAAACTTTCAAACAAATGTCAAAACATAAATTATCAGTTACCTTGCATAGAAGCACCCTGAGGTCCAAATCCTCGAGGGTGCTTTTTGCTGTCTGGGCTAGTGCTATAGCGACCATAGTAATTGTCTATACGCGCAGTTGCGCGCAGCTGGGCACGAACTTCAAAGTGTTGGTTGTTGGCGGTTTGGGCTCCGGCTTCACCCCTGTGTATTCTTATACGCGCGTGGGCACGCGAATTATTCGTCGCACAGCCACCGCCAGCCGGGTAGGCCGAATTGCTTTCGCCAGTGTCATGGGGCTAGCCCTGATCTTTGCCGTTGGTAGCTCACTGCTACGACCAGCCAGCTCGGCTGCCGCCACCGGCGACACCGTCAACTTCCAAGCGAGGCTCGAGGGTAGCAACGGGGCAATCGCCCTCGATGGGAACTATAATGTTCAGTTCAAGCTCTATAACGTCAGCTCGGGCGGATCGGCGCTGTGGACCGAAAGTGACGTCTACGCCGCGGGGGCTGGTAATGATCACCGGATTCGGGTCGTTAACGGTTACTTGACCGTTAACCTCGGTGCCACGAACGCATTCCCTGGTACCATCAACTGGTCACAGGACATGTACATCACCATGAACATCGGCGGCACCACCACAACCACAAGCTACGACGGCGAAATGAACCCCCGTCTCAAGTTAACAGCTGTTCCGTACGCTTTTAGTGCCGGTCAACTCTCGACCGTCAGTGGGGCCAATAGCACCAAGCTAGATTTTGTGACGCCTACAGCCAGCAACAGCATTTTGCTGCCCGATGCGAGCGGGACTGTTTGTCTCGCTAATAGCGTTGCTTGTGGCTTCGCTAGTCTCAGCGGTAGCACCAGTTATATCCAGAACGGTACGAGTCTGCAATCTACCGCTAACTTCAACATCCAAAGCACTAGCACTGGTTCGGTTGCTGGCATAGTCGAGGCGCTCACTGGGCAGACCGCCGATCTACTCCAGTTCCGAGACGCTTCGGCGGCGGCCCTGAGTGGCATTGACGTGAACGGACAGTTGTACTACCAGAGCGGGAGCTTTACCGGCACCCTGGTGCAAGACACTATGACCCAAAGCACTGTCTACCATCTCCCGGCTGTGTCTGTCGCTACGGCCACGATTTGTTTGAGCACCGGCAACTGTGCTGGTGCCGGCGGCAGCATTACTGGTGCCGGTACTATCAACTACGTCGCCCGCTTTAACACCAGTGGCTCAATCAACTCCTCATCGTTGCTCTACGACGATGGTAGCTTTATCGGCGTGAATACGACCACCAATAGTGCACTGTTGAGTGTCGTCAGCAGTAACGCCAGCCAAGTCGGCGCATTTGTTCAAGCGGCTACTAGTGCAACGGTGCCTGCAATGATTGTGAAAGCTGGCGCCACTCCGGCGAGTGGCAGCAGCCTTATCAGCTTCCAAGATTCAGCTGGTACCGAGCTCGCCGTGGTGGCAAGCAATGGTGACATTGCCACAAACAGCACACTCGCCGCTGGCACAACGTCGCCGAGCGGTGCCTCCAACTTAGAGATCCACACTACTGCAACCGGCATGGTCGGAGCACTCGTGCAGGGTAGTGTCAGTCAGACCGCCAATCTGCTCCAGCTCCAAGACAGTAATGGCAATATCAACGCAGCTTTTAGCGCCAACGGATCGCAGCTGACACTTGGTCGAATTGCCAGCAGCGGCACGGTCACCCAAGGCAATCTAATCCTGAGCGATGGCACGACGAGTAATTATGGGCTTACTTTGGTCAGCGGCGTCTTAACAGCCAACAGCACCGTGACCGTGCCGAACGCCGGCGGCAACGATCAGGTTTGTTTGTTGAATCTGGCAAACTGTGTCGGTTCGGGGGGTGGTATAACTGGCGCGGGAGTTCAAAACTACATTTCCAAGTTTGATACGCTCGGTGGCAACCACCTTAGCAGCAGCTTACTCTACGACAATGGCAGCTTTGTGGGTGTGAACACCACGACTAACAGCGGTTTGCTAACCCTGCAAGGTGCTAGTACAACCCAGAGTACTTTATTTGCCCAAGGTACGACCAGCAGTAGCGTGACAACCGCCATCATCCAAGCTGGTACTAGCCAATCCGGCAACCTTCTCGATATACGCACTTCTGCGGGCGCCAACTTAGTATCCGTAAATAGTGCCGGTGCCGTGTGGCTCGGTCAAACCGGGGCCACCGCCTACGTTGGTGGCAATGTAAGCCCGTCGGTTGGACCGTTTAGCGCTAGTTTGGTGATCGGGACGAGCGCCACCAATATTGTCGGACAAATTATCCGCGGCGTTAACGGTCAGACCGCTGATCTTTTTCAAGGCCAAGACAATAGTGGCAATGTTTTGACGAGCATCAGTGCTTCGGGCGCATTCTCAACGGCAGCATCGGGCGATGCTGTTTATTCTCAAAACGGTAATGTTCGGGCCGGTCAAAGCTTAATTGCCGATCACAACCTAACCGTCAACAATGCCGGTGCCAATGCCGCTGGCAGCGTCGTTGCCACCATTAAAGGGTCGGCCAGTCAGACCGCTAATTTGTTGCAATTACAGGATTCATCCAATGCAATTGTGGCTAGTATTGGCGCCACCGGCAACTTAACAGTTGCCTCGAGCGCCGACTCTAGCTTCGCCGGTAAGCTCGGCATAGGCACGACGACACCAGGTTTCAAACTCGATGTTCAGGGTGGATCCGGTGTCGTCGGCAACTTTTCCGGTCGTGTTGCCGGTGCCGATGCGGCAGCCAATAACGAATTCGTCACGCTTGGGCAAGCCAATGCTGCTTACGCTACAGGTAGTGGAAATAATAATTACATTCAGAACCAATCCGCCATAGCTCAGACGGCTAACTTCTTCGTCCAAACGTCAAACGCTACGGTCCCCACCGCCGTTCTAGCCGCAACTCTCAGTCAGACGTCTGATCTTTTGCAATTGCAAAATAGCGTCGGGGCAGTCCTCGCAAAGGTTGATGTCACTGGTAATTTAACTGCCGTCAACGGAACTTTCACGGGCACACTTGTTGTCACCGGGGCCGGTAGTTTTGTGGGCACCTTAACGGCCAACGGGGATATTTTGGCTAATGGCAACATCACCCAATCCGGCACCGGCACTTTTAGTAGCGGTACCGGAGCAATTACGCTGAACGGTAACACGAGCATCACGGGGACGAGCACGCTGAGCGTCGGAACCGGCGCTACTTCCATTGGAGGTATTCTTGGTGTCACCGGACTTACAACACTTTCGGGGGGCGTATCGGTCAACGGGGCTTCGGCAATTACCGGAGCACTTAACATTAACACCACCGGTACCGCCACCACCGCTATCGGTAATACTGGGGCGGCCTTCAGCCTGGCTTCGAGTGGCCTAAATATCTCGACAGCCGGCGCTGTTACGGGAGTGACGACACTGACAGCCAGTGGTGCCCTAACCGCTGCTACTTCTGGTAATACTATCAATGGACTCGTCATTAACAGCGGCTCATTGAGCGGTATCACTGGCTTTAATCAAGCCAGCGGCAATTTTGCGATTAGCGGTGCCGGGAGTTTCAGCACAGGTAGCGGCGCGATTAGCCTCAACGGGAATACTAACGTTACTGGTAGTCGTACTTTAACGACAGGGACTGGGGCAGTTACGCTTGGTTCGCTTGGCGCCGGTGTCGTTCAGTCAGACGCCAGCGGTTTGCTGAGCTCTGGAAATATCACAGTTTCCAACGGCGGCACCGGTACGACGACCTTTACGGCTAACGGCATTCTTTACGGCAACGGTACCGGCGCTATTCAATCAACGGCGGCAGCGGCCGATTCGATCCTCTTTACGAACGGTTCGGGTATTCCCGGCCTGACCCAAACCTTGCCAACCGCCGTTCAAGGCAACATCACTAGCACCGGCGTGCTCGCTGCTGGCTCGATCGTCAGTGGCTTTGGCGCAATATCGACCGCCAATAACATCACAACGACCGCCAACATCCAAGGAGCAACCTTAAATGCAATCGGTGCATTACAGCTTGGCGGCCTCGACATTAACACCGCTGGTACTCTTACTAACGTCGCTTACCTCAACCAAGCCAATAGCTTCAGCGCTGCAAACACATTTAGCGCTGCTGGCACAGCGCTTGCTGTTAGCAACGATGCCAGCATTGGTGGCACCGGTACGATCGGTGCACTGGTGGTCACCGGTAACGCGACCTTGGGCGGTTCGCTAACAGTTACGGCTGCATCGACCCTCAATGGCAATGTCGCTATTGCTGGCACCAGCACCTTAACCGTCGGCACCGGCGCCACCACCCTCGGCGGCAGCTTGGCCGTCGCGGGCACAAGCACGCTTACCGGCTTACTCACAGCTAACGGGGGAATTTTGACAGCCGGTAACTTCAGCCAAACTGGGGCTACCACCTTCGATACTGGTACCGGTACTGTTAGCCTCAACGGGGCAACGACCGTTACTGGCACTAATACTTTTACTGTCGGTACCGGCGCTACTACGCTTGGCGGCGCGCTCGGTGTCACCGGCAACAGCGCGTTTGGGGGCACGACCGCCACCACTGGCGCAGCTAACTTTGACGGCGGCGTCACGGTTGATAACAATTCGAACTTCGCCCAGACCGGTAGCGGCAGTTTCGGCACTGGCACCGGTGCAGTTTCACTTAATGGCAATACGTTAGTCTCTGGCACGAACACTTTAACTGTCGGCACCGGCGCCACCACCCTTGGCGGCACCCTCGGTGTCACCGGTGCTACAACTCTCAGTGGCACCTTGGCTGTCGCTGCTGCCAGCACATTCAATGGCAATGTCGCCATTTCCAGCACCAGCACCTTAACCGTCGGCACCGGCGCCACCACCCTTGGCGGCACCCTGGTTGTCACTGGAGCTACCACGCTTTCGGGGTTGCTGACTGCTAATGGCGGCATCACTGACACCGGCAACTTCGCCCAAACCGGAGCTGGTACATTCGGCACTGGCACCGGTGCAGTTTCGCTCAACGGCGCCACTAGTATTACCGGCTCTAATTCCTTTACCACTGGCAGTGGCGCCGTGACGCTGGGCGCTTTAGGTGCCGGTGTTGT